>JAISTG010000012.1 GCA_031272705.1 Bacteroidales bacterium | reverse complement strand
CAAACAGACGAATTATTACAAAAATCAATTTATAGATGTTTTGAAATTTTCGGATGACAATTTTCCTGATAATCTTGAAATCGTTAATTTGGGAAGCAACCAACCTAAATACGCTTTTGATTATTCGGAAACGGGAGTGCAGGGTATGAACTGGGCAATCGGTCCGCAATCCTTTGAATACGATTTGAGAGTATTGATGAAATATCATTGGCATTTACGTGATCAAGCCATAGTTGTGATACCGGTTTGCCCCTTTAATTTTTTTCTTTTAAGATATTTTAATGATTCTGCGAATTATAAATATTATAAATTGCTACAGCCGGAGCAGATAAACAATTATTCTTCACTAACAAAATTGCTACATATTGATTATCCGGTATTAACGGCAAAATGCAATATATTAAGAATTATAAGAGATGTTCCTGCCGATAAAAGGATGGAAATAAAGACAAATTCAATGAGTGAAAACGAATTGATAAAAGATGCAGAGAAATGGATAACCGGTTGGCTGAAACAGTTTCAATTAGATGGTTTGAGTGATATTCTATTGTCGGAAGAAAACAGAAACAATATAGAAAAGAATGTAGAAATACTCAGGGAAATGATTGATTTTTGTTTAAAAAACAATTACAGACCTGTTATTACTATGCTACCTGTTACGAAGACGTTAAGTGATTTATTTCCAGAGTCCTTTATAGAAAAATATATATTAGGGAACATACAAAAGGCAAATATAAAGAAAATTCCGATTTTTAATTATTTGAAAGATGAACGGTTTTTTTCTACGGATTTGTATATTAATTCATTTTTCTTTAACGAAAACGGCAGGAAATATTTCACGAACACATTTTTAGGCGAAATATCTGTTTATTAATCGTTTATGATAAATATAATTAACAAAAAAGACTGCTGTGGCTGCAATGCTTGCGGCGATATATGCGGACACGATGCAATTACATTTGTTACGGATATTGAGGGTTTTTGGTATCCGGAAGTTGATAAAAACAAATGCACAGATTGCGGATTGTGTGAAAAAGCCTGCCCGATTATTACACCGAATAAAAGCAAGATAGAGCGTTTTGAAAAACCTATTGTTTATGCGGCATACAACATAGATGATACCGTTCGCATAGACAGCACTTCCGGCGGCGTTTTTTCTGTATTGGCAGAAAAAATGTTTGCAGAAAACGGGTATGTGGGCGGCGCTATTTATAATGAAGACCATACAGTAAAACATATTGTAACCAAAGACAACAACCTGTTGCCGGAAATACGGAGTTCCAAATATTTACAGAGTTATACGGAATCGCTTTACATAGATATTAAAAATCTTTTGAAACAGGGCGAGAAGGTTTTGGTTTGCGCAACACCTTGTCAAATAGCCGCTTTATATAATGTTTTGGGAAAAGATTATGATAATCTTATTAGTTGCGATTTTATATGCCGCGGCGTAAATTCCCCGAAGGTCTTTTTGAAGTATATGGATATGCTTGAACGACAATATGGTGCAAAGGCAACCAAAATCAAATTTAAGGCAAAACAATGGGGTTGGCATAATTTTTCAATGCGGGTAAATTTCGCTAATGGAAAAGAATACTGCAAAGACCGTTACCACGATTTGTTTTTCATAGGGTATTTGCAAAAGGGAAATTTTGCCCGTCCTTCCTGTTATGAATGTAAATTTAAAGGATTCCCGCAAAAAGCGGATATTACGCTTGCTGACTTTTGGGGAATCGAAAAGATAGATTTAAGTATGGACCAAGACAAAGGTACTTCTTTGGTTATAATTAATTCGGAAAAAGGAATGCGTTTTTGGGATACAGTGCAAGATATAATAATTTCCAAACAGTTTACGATGGAACAGGCTGCAATTGGAAATCCGGCGATGAACAGTCCGTTAAAATCAGCCGGGAGTGACAAGGATGCTTTTTTTAGAGCATTGGACAAACATCCGTTTGAAGATGTTGCCCAAAAGTTTTTCCCTATTCCTACAATGAAAAATAACATTAAAAAACGATTAGCGCCAATAAAAACGCTGTTAAAAACAATACGTCCAATGGGTTTGTCATTACAGACTTGGTATATATTTATTTGGTTCAATTTTTTTAGTTCAAAAGTAAAAACGACTAATAGATTTGCTTTCCGTCCACACAAATATTGCCGATTAGATATTGACAAGTCAGCCAAATTGACAATTAACGGCTCATTAACAATGGGCAGAAAGCAAGTTTCGACTTCGCATAAAGAAACGCGATTATTGTTAGAACCGAATGCAAAAATGCGAATAGAAGGGAATTATACAATGTATGCCGATTCATATATTCGTGTGGTGAAAAACGGAGAATTGATTATTAAATCAGGTTTTATCAATGAAGGAGTTCAGATAACTTGTGCCTCGAAAGTTTCTGTTGGGGAAGGATGTGTCATTGCTCGTGATGTAGTAATTCGTGATTATGACGGACATACGATTGATATTCCCGATTATAAAATAGCAAAACCGATAATAATTGGAAATCACGTTTGGATTGGAAACAGATCAATGATTCTGAAAGGCGTGACAATAGGCGATGGCGCGATAATAGCAGCCGGTAGTATTGTTACGAAAGACGTACCACCGCAGTGTATTGTTGCAGGAGTACCGGCAAAAGTAATAAAA
>JAISTG010000008.1 GCA_031272705.1 Bacteroidales bacterium | reverse complement strand
ACGTAAATTCCTGCATAAAAGAAGGAATAAATAAGCGTGCTGTTTTCTTCGCTCAAGCCAAACTTGGAACATAAAAACAAAACCAGCACAGCGTTCATAATGTAATAACCGAAACGTTCTCCCATATTGGACAAAGCCGCCGGTATTAAACCTTTTGGATGATTTTTAAACATAGTTTTTTAATTTTAAAAATTTAACTTTTATTTATTTCAAGGCTGCAAAGATATATTTTTTTTTTGACATACCAAAATTTATCCTGTTTTTCCTTCAAATAGAAAGTCCTGCTTACCGGACAAAAGTGAGTATATTACACTTCATAAGCCCTTGACAAATAAACGTTAATAAACATAATAACACTTTCTTTTATCTGTCTTCCTTCGTTGCAGGTCTCCATACAGGTATGGATGATTTTTATAGTGTTATGAAACGTTTTCATAGTGTTATGAAACGACTTCATAATGTTATGAAACGGCTTCATAGTGTTATGAAACGTTTTCATAGTGTTATGAAACGTTTTCATAGTGTTATGAAACGTTTTCATAATGTTATGAAACGTTTTCATAATGTTATGAAACGTTTTCATAGTGTTATGAAACGTTTTCATAGTGTTATGAAACGGCTTCATAGTGTTATGAAACGGCTTCATAGTGTTATGAAACGTTTTCATAGTGTTATGAAACGTTTTCATAGTGTTATGAAACGTTTTCATAGTGTTATGAAACGGCTTCATAGTGTTATGAAACGTTTTCATAGTGTTATGAAACGGCTTCATAATGTTACGGATGGCTTTCGTAATGTTACGGACGGTCTTTGAAACACAAAAAAATAAATTCTTTGTTCATATTCAAACCTTTCTATAAAAGTAGATATATTTATCTTTTAGACATTCGTTATCCTAACTTTTGTACATGAAGCCAAAATTAACAAAAAAAGGAAGAAAAACCAATGTTTTTTCTTCCTTTTGATATTGTGAAGTGATGAGTATTTACCTTGTTATCAACATTTTCCTTGTAAGTTTATTTTCCTCAAACTCCATTGTATAGAAGTATATACCCTGAGGCAGTTTAATGTTGTCAAGTTTTAAGGTATGACGACCGCCTGAGTACGCTCCCCTGTAAGTATGAACCGTTTTACCCTCATTATTAACAATATAGAAGTAGATATTTCCGCTTCGTGGCAGAACAAAATCTATTTCGGTTGCATCATTCAAAGGGTTCGGCGTGTTCTGTTCAAGGATAAATCTGCCGGAAGCAGTAATGTCGTAGAGTCCAACGCTGTCTAAATCACGTACAACATTGTAATTGATGGTTGTATCGTTATTTGGATTGATGTCATTAGGGAATTCTATCCACGCTTTAAGGTTATAGACACTGTTTTGTGAGCGAGGAAGCAAATAATTCATAATCACAGGCATACTTTGTCCGGGAACGAAGTTATCAAGCGTGTATGAAGCATTATGAACTTCCTGTCCATCAACAGCAATATGAAATCTTACCGGAATATTAAGGTTACCCAATGTTCCTCTGTTAGTGATATGCACCTGCAAACGACAGGTTTCAGCATCACGTTCCTCTACATCAATAGCATCTGCGGAAACATCGGTATAACCGAAATATCTGTTACAGGTAGTATCATTTGTGGCTATTGTATCCCCATCAACATGTACAAATCCGCAAATGCTGGAATAGTACTGACGAGGCAAGCGAGCAGAAAATGTATGGTAGCCCATTGATGAACCCAAAACCTCTCCTGAATTGTATGGTTCGGAGAATACCGTAGATATATCATCATTTACATAATAACCAACTTTGATATTATCAACAGGCATTGTACTTCTGTTTATGAAATTCAGTTGAATTCCAAAACTGGTAGGGTCATTGTCGTCTATCATCACAACGTCTGCTACCAAATCTTTGAAACTTGTAGCACAGCCTATACGATGTATCATCGTGTCATTAGAATGGTAAGTATCAGCATCTAATTCCGTCCAAACCTTAATGTTAAACTGTCCGTAGTGAGCAGTGAAAGTCTGATTGAAAGTGAAAGTACACTCTTCTCCATAAGCCAAATCCACGTTCAAATGAATGGTATCCCTTATTATTGGACTGCCTATGGTTGATAACTGATAAGCAACAGGTATATTGTTTTGCTTTACTACACCATAGTTTTTGAATTTGGCTGTTACGGAAACATTTTCATCAACCGCTATCGTCCCTCTTGGATACACCAATTCTTGCACACCCATATCATTAAGCATAGGAGCAATAGTAACAAGCAGTTTTGCAGTATCATTATCTCTGTATGGTAATGGTTCATTTGTGTGATTTGCACGAGCAATAATAGTAAAGCGAGGCGGTGTATTAGAGCCTATGACCACAGCCGGCATAGAAAATTGCATAGAATCACCGGGAGCAATAATTATTCCCATAGTATCATTTATTTCTTTTGACTGTTCAATAATCATCGGATCGCCTGATGGGTAACGTAGTTCAGGAGCAATATAATGAATGTTGAAATTAGTTAATGGAGAAGCACCCAGATTTTTAACATATACCACAGGATGGATAGTGTCTCCATAATTTGGTATTTCAGGTGTGAGTTTTATTGAAGTAGCACCTGCATCCAATGCTAATTTAGCCCTACCGAGACGGAAATCATCTATTGCAAAACCATCATGGGTGGAAGAAGCCGAACGGAAAACAAAACGGAACTGAACATCCTGTGGAGAGATACGACCCTCATTAACAAGATGCAATAAAGAATATGATGCGTTTTCCCAAGTTTTTGTAGTAATAAAACCAGCAGAATTATTATACCAGTTAGTACCATAACCATCATTCATTGCACCAAGTATTCTCCATATACTGTTTTTACTCTTGTATTCAACTCTCATTGATGTATTACTGTTTAATGCCCTGCGTATCATAAAACTTAATGTGTCAGGCTTAACAACACCAATATTAAATATAGGTGTATATATGATACTTACATTGTTCGCCGGATGCTTTTGATCTAAATCTGTTACCAGACAGTTTTCCGGTGAATATGCAGTATCAAATACTGTCTTTCCATTTGTGATTGGAGGCGTTGTTCTAATAATCTTTCCTATTTCCCAACAATTTGAAGGATATTTGTAATTAGGTTCTTTTGCCCAGAAAGATTTACTGTTATCAATCGCCGAACTATCAAAATTAGTTACATAAGGCAGAGTTGGTGTTTTGAAAAGGAATGTGTATAAATTTGCTGTATCATTTTTATGCGACTCATCGTTCGGAGCAGTAATATAGGCAACAAAATGAGTTAAACCTGTATCTATAGTGATATAGTCAGCAATTTTTACATTATGCCATCTATCCGTTTGAGAAGTAGTAACACCAGCCAAATGAGAAAGGTCATCATTTGTCAGAATATATGGAGATTCCCATGTTATTCCTCCATTTTTACTCCAATCAATCTTTGTTCCTTGTTGCAAAGGATTTATTCCGACATTACGAACCTTAACATAAATATCCGAATGAGTTTCTGTATTCTCTTCAACAGGGAGCGTAAACCATGCAAGAGCAGCATTATTACTGTCAATAGTACGAACTTGTACCAGATAATCCTCCACCTCTCCTTTCGTAAAGGAATCATAAGGAGTGAGGCTTGCACTATCACCAACTTTTTTGTCTTCCCACACTAGGACTCTCATACGTGTGTATCCATTGATAATATTGGGATTAAGGTCAGGATAAGGTCTTATTCTTTCTTGGACTGTTACATCTCCTCCCGCAATCATTTTTACCGGTAACGCCATAACACGTTCATTAGCAGTAAATTCACCATCTCTGTTCCAGTCTATATATGCTTTAACATAACCATCTACCGTGTCATGTTCCTCTATCCTTGTCATGGAAGTAGAAGCACTTACAGTAACATAAAGCGAGTCTAATATACCTTTATATAGTATAGCCGTATCCGCTGTTTGGGTGTAGTTTGTGTAAGAATTTCCAATAGGTACAGAGTAATTGTCCAGCACTCCTAAACGGACTCTTGATATATCAAGTGATTTTACATCCGATACTGAAATACTTGGGTAAACCGATGTTCCATTGCGAGGTTTTAATTTTGCAAAGTAGTTTGTACGTCCTATTGAATCACTTATTGTATCGTTTTGAGGAATAACATCGTTAGCAACTGTCAGCCATGTCTTTATCTGATATGTTTTGCTTGGATCGGAAAAGTCCGCAGACATATCATTAAGAGAATCCTGTTCTGTATTGTAAGGGAAGGTATAAGGGAAAGCAAAATCCACATAATTATTAGGGTCGGTAACTCCTGTTGGATGATTTGTAAATGGAGGAACAAAACCTGTGAAATGTGCTTCACCCTTTAATACTTCCGGTGCATTAGCCGGAGAAGTAGGTTTAATGGAATACCATAACTTAAAGTCATTATTACCCCAAGCAGTATCCGTTCCATAATTTGCCAATCTTACCTTTATCGTATCATGGGCAGTCATATAAACCCATGAAAGAGGTATTGGTATTGTATAGGTTGTATCTATGTAATAAGGCTCTATAATCTGTTCCATAGATAAATCTTTTGGCACTCTATCCCTTATTATAACAGAAATAGGAGTAAATTTACTTGTGCAGGCAGGATTTGCATCCGTACGTTGTGTCATTAAGAAATAGGTAGTATCATGGAATAATTTTATAGTTGAATCTATCTGTGATTTTTGATACTTTACTAAATTAGTCCCTGTTTGTGGTATATTAAATTCACTATCTCTGTTAGTTGAATCCTTAAACCATCGTATTATCAAACGAGTATTTGATGGAATTTTCTGTATCTGGTCTGCCCAAGGATGTCCATAAGTTCCCAAATAAATAGTGTCGTTATGAGCATGAGGAGCAACAGGATCAGCAAGAGAAGTTATAGAAGTCCAGCCTGAATAAGAAGTATAGCCCGCTGTAGTTGTTAATGTGTGTTTTGATGTGTCATTTTCAAATACGCTGTCAAGTGGGAGACGAGACCATGCTCTTATATTATATGTAGTGTCCCTGTATATTGTATCCATTACTGTGCCATATATTGAACTTGAATCACAGATATTTACAAAATCATAATTTTGAGGATACAAATTAACACGTGTTGCAAATGTGTAAGTTGCTGTTACATCAGGAGCTATGTCTTGCATATCCATATTAGCCCACTGAACAGATTCTTCTATTGGCGGTCGTCCCTGAACCTGATAATACATTTTCCAATTGGAAGTATTGGTAGGCATTAAAGTAAAATGTCCTGTGTTTTTTATTGAAACAACTACAGTATCTTGTCTTAAGTCGCATTTTTTACCAATATGACCTGTTGTTACTATGTCTAAAACTTTCACATCATAAGCAGGTTCAATATAAATTTTTGTTGTGTCGGAATACAAGGTTGTTAGTCCGACAGGTCTCTTGGTAGAATCATTTATTGGCATTGTATCTATGGACATTGGCGAAGTAAATGCTCTAACATAAAGAGGATGAGCAAGGACTCTTGAATTATTTTTCGGCGTATGAACATCCGGTAATGGCAAACTCATAGGAACAGAAGATGAGTATATCCTTATGTCTTTTGATGCCAAAGGAATATTGTATGTACCTGCTTCCTCATAACAAATAGAATCTGTTTCAAAATTAGGACTATTGGAGAATTGTATGGTTACAGGTATGTTATTTAAGCCATTATCTCCAAAATTACCTATTCTTACCTGTGAATACATTGTATATTCAACTTGTTCTGTTTGTGTTGTTGTCTCTCCAGTTTGTTCATCTGTAATTGTATAGGAAGAATCTCTTAATCCAATAGCATAATGTTCTACATATACACTGTCATTTATAGGAAATACAATTCCTCTGTCAGGGTATGCACTTGTAACACCCCAATCCTTTTCAGGGAAACTGTATTCGTATGCTCCAATGGTAGGGTTAATATAATGCCTTAATGTGTTATTTATATCTGTTCCTATGGCACTTACCACATTTGCTTTTCCAACTATTGAAGTAGGATAATACATGGTAAGGTCTGTATTGCTACGGAATGGATTATATGCCGAATCAGAATTTCCTTCTTGATAATTTAATGCTCTCAAATCCGTTAAAGTAGCAGCATCAGTACCTCCCCAAGAAACAAATTTACTTCCTGTTACCGATGTACCTCTATAATTATTATAGTTAGAATAGGAAACCTGACTGCCAGGTGCTTTAACATAATAAACATATCCTTTACTTGCATTCTCCAAATTATTGTTTTGTATCTTAATTGACTCACCAGAACCTATAGACAAACTCTTTGAAGCAGTAGAATTTTTACTTGCAAACACTCTTATGCTATTGTAGAATATGTTCATATTATATATAGTATCAATATCTATACCCATGTACGCAAGAGAAGTTACATTTACAGTATCTCCCACTATGGCTACAACGTTATTATATACATAAGTAGGATTGATATTTGTGCCGGAAAGTTTTTTCAAATTAAGTCCTGTTTTTATTCCACCTTTACCTCTTAATGTTACTTTGTTTGCGCTTACAGTTATTTCTCCATTGCCATTTCTCAGTAATATAGCATTAAGGGCATTTACCGTATCCAACGAAAAGAAGTTATTATGGTCAATTTTTGCTCCATTAAAGTTTTGAATACTTAAACCATTACTTTTGAAATTAGTAAAAATACTACCTCTAATAGTTATATTATTTACGTAATCATTACTTAATGAATTGTAAATACACGATCCTCCATTAGTAAATTCCAATGTGTCAAAAAATAAATTATTACATTGACCCTCTAATTTTATATGATAAGCCACTGTCTTTGCCGGAGCATTAAATGTTACGTTTGACCATTTTATAGAATCACTGTTATTTATTTCTACAGAATTTGTTACATTTACTCCTGCATAATTAGACGGCATTGAATTAACTATATTCAAATTATTAAATCGTATATGACTTGCATTATTAAATGTAAGTACCGTACCGCTTGCAGCAGTTAAAGTAGGAGTTAAACCAGATGCACCTCTAAATAATACATAACTTTTGGTTGATGTTCCATGTATTTCAGGTATTGTAACATTTTCAGTATATGTTTCTGCCGAGACATCAAATATAACCGGACCACAAATACCTGCAGTAGCCAATGCAGCAACAGCAGCCGTAAATGAAGGAAAATCTTCACCGGACGTTCCTATTGTATAATTTGTAGTACTTCCTTCATTCCCATAACAAGCAACAAGATTTCTGATCAAAGTATCATTGCTTGGAATAGTATCACATACCATATTATTTATCCATGCTTTTAATTCTTTTTCTTCTCCAGGAGCAAAAATTTCATCACCAAGATGAATAGTATCTGTCTGTCCTTGCATTAAATTTCCTGTCCATGTAGGAGGAGGAGTTTTTAAAATTCCTCCTAATGACCAGTTTATATCAACGGAAGTTATTGGATCGTTTCCATAATTTTTTATAACAACATCAATAGGTTCTGATACATTTGATTGAACGTGTTCATCAAAAGGAGAACTGAAATTTTTAATTGCAACATCGCAATCTGGAATAGGCGATGGAATAACGACCACTTCTATTCTATCACTTTCACACCCATTAACTCCATTTTTTATTGCCGAAACATAGAAAGAGGTTGTTTCATAAATGTTAGGAGTAATGTATGTATTACCAGTATCAATGAGTACCATATTATCATCATACCATGCAACATAACTAAGTGTAGTGGCAGTACTTGTAGAAAGAGTTGCCGGAGTACCATATGGAATAGTTACAGGGCTTGTTATTGAAGGAGCATAAGGAGTAACCAAAGAAACTATACTTGTAGTTGCTGTATCATTCCAATTATGAATATCTCCCGTATAATTTACAAAAGCCTTTATTGTATAATTTGTAGTTGCTGTATGTGCAGACAAGTTAAGGGTATTGCTTAACACATAATTAATACTTGCACCACCACTTGCTATACCTCCAGTATATGAATCGGTAATAGTCTGTATCGGCGTTGTGAAGTTTGTACCACTATATAACATACATGTAATTGGAATAGGATTTGTTATAGGCAACGTTCCTGTATTTAATAATGTAACCTGTATATGTTCATTACCCAAATTACAAATACTATCATCACTCTGTCCTACAATAGAAACATCTTGCATACAAGGGTCTCGTTCAGGTAGAGGTGATACAATTACTGTATATTTTGCCTTATATCCATAACAGCCATTATCATACATTGTTGTTAATATGTCATCGTAAGTACCTATTGTCATAGGATTTGAATTCGTAGAAAGTCTCCAGCCAGTCCCGTTAGGAGCAGTTACATTTATTCTGCTTATTCCCGCATAAGCAGGTGAGTTATTTATATTAATTGTATCTACGTGTTGCCAAATAGAAGAAGGAACATTAAGAGTATTCATAAAAATACCTCCATTTATTGCAACTGCATCTATTATTGTTGAATCTGTATCATTTTTTCTTAATATATAACCAATTTTTTGAGTTGCCGTTACATTCCAAGCAGAAGTACTACCCAAAGCCAATGCTCCATTAGGAAGAACTGTATTAGCATTAACTGCAACTAACACAACAGATGAGTTTGCAGGCAAAATGTAATTATTAGGGAAAACATATCGTTGCTTAGGCGTTTTTAGTGTATCATTATTACTAGAAGAATTTATATAACAAGTAAATTTATAACCCGTTAAGTCAATAGGACCATTTCCCAAATTGGATATTTCAAAGGCTTGATTGCCTAATGCATTAGATATATATATAGGTATTGGTGAAGTTATTCCCTGTGAACCAACAGTTTTAGTAATCTGTATTTCTGAAATTTTTACATTAGGTTGTTCTGTTTTTTTAGAAAAATAGAATGCAGTATCTCCATACAAAATACCTGTTTGATATTGATGGGATTTCAGTACATAGTTCTGGTCGGATTCATGCAAAAACCAATAGATAGAATCATTTGGATATTCATTTGCAGTTAAAAGAGTGGTTGGTCCATAAGGTACAGTAACTGTTTTATCTGTCGGTTTAGCATCTTGCCCCTTTGATATAACATTTATTATAATTGTGTCATTTGGTTTGAAATAATCTGTAGCACACGTAGAATAAGTCTGAACTACACGTCTTTGAGTTGTATTAAGAACCGTATTTGCAAAATTATAGGGAGGTAATGTTTCTTCATACATAACTCCAGGCATTACCGCATAGTTAATCGGTTTTTGTATCGCAGTTCCATAAATAACATTTCCATTAGCAGGGTTAATAGTTCCAACTCTATATCTCAATGTAACATTACCACTTGCAAATGGTGTATTTCCAATATTCATATATTTTATAGTGATGCTGTCGTTTGCAAAATCGCAGGCAGTCCATGTGCTTGTATCTCCCTGTGTAAATACTCCTTTACCTTTTATATATGTATCCAGCAAAACTATATCTTTTTCTAAAGAATCCTGTTCGTATGCTCCGGCATTAGGAGTAATATCTCTTAAGACTCCATTTTTATCGTCCGGAATTAAAGACAATAAATCAGTACCAAAATCAACCAATAAAGGATTATTCGTTTTCAAATCATTCCAAGAATTAAAAAATGGATTTTCCGTATAAAATGAATTTATTTCTCCTGTATAAAGCCCCCAGGAACTGAGTGATGGCATAAAAACACCATATTTAAATAATAAGTCTGAAGAATTATCAACCGGAGGGTCAGTTACTGGAGGATTTAATTTATAATAGATATTATTCTTAAAATTAAGAACCGCATTTTCTTCTGTTTTTAACCATACTGCAACACCTGTTCTGCTTCCATTATCCATACTGCCACCTTCTGATACAATAACATTGTTTATAAAACCGATACTGTCTATTGTTTGTTGGTCTTCACCTATTCTTACACCTATTGCAGGATATTGGTCAATAACATTATCTCGTATCCACATATTATTATGGGCTATGTATGTTTTATGACCGGACAGGAAGTTGATACCACAAACAGTTACACCGGAACCAATGGTTGATAATATATTATTATAAATGGATATTTCATTATTTGATACTTTATATATTTCCGCCGCATCATCATCAATAATATCTTTCAAAGCAATTCCACTAACATTTTCAAGCCTAAATGTATTCTTTGAAACATCAAAAGTTTTTGAGTTTTCTATTCGTACCGTATAAATCGTTGATGTAACTTCCGGTAATATTGCTGTCTTAAAAGTATCTTTTATTATGTTCAACCCTGAAGTATATGTTGCAAAAATGGCTGATTCCGTTGTCAATGTATCACCTGTCCCCGAAAATACTTGCCCATTTTCAAACAAACTATTACTAATAGTAATACCTGAACTCAATTGACTGCTGGACATACCTTTTATATCAATGGCATTTATCACAGGGAAAGCAAAGGTACAACTATCTATAGTAATGTCATTCGCTGCACTTACGTTTATCAATGAATTAATATCTGCCCTGTAACAAGAATCAAAAGAAGAGGCTGGTGTAAATTTCATAAACTTACACTTTTTGAATTTTATATCCGATGTCTCACCCGAAAGATTAAACACTGTTGCTGCACCTTGAGAATATTCTCTTGCCGGCTGAAATAAGAAGTTTTCAAACCTTAAATGAGAACAACTATCAAGATTATAACTTGCACTTCCACCGGAATTAGCCATCATTTTTGTAGGATTGGAAGGCGATGTTCCTTTGAATGTAATAGTATTTGTTGCAGAAGCACCCTGTACATTAACAGGAAATCTCAATATGTCGGTGTAATACTGGTCTCCTGTCATTGCATCTACATTGATAGTAACAGGACCTGCCACTCCGCAAATCTTTAACATACGAAACGCTTCTTCAAATGTCTTGAAACTTTTTACCGCTCCCGCAGAAGTACCTATGGAATACGTTCCTGTCATACCTCCGGACAAACAGGAAACAACCTCAAATGTATCTATGTTTGCAAAATTTGGGTAATTTATTCTGTGAGCAGTATCATTTCTTTGATTATAGTCTATATCAGGAGGCAATATCTCCGTCCAAAATTTTATATAATAATATCCTTCATTAGGAAAATTTATATTCCCTGCTAAACTAACTGAATCCGACGGATGAAATGTAGTATCATTATCTATTGAAATCAAAGTATCTATTGGGGATACACCGCTTGCAAAATTTGCAAAGGCTGTTCCGTTAGCAGTCTCCCAACTAGTGGCATTAGTATGCTTACGATTCCATTTGGTAGCCCCTGACGGCAATTCCAAAAAGCCATCATTACGAACCCATGCCGTAAATAAATTATCCGTTCCTGCATCAACTTTATAAAGTTTTGGATTGTTCAATGCAGTATTAGGGTTAGTTAAAACGTTGGACATTGCAGCGTCAATACCAAACAAACAATCTGCAAACCCCAAAATGATATTTGGTTTTACGGATACGGAAGTAGCAAATGTTATCTGTTGAGGGGATGTTACAAATTTATCCCAGAATAATTGATTAGTAGACGCATCTATCATTCTGGTTTTATATCTTGACGCTTCGGATGTTGAATACGTTTGTATCTTTACGGAACCGCCAAATGTTGAAGGATTGTTATATATTACCTGTATAACTATATCACTTACTCCGTCCCAAATAAAAGGAGTTGTCAATCTTATTTTGTTCCAACCCAGATTGCTTATTTGATATGTTCCACTGCCACCTGCTACCAAAGAATTTGTAGATACATATATAGGATTATTTTCTGTCATTGGCACTCCACCATATTCAGAGATATTAACATATGTTGGATCTACCGAAAACATTCTTACTCTAAATTCCCCTATAGTCACTATTCCTGAATTTTGAGGTTTTTCCGTAACATTAAAACTTATGTATTTTATAATACCGGGCGTATATCCTTTACTTGTGAGTTCGGCAGCACTGTAACGCATTTGTGTTCCACGAGTGCTTATTCCGGCTTTTGAAAACACATAATCATTATTAGCTAAATTTTCTGTGCTTAAAGGGGAAGTATTAACAAAAGGTCTTACATTCTTAAATACATTCCATTGTCCAAAACAATACGGAAACCGGGTTAAATCCCCTCTCGTATTTGTTGCTTCTAATCTCCATCTTATATCAATGCCAAATCCAACAAAAGGAATATATGCCTCATAAGTAGATGCTTCCACTCCGGGATCCGTAGAAAGATTCATTGCAACGGATTGCACCGCTTCACTTCCTATTTGATAAAACAAAGTTACATTACCAACTGCACTCAAGCCCGGATCTACTTTTACCCTTATTAAATTATCCGAACAATTAGGATGTGTATAATTCTCCGGATAAACTATATTTCGCAGGTTTGGTATTTTCACAGGAGTACTTGCATAAGTAGCCGCATACAGTCTTATATCGTCTAAATACCATCCGCTCCATGACCCAGTGCTGGTAGGTATAACAAACATAATTTGTATTGAATCAACAGAAGGTCCTATCAAATCAGGAGTAATCATAAAGACTTCGTTTTTCCAATATGAATTATCCGGCGTAACGTTTTGTACTGCATAATAGCACGCTGCGAAAAACCTGTTAGTATTACTGAAACTTGCTGTTCCTACATTGTCTCCATAAGCCCTATCATAGCAGGTTGGATTTGTGGTTGCCGTACTTCCATATATTAAGTCTCTTGGTTGGACATTCCACACACCGTTTTCACAAATCCGCACAAGTATTTTTCCTCCTACAGTTGCATTGGCAAGCATTGGAATATGGCTAAACTCCAATCTGGCATACTTTCCCTGACCAAGAGAATACGCAGGTGATTTCAAAGTATCCGGTTGTGTTCCCGGAACCATTCGTAATGAACGGTTACCTCCTCCATAGCCATATACACCTGTCTGAATCACACATGTACCTGTGGTTGTCCAGCCATTATAAGGCATGGACAGTGTTTCAAAGTCCATAGAATCTTTTAGAAATGTTTGCGTTCCCTGTCCAAAGGTAACAAGAGCAAACATTACACAAATTGATGATAGTAAAACTGCTTTTTTCATATCAATTAAAACTTATTATTATCTTATTTACAATTATTTATATTTCTTTTAAGTTTTTCATTTAGCCTTAAATTTGAGCGACAAATATACAATTATTTTTTCATTTGGACGTAATTATCTCTCAAAAATTCACTTCAATAAACAATTTTTTTTTTTACAAGGTAACGTCCGCAAATAAAAAAATATCCTTATTTTATTGTATTTCACTGATTTCAAATTTATTAAACAACGTATCTTTTTTACTCCAAATTATTATGATATTTTGAAAAATTAAAACTTGATTATAAGAAATTAGAATCAAGTTTTAGACAAATAGAATTTGATTCTAAAATGCTGTAATTTGTTTCTAATTTTTTATAATTTGATTTCAAAAAACGATAATTTTATTATAATTAAAATACTGCTGAATTTCCGTACTGTGTAAGCATTTTAAGCCATGTTTATAATAAAAAAGTAAAAAAATATATCAAAAAAACTTGTCTATTAAAAAACTTTTTGTACTTTTGCCTCCGCAATTTTGAGGTAAATTGTAATGATTTGCCAACGAGTTGTGTAAAATAATAATAGCGTGTGCTATATTTGGGCTTCCAAAATCACCAATTAAAAGTCCTAAAATATAGTAACGTTCGCAGAAATGCGGACTTACTTATTTGGGACAAGGTTATGGTGAACCATGGAAGCGGATCTGTAAGTCCGCTATTTTTATATCTGAAAAACAGGTCTGAACAAGCCGAAAAAAAGACCTTAAAGAAGGAGTAGGCATTTATTTAAATCTTTTATAAAAATGCACAAAACAAAAAAGAAACTTAAAACGAAAAGAACACAGATTTTTCTTTTAGCTGCGACAGCGGTTTTTGTTTTTGGAATGGGTTTTAGTAATGTTGCTAATGCACAAGCAGCCCAGTGCAAAATAGCGGGAACGGCAGATGCAACTTTTAGTGCTTCTATTACTTCTTATGATAGGGAGAAAGGAACGGTTGAAGTGAGCGCACAAAACGATTCTGAAAAAACGGTAACGGGTACAGTTACTGTAAAATGGGGGAATGAAAGTAAGACTGTAACAATTCTTGTTCCCAGAGAAAGTGAATCGTCGAAAACGATAACATTCAGCCAAGCAACTGTTAAAGATGTGAAACTAAATGCTTGGAACCCGACAATATCTGTAACAAGTGCAAAATGTAATTAGTAGTGCTATGAACCAGAAAATTTTATTTATCGGTTTATTGTTTGTTGCTATTGCATCATTCATTACGGCTTGCGACGACCCAGACGAAGCAGAGGATCCAGAAAGTAATGCAGTGTATTACAAGTTAAATCAGAACTCGCATGAAATCTAAATTATTTGCAATCGTCATTTTAGGACAATTTTTTTTTGTAGTTTTGTATTCGCTCAATCTTCATACAAAGGAATTTCTTTAGAAAGAGATCGTGATAACATTGATTGTATTCTTGTATCTAATTATAATCAATATCCTTGTAAGGTTCGTTTTGAATATAAAACCAATCATAAAGATAATCCTTGGCAAACTGGTTTCTTTGATGAAGATATTCCTGCATCAATTGAAAAAGAACAACTATTTTGCGCTGATGGTGAAATAAAGGCAATCCGAATTACATTTGTAGATATTAAAAAGCCTACTTTATTGGAGCAAATTAATAAATCGCAAGAGGATTACTATCGCAAAAAAATTGAATCTGAACAACAATCTGTTCAATAGTTATCGACAGATTAACAAAAGCCCGATAATATATATGTTGTCGGGCTATTTTTTGTTTACGTATATCTAATAACATCATTTAATAAGTATTATTGAAAGGTAATAGCCTCACTTTTGTCCATTAAGCCACAAAATTAAAATAGCAGTTAGAGGGAAGTATTGCTTATAATTGAATTTTTTTTGTTACTTTTGCAATCGCCAAAAAGATAAAAACAATAGATATATGGCTAACTTAAAGGAAATTAGAATAAGAATTGCTTCCGTACAATCAACACAGCAAATAACAAGTGCTATGAAGATGGTGTCGGCTTCAAAATTACGTAAATCACAAAATCTTATCCTCAAACTGCGTCCCTATTCCGCTAAAATGACAGAAATAGTTCAGCGACTCGGAAGCAGTGAAGCGGAGAATATTCCTTTTGTTCGACAGGAGAAAAAAAGTAAAGTGATGTTGCTTGTGCTGACTTCAAATAAAGGACTCTGCTCTACATTCAATTCAAGTGTCATTAAATCCACCCTTTCCGTGATTTCCAAATACGAAAATGACGATAGCGTAGAAAATGTAAGCCTTTGGACTTTTGGAAAGAAAGGTTCGGATTTTCTAAAAAAGATTTGTTCAAAACAAAAGGTGAAATCTTTCGAATCAATTGACGAAATATGGGATAGATTGGACTTTAAGGCGGTAGAAAGTGTTGCAGACAGACTTATGAATGCCTTCATTGCCAAAACTTATGACCGTATAGAAATCATTTATAACCAATTCAAAAATTCAGCAACCACATTTCTCACTCACGAAACCTTTCTTCCGTTAAGCATAAGCCCGAAAAACGATGACAACAAGGGAATAAAAGACAATTATCTCTTTGAACCTTCAAAGGAAACGATATTTCGTAACGTCATTCCGCAGGCTTTGAAAACTCAATTATACAAATGTTTTCTTGACTCCTTCACTTCCGAACACGGAACCAGAATGACATCAATGCATAAGGCTACCGACAACGCTCAAAACTTGTTAAAAGACCTCAAATTGACCTATAACAAAATTAGACAATCCGCTATAACAAACGAAATCATAGAAATATGCAGCGGATCAAACGCTTTGAACGAATAGAAATCTAATCCTCAGGGACTACAACAGGGAAATCGTAATCAAAGGTTTCGTAACAAGGTTTGCCGATTATACGACTGAGAAAATCAACGTACATTGGCGTAAAGCGAAACGTGTTAGCATCAAAGTATTCTTCGGGAAGCGAGCGGTTACCTATTGCTCCCATATCAATGGATGAGCAGTTAAATTCCTCCAATTCCTGATATGTGCAAACTCTGTTCAGCACAGGCATCTGTCCGTACTGCTCTCGTAGAAGCAAATCCACTACCTTGTCGGCTAAAGTCTGTGTTAAGCGGCGGTCATACTCACTGCACGTTCCTCCTCTTGGGTAATAACCGGTTATTTGCGACCTTGCGTCTATTTTTAACTTGGAAGAAATTTCACCGGCTATCAATCCGCTGATGCCACCCAGCCTTGCGTGTCCGTATTCGTCCAATTCGTTGGAAGCATTCACAACTTCGCACATACCGCTCTCGTCATTATACCAACGCACTCCTTCGGAAACAGGGATTATAAGGGTCTTTTTAGTATTACGCAAGTAGGTTTCCTTAACACATTCAAGAAAAAAATCTTTACGTTGCTTGGTCATTTCAACCTCAGGCACGAGACAAATATCGCCACTTCCAAATACGCCCGCACCTGTCAGCCACCCTGCATCACGCCCCATCACTTCCATAACCATAATTCTGGAATGGCTCTCGGCAGTGGTCTTAAGACGAGCCGCAAACTCGGCAATACTTTTGGCAGCCGTAGGAAAACCGGGACATATTACGGCATCAATAGTTTTATCTCCGAAGGTATGCCATGTTTTCGTACGAAGATCGTTATCAATCGTCTTTGGGAAACCTATAACGGGGATTCCTTCCCGTTCATACAGGCGTTTGGCTGCACCGTTCGTGTCATCGCCGCCGATAGTTACGAGAACGTCTATCTTATAACGCTGTAAGTTTTTAAGAACCTGCGGCACACGGTCTTCGGTGTTCTTTTTTGACGGGAAGGGATTGGTTCTTGACGAACGCAAAGCGGTACCTCCGTAAAGTCCGTTGTAAGTTTGACCCGTTAAATCCACAATATCTCCGTCACCAAGCAGACCTCGCCAGCCCTGACGCACGCCATAGACCTTAAAGCCGAGCATTGACGCCCGATTTCGCACTGCTTCAATACTTGAATTGATGGCAGGAGTATCGCCTCCTCCGCTAAGAATGGCAAGGGATTTGCCTTTGAATAACTTGTGTTCTCTCATTATTTTTCTGTTTTTTAGAATGGTGCAAAGATACTACTTTTTTTGACAAACCAAATTTGCCATAAAAAAATCCATATCAAGAGTTCTTGAAAAAAGTCCCACGAAAAAAAAATTTATCTCCACGAAAAAAAAATTTTTCGTGGAGATAAATTTTTTTTTCGTGGGACTTTTTTTGACAACTGCGGGACTTTTGAAAATCAATCACTTACAAAAGCGATTTTTTAGCCCCAAACGTTGTGCGGATATTGGGTTATTTTTCCTTAATCTCAACCTTCCATCGCTTCATTCTTCGTTTCACGTTGCCATCCACAACAAAGTAATCTATCAACGGAGCAAAAACATTCATCAAAAGAATGGACAGCATCATACCTTCGGGATACGCAGGATTTACTACCCGTATCAAAACCGCCATAACCCCTATCAACAAACCGTAAACGTATTTCCCTTTGTTTGTTTGGGAAGATGTTACGGGATCCGTTGCCATAAAGACCGCGCCAAACATAAATCCGCCCATTAAGTAGTGATAATAAAACGGTAAGTTCATATATGAATTATCCGAAGAGCCTATCCAGTTGAACGTTAAGCCCATTGCCGCCGCTCCAACGAAGACCGACAGCATTATTCGCCACGAAGCAATACCCGTAAGCAGCAGTAACGCCGCTCCAAGCAGGATTGCAACAACCGAGGTCTCTCCTACACTGCCCGGAATAAAGCCCAGAAACATATCCATCAACGAACTGTGCGGTGAAATCGCTCCCGTCATCATTTCTCCCAAAGGTGTAGCCCCCGAAAACGCATCTGCCTTGTCCGCAATCCAAACAGTATCACCCGACATCTGCGAAGGATAGGAAAAGAACAGGAATGCACGAGCCACCAACGCAGGATTGAGAAAATTCATACCAGTTCCGCCGAATATCTCCTTGCCAATGATAACCGCAAACGCCACAGCAATAGCCAGTTGCCAAAGAGGAACATCAGGAGGACAAATAAGCGGAATAAGCATCCCCGTTACAAGATAACCTTCATTGACTTCGTGTCCCCTGAACTGAGCGAAGGTAAATTCAATACCAAGTCCCACCACATAAGAAACAACCAACAGCGGCAACACTTTTAGAAATCCATACAGGAAAACAGCCCAAAAACCAACTTCTGCAAAGGTCTGTCCCTGCGAAATGAAGTGTTGATAGCCCACATTGAACATTCCAAACAGCAAACTCGGAACCAAGGCTATTATAACCAAAGACATGGCTCTTTTCATATCTATTGCATCTCTCAAATGCGCCCCTGACTTCGCAGTATCTTTGGAAACGAAGGCAAAACTCTCAAAAGCATCCACCGTAGATTTGAGACAGTGGAGTTTTTTCCCTTTTTCCACCTTTGTATTCAAGTTATCAAAGAATTTTCTTATCGTTTTCATTCTCCCATCTCCTTTCTCATCAGTTCAAGTCCCTGTTTTATTATCTTTTGGATTTCGGTTTTGCTCGCGTCAATCACCTCACAGAGAGCAAAATCCTCACTATCCACTTCGTAAATGCCTAATTGTTCCATCTGATCTATGTCTCCAATGATGCAAGCCTTAATTAACTGCAACGGATAGACATTCAGCGGAAACACTTTCTCAAATTCGCCCGTGAAAACAAAGGCACGATGCCCGCCATGCAGATTTGCATCCACCTTTACGGGCTTTTTGCACAACAGACGCAGAAATCCGTAAGGGAAAGTACGATTTACGCTGAATTTTTTGAAACCCGGCAATATCCATCCCAAAAATTCGTAATTGTCTCCTTCGTTTATGACCGTTATTTGATTGTCATAGTGCGATATAAAGCCGTTTTGGTCGGTTTTGGTGCCTGTAAGAACGTTACCGCTTATGATTCGCAAATGATGTTCCGTATTTACATTTCCCGCCAACAAAGGTTCAAGTAACGCACCCCGCTTTATACGATAATAACCTGTGTTTTTAACCTCCTGCCCCGTCAATGCAACGGTTTTATCGCTCACATAACGACCCGTCAAAAACAATTTCCCTATCGTAACAACATCATTCACATCTATATACCAAACTCTCTCTCCTTTGTTAATAGGATCTAATTTCTCAATTTGAACACTCACGTTGCCGCAAGGGTGTTTGCCTTCAAAATAATTAACCTGTAATCTGTCGCAATCAGGTACGAAATTAAGCGGACGCTTATTGCTTGCGTTCAAATGCAGTTTGCCTTCGGTAAGTTTTGCAACTGCTTCCGTACCAATCTGTAACGCCTTCTCCTCCCCTTTCAACAATGTGTTGTAATCGGGAGCAAGCGGAGCAGAATCAAAACCCTTGATTATAATACATTTAGGTGTTGAAGCGGGGTTAGGTATCAGGCTGTAAGGTCGCTGTCTTATGAAGGTCCAACAGCCACTTGCGAGCAGTTTTTCAACCACCTGCTCACGAGTAGCGGATTTCACATCAAACGAACCGAAATCCACTGTGTCATCTTTTCCATCTGCTTCTACCACAATACATTCTATCACTCGTTTTTCCCCTCTTACTATCGCCTTCACAACTCCGCTGACGGGGGAAACAAACTTTACGTCAGGCTTTTCCTTAGCAAAAAACAGCGGAGTTCCTCTCAACACCCTATCGCCTTCTTCCACCAAAAGTTTAGGAGTTATTGCGGTGAAATCCTGTGGTTTGAGTGCATATAAATCAACATCCGCCGTACGAATTTCCGACTTTGCCTCACCATAAAGAGGAATATCAAGCCCCTTCTTTACCTTTATAACATTGAACATCTTATTTTATTTTTACAAAATCAAATTTTATTGCCGCCGCAAAAGTACATAATTTCGTAAAAACAAACATCAATCACATTAAAAAAAGACAAAATTTTGTCTTTTCGGCTTGTATTTTGTTGAAATTATATTGCATTATTCTCAAATCATATTATAATTCACTCATATTTAGATTATAATCTGTTATAATTCGATTTCAACGCCGTGAAACTTGATTTTGTAGAATTTTTGTTTTTTTATGGTGTTAATATAATGAAAATTAAGGGTAGCGTTTTTTGTCAATATGACGGTATTCAATCGTTTGTAATTTAGGCAACAAAGAGTCATTCGCACCTTGCCGTTGAAGGATTGCGAGAGACGGCGTTTGCATTTTTTCAGGCAATCTTATCACACTTCCGTATTTGACCAAATCTCTGCGATAGCAATCATAGCCGAAACAGGTAGCGATATTGTCAGCCTTTAAGACAAATGGAAAATTTTAGAATACCGCTACGACCAAAGGCAACAACAATGTTTTTAGGCGTTCTTTGAAATAACAGGGGGGATTTATAGTTTCAATACCACCAAATTATTTTGAAGAAATTTTTTTTGCGGCAGCCTTTTTGTATTGTTTTCAAATAATTTTGTACTTTTGCAAAACGAAAAAACGAATTAAAGATGAAATTTGGAGTAGTTATATTTCCCGGTTCTAATTGCGACCATGATATGATTTATTTGCTGGAAACCATTCTTCAACAGGATGTTGTACAACTCTGGCATAAGGATACGGACTTGCAAAATTGTGATTTTGTTGTGCTTCCTGGCGGTTTCTCTTACGGAGATTACCTTCGCTCAGGAGCAATAGCACGTTTCTCTCCCATAATGGAAAGTGTCATAAATTTTGCACACAGAGGTGGCTACGTATTAGGAGTTTGTAATGGTTTTCAAATCCTGTGCGAATCTCACCTTTTGGAGGGGGCGCTTACGGCAAACAACAATCAGAAGTTTATATGTAAAAATCAGTACATTACAGCACAAACCAATAACACCGTTTTCACAAAAGAAGCCGTTATTGGACAGCCTTTGAACGTTCCCATTGCACATGGCGAAGGTAGATTCCTCTCAGATGAAGATACATTGAAGAAACTGAACGATGAAGACCTAATTCTTTTCCGTTATTGCAATGCCGAGGGTAACATAACGGCGGAATCCAATCCTAACGGGTCACTTCAAAACATAGCAGGCATAACAAACAGACAACGTAACGTATTTGGAATGATGCCTCATCCGGAAAGATGTGGAGATAAAGAACTTTCAAATACAGATGGGTTGCTTCTGTTTAATTCCATTTTACATAACATAAAGTAAAACGCCTTTGCTTGCTCCTTTTTTTAAGAGTGCCGACTTGTTAGAGTGCGGTTGTGATGAGGCAGGCAGAGGTTGCTTGGCCGGACCTGTTGTTGCGGCGGCGGTTATTCTTAAACCGGATTTCCAAAATTATATTCTCAATGATTCAAAACAACTTACGGAAAGGCAACGTAATCATTTACGAAGCGTAATTGAAGAAAATGCACTCGCATTCAGTGTTTCCTTTGTGGATAATCAAACCATAGACCGCATAAACATATTAAATGCTTCTTTTTTAGCAATGGAAAACGCTGTAAAAAATCTTTCCGTAAAACCGGAACTGCTTTTAATAGACGGCAATCGTTTTCATACGTCACTTGATATTCAATACGTTTGCATCATTAAAGGAGATGCTAAAATGATGTCAATAGCGGCTGCTTCAATTCTTGCAAAAACGTACAGAGATGCGTATATGGAAAAGATTGATTTAGAGTTCCCTGCTTACCAATGGGCAAAAAACAAAGGTTATCCCGTTATGGAACATCGCCAAGCAATAAAACAATACGGTATAACTCCACATCATCGCAAGTCATTCGCTCTTTTGGCGGAAGAAACGCTGTTCTGAATTTATTTTAACGGGTTTTTAATGATTGAGATTGTCATTTTGATGTCTTTCGTCGGGCGGTCAAATCTGTCTTTTGCCACAGCAGCAATTTTATCTATGACCTCCAACCCGTCAATCACCTGTCCGAAAACCGTATATTCGTAGTCAAGAAATGGAATTCCACCTTCCGAAGTATAAGTGGAAATTTGAAGAGGAGAAAACGTTTTTCCCATACGCCGTTGCAGCATATTTAATTCCTCTTGCGAATAAACACGTCCCTGAGATATGTAAAACTGAGATCCGCTTGACTCTTTACGAGGATTGATGTTATCTCCCGTACGAGCAGCAGCCAATGCCCCTCTACGATGAATAAGTTCCGTACGAAATTCAGCAGGTATGGTGTAATCAGGACCTCCATTACCAAGCATTTCTCCCTGTTTTGCGTTTTTGCTTTCGGGGTCTCCGCCCTGTATCATAAAGCCATCAATAACGCGATGAAAAAGAGTACTGTCGTAATAACCCTCTTTTATCAATTTAATGAAATTATCACGATGCAAAGGTGTCTCATTATACAAAACAGCCTTCATTTCGCCATAATCAGTGTGGATAAGAATCATAACCTGTTCTTCTTTTGTTTTTTGTTTGTTTGTATCTGATATAGCGATTGTTGAATACGCTTGTGATGAGTTACTAAAATAGAAATTTAGACCCATAATCAGAAAAAATTTAATCACATTTTGTTTCATTAGAAATAATTTTTATAAATTTGCACTCTCAATAATTAAAATTTTAGATTGCAAAAGTATAAAATAATTGTGTATGAAAAGAAACATTGTAAGATTTTTATCGCTGGTTATAGTTTTCGCCTTCATTACAGGCGTATTTTCCTGTGCCGAAGACACGGAATGCAGATTGAAAGTGGTGGTTAAAGATGCCTATACTCAGGCTCGCATCCCTAACATCAATGTACATGTAGGCAAAGGCTCAGGAAGCGTGAAGGATGACGGCGTATCGGATGCTAATGGTGAGGCTTTCTTCACCTTTGAGATGGAAGCAATTATGGACATTACCATTTCGGCAATTGTATATAATGAAAACGGAGTTCCAATTGGTACAAGACAGGGCAAATCTACTGTTAGACTGATTGCCGGCGAACTTGTAGAGAAAGACGTTTTGCTTCAATAGACTTCAATCTCTAACAAAACAGAGTCAATTCATTCTTTGGGGTTGGCGAGTTTTTGTATTGGATGTGGAGAATATAAATTTACTTTCTCCGCAATTAGTTTTATGTGTTCGGGAGTCGTGCCGCAACAACCTCCAACTATGTTTACAAATCCACCTTTCAACATCTGTTCTATGCTTGCTACAAATTCCGACGGCGTTTGCCTGTAAGAACCTTCCTTATCGGGTAATCCGGCATTGGGACAAGCATAAACGGGAATATCGGATATGGCAGATAACTTCCTGATATAAGGTAATATCTGCTCGCTTCCCAAACAACAGTTCATTCCTATAGCCAAAAGATTTCTATTTTCAAAGGTATGGTAAAATGTTTCAAGGGTTTGTCCTGATAATAGCCTGTTTTCTAAATTGTTAATCGTACAGGAAAGTATTGTGGGGATGCTTCGTTTTTTTGTTTTGCACACATCGTTAATAGCAGTCAAACATGCCTCGGCATTCAGCAAATCATAAATCGTTTCTACTATCAATAAATCCGCTTCTGCGTCCATCAGGGCATTTATTTGAGGCAAAAAGGACTGATAAAGTTCTGTAAAAGAGCCATCAAAGGCAGAAAATGTTAATGATTTTGCAGTTGTACCGACCGCTCCTGCAACAAAACGCTGCCGACCCTTCGCAGAATACTCTGCTGCAATGGTTTTGGCAAGTTGTACGCCCTGAAAATTTATTTCATAACAAAGGTCTGCACAACCATAAGCCGAAAGCGATACGATATTAGCATTCAAGGTATTAGTTTCTATGATGTCTGAGCCTGCTTCAAGATAGGAACGATGAATGGAAGTAATGATTTCGGGCTGTGTAAGGTTCAAAATGTCATTCAAATCCTTCAATGGTTTATCCGTATTCTCAAATCGCTTGCCTTTGAACTGATTTTCTGTCAATTGAAGCGAAGAAATAAAAGTCCCCATTGCTCCATCCATAAGTATTATTCTTTCGTTCAGTATATTGCTATCAAACATTCTTTACTTTTTTTGCAATTTGCAAAAGTATAAAAAACAATTATAAATTCCTGAATTAACATTCCATTTTTCTAAAATCAAATTACAACGCACTGAAATCAAATTACAGAATTTTAGAATCAAATTATAGCACGCCGGAATCAAATTACAGAATTTTAGAATCAAATTCCGGCACGCTGAAATCAAGTTTCAGGAAATGTCTTTCTTTGTTTGGTGAAAATAAAGTCTTTATATAGAAAAATTTCTTGGCTCTTAAACGCCATTTTGTCAATTAAAATAAAAATTGTACCTTTGCAAACGTTAAACAAGGTGAAAAAACGGCAGAAAAGAACCTTGAATACTAATAATAAAGTAGTTAAAGCGAAAATCAAAAACAAAGAAAAGAGATGAAAATAGACATTATATTGTGCGGAGTCGGCGGAATGGGAGCGTTAAGCAGTGCTGCAATCATTTCAAAAGCCGCTTTGGATATGGGAATGTATATGAAACAAAGCGAAACTCACGGAATGAGCCAGCGAGGTGGTGATGTGCAGTCGCATCTTCGGCTTAGCGACGAACCGATTGCCTCTGACCTGATACCGCAAGGACAATGTGATATAATACTTTCGGTAGAACCTATGGAGGCTTTGCGATACCTGCCTTTCCTTAACAAAGAAAACGGCTGGATTATCTCAAATGAGAACCCTTTTATCAACATTCCAAACTATCCTGAGAAGGATATGATTTTGGCAGAGTTCAAAAAGATAAAGAACCATTTGCTTTTTGATGCCGATTCCATAGCAAAGGAAGTTGGAAATCCGAAAGGAACAAACATGGTTGTGCTTGGAGCAGCGTCAAAGTACCTTCGCATTGACTTGGAAAAGTTAGAGAATGCCGTGAAAGAAAGTTTCGCTCGTAAGGGAGAAGGAGTGGTTAATGCCAATATCAACGCTCTGCGTGCCGGACGTGCGGTTGCCGACAATCAATAGACATAAGACAATCACCTGAAAAGAAAATACCTGAATAAAAACTAATAGAAAATGAACGTTAGCAAGGAACAGATTGATAATTTAACAGTAGAAATTTGTGTAGCCATAAATCAGGCTGATTATCAGCCCGAAGTGGATGCCGAAATAAAGAAATATCGTAAGGAAGCCAAAATGCCCGGATTTAGAGCGGGACAAGTGCCTGTTGGAATGATAAAACGGATGTACGAAAAGTCGTTACGGGCAGAGCAAATACAAAAGAAAATCAACGAAGGTTTATATGGACTGATTGATAATGAGAAGTTAAAGATACTGGGTGAGCCTTTACCGATAGATAATAAGAATGAAAAACAGTCTTTGGAAGAAGCAGGAGATTATAAATTTTATTTTGAGGTAGGCTTGCAGCCTGATGTTGAACTGAAACTTAACAGCATTAAACCGAAATACTATACCGTTGAACCGGATGAGGATATTCTTGAACGCTTCGTTGAAGATATTTGCCGCAGATTCGGCAAATACGAACAGCCTGACACGATTGGCGATAACGATGTGGTATTTGGAGAGATGCGAATTTGCGATGAGAACGGTACGGCGAAGGAAGATACCGAGAAAATTAACTCATCGTTTGCCGTAGATAAAATTGCCGATGCCGAAATAAAGAAACAGATTGTCGGAGTGAAGGTTGGCGACAACGTTACCTTCAATACACAGGCGGCATTCAAAGATGACGCCGACAGAGCCTCAATGTTGCGGATGGATATTGAGAAAGCAAAAGAGGTAAAGGACGTTTCATTTACGCCAACCAACATTTCACGGGTTACGCCTGCCGAAATGAATGAGGAATTGTTTGAAAAGGCGTATCCGAAACAAAACATAACCACCGCCGAAGCCTTTAAGGACAAAGCAAAACAGGATTTAACCGCTCATTATGCGAAGGATGCCGACCGTTTTTTCTTCAATGAAGTGGTTGAAACCCTGATAAAAACTACCGATGTGCAGTTACCTGACGAGTTTCTCAAACGCTGGCTTGCAGAAACGGCAAAAGACCCTGCTACAAAGGTGGATGCGGCTGCCAACTACGAGAAACACAAAGACGCAATCAAGTGGCAGATTATTGAGGAGAAGATTGCCGAGCAGTATAACCTGAAAGTAGATGAACAGGCTATAAAAGAATACTTCCAATCAATGCTTGCAGCGAACTATTTCCCTGTTATGGAGGGCGAAAGCGAAGAAGAGAAAACCAAAAGAGAACAAACAATAGAACAAATGACCGCAAACCTGATGGCAAACAAAGAACAAACCAAACAGGCTTTTGATTTCCTGTATGAGAATCAGTTAATTGCCGTGCTGAAAGCAAACATCAACGCCGATAAAAAGACCGTTGGACTGAACAAATTCAAGGAAATAGTTGCGGAAAAGAATAAACCCTAATTTTTTGTGGGTTTTTGTGACCATAATAATTTATTTAAGGGGAAATCTTTCGGGGTTTCCCTGTTTTGTTTTAACGTTTCATCAGGCGGATTTCCCGTTTTATCAGCAGATAAGTAACTATCGTTGATAGCAAATCCGAAAAGGGTAACGCCAACCAAACTCCTGTCAAACCCAAAAGACGCGGCAGGATTATAATCATAGGTATCAGGAAGATAACCTGACGGGTAAGCGACAGGAAAATTGATTTGCGGGGCTTATTCGTTGACTGGAAAAAGTTGGTACTAACCATCTGGAAGCCAATAATAGGGAAAAGTATCATAACATAGCGGAAACCTCTTGCCGATTGAGCAATCATTTCGCTGTCATTAGTAAATACGGAAGCAATGTGAGAAGGGAACACCTCGCAAAACACAAAAGCAATGCTCATAACCACCGTTGCCCATTTCACGGTCAGTTTCCACGTCTGCCACATTCGGTCATATTGCTTTGAACCGTAGTTATAACTCACTATGGGTTGCATTCCCTGCATCAAACCGAAGGAAACCATAACAAAAATGAAGGATACACGATTCACAATGCCGTAAGCACCAATAGCATAGTCGCCTCCGCCGGCGTGTTCCGCCTCTCCGAAATGCAGAAACGCCCCATTAAGAAGGATAACCACAAGACACGCCGCAGTATTAATAAGGAACGGACTCATACCTATTGCAAAGCAATCCCTTACTATCCTCTTTTTCAGCCGAAAAATGTCCTTTGAAAAGTATATAATTTTGTCTCGCTTCACGAAAACAAAGGCTTGCACCAACGTTGCCGAAATTTGAGCAATACAGGTCGCAATAGCCGCACCTTCAATGCCCCATCCGCAAGGATATATAAAGAGATAAGCAAGCGGAATGTTCAATATAACGCTGCCGATTGTAATTCCCATTGCGAGTTTGGGAAATCCCGCCGAACGCAAAAGAGCATTCAAACCGAAGTAAATATGTGTGAATACGTTACAAAGAAGTATCCATTTCATATAATCGTAAGCGTAGGGAATGGTCTTTGGAGTTCCGCCGAAGAAAGTAAGTATCGGCACGAGAAAAGGAAGGGTTAAAGCACTGAAAACAAGACCTATAATGGTATTAAGAATTACTACGTTACCCAGCACAAGCCTTGCCGAACGATAATCCCCTTCGCCAAGTTTAATGGAAAGGATTGTCGCCCCGCCAACGCCTATCAGTGAGCCGAAAGCCCCAGCCAAATTCATAAAAGGGAAAGTCAGCGTGATACCTGCAATAGCCATCGCCCCAACTCCGTGTCCAATGAAAGCGGAATCAATTATGTTATAAGCAGATGAGGCTATCATCGCCACGATAGCAGGGAAGGCATACTGCCGAAGCAGTTTTGACGGTTTTTCTCTGCCGAGTAGCAGGGTTTGTTCTTCGTTATGTTCCATTGTTTGAAGTATTTACTATTGTAAAAGCGGCTTTTGTTTTCGTTTTTTCAACCTGCAAAAGTACAAAATAAAAACTTATGATGAGCATTCCCAAATCCATTATAACCGAATATCTTTTTAGTATTCCGTAACTGCTTTATATTCACACGGAATCAAGTTTGGTTCATCCGTAATCAAGTTTGGTTCATCTGTAATCAAATAAGGTTGAGCAAAAGGTGGCAGGAAATGATGAAAATGTTGCCACCTTTTGCTCAACCTTATTTGATTACAGATGAACCTTATTTGATTATGAAGGAACCAAACGAGGTTTTGAGGCAATGGAATGAAAATCTGCCTGTTTCTTTTGAGGTTTTGTCATATTGAAAGGATTTTGTACTTTTGCCAAGATTAAAAATACGAAATTATGTCCGACATCTATCAAACCCTTCAAGGCTCTGCAAGCGGTATTTACAAGGAAAAAGGCAGTCGTTTCCTTGCTTTCGCCTTTCCTATTGAGAATGAGGAGGAAGCGAAGGAGCATTTGGCACAACTGAAAAAGCAATTCTTTGATGCCAAACATCATTGCTATGCTTACGTAACAGGTTTTGACGGCTCGCAAGTAAGAATGAGCGATGACGGAGAGCCGTCCTATACCGCCGGAAAGCCGATTTACGGACAGATAATAGCAAATCACCTGACCAATATCCTTATAGTGGTGGTGCGTTACTTCGGTGGCACAAAATTAGGCGTGGGAGGGCTGCTGCAAGCGTACAAAACAGCCGCAGCCGATTGTCTTTCCAATGCGGTTATTGTTGAAAAAAACATAACCGAACGCTGTTTCATCTCCTTTAATTATGCGGATATGAATGCCGTAATGAAGGTTTTGAAGGACGGAAACATCAAAACGGAGAAACATAACTTTGATATGCAGTGTTCTCTTGAGTTTTCCGTAAGTCGTTCTGTGGCAACGGCTCTGCTGAACAAATTAACCGCAGCGGCAAACAGCCTGTCGGTAACTTTATTATGAGAAAAGCATTAAACGAAACTTTTATATACCTTTGCAAAACAAAAAAGAAACATAATGGAAAGCATTAAAAAAATATACAGAATTGGTTACGGACCGTCAAGTTCTCATACCATAGGTCCAAGAACAGCCGCCGAAGAATTCAAATCGCAATTCCCCGATGCGAAAAAATATATCGTAACTCTCTATGGCTCACTTGCCGCCACGGGAAAGGGACACTTAACCGACAAAGCAATACTTGACGTGCTTGGAAGGGAGAAAACAGAAATCGTATGGAAACCCGAAACCTTTCTTCCTTTTCATCCGAACGGTATGAAGTACGAAGCATACAACGAAACGGGAGAATGCCTGAAGCAATGGACTATTTACAGCGTTGGAGGTGGGAAAATAGCCGATGAAAACACTAAGTTTGAAGAACAGAACATCTATCCGCACCGCCACATCAGCGAAATACTGAAATATATAGAGCAAAGGGGCTTCACCTTTTGGGAATATGTGCAGGAATTTGAAGATAAGGATATATGGGATTATCTTTATAATATATTGGAAGTAATGAAACGAGCGGTAGAGACAGGTTTGCAGGAGGAGGGAGTGCTTCCCGGTGCGTTGCATCTTCGCCGCAAAGCGATGTCGTATTATACTAAGGCTCGGAGTTATAAAGCCTCTTTGACGGGTCGTACTTCCGTGCAGGCGTATGCCCTTGCTGTGGCGGAATTAAATGCTTCGGGCGGTATGATTGTTACCGCTCCGACCTGCGGATCTTCGGGTGTGTTGCCTGCTGTCCTGTATCACTTGAGCAAAGAGCATAACTTCTCCGACAAACAAATAGTTTGGGCGTTGGCTACTGCGGGTATATTCGGCAATATCATAAAAAGCAATGCGTCTATTTCGGGTGCGGAAGTCGGTTGTCAGGGAGAGATAGGCTCTGCCTGCTCTATGGCGGCAGCAGCGGCTAATCAGTTGTTCGGAGGCACGCCTCAACAGATTGAATATGCAGCAGAGATGGGCTTGGAACATCATTTGGGCTTGACCTGTGACCCTATCTGCGGGCTGGTTCAAGTTCCCTGCATAGAGAGAAATGCTTTTGCTGCCCTGCGTGCTTTGGATGCTAACCTATATGCAATGATGTCCGATGGCAAACACTTAATTTCGTTTGATAAAGTGGTTGAAACGATGAACCTTACGGGGAAAGATTTGCCTTCTCTCTACAAAGAAACAGCAGAAGGCGGGCTTGCAATAGTTGGAAAACCCGATATAATTTAAGCAAAGTGCGAGCCGCTGCGAGCCGCTGCCGTGTCGGCAGGGACGAAGAAGGCTGACGCGAAAAAAAATCGCAAAAAAAATGAAAATAATTTGGGGGTATTAAAATTTTTTTTTGTACTTTTGCAACCGAAATTCAATACCCAAAAATTATGAAGACCACGATAATAAATAATGAAATGATAAAAAATCTCTGCAAACAATATAATGTAAAGAAATTATATGCTTTTGGCTCTGTGCTTACCGATAAATTTACAGATAAGAGTGATATAGATTTGATTGTGGATTTTAAAGATATGCCTGTTGAAGATTATGCCGACAATTACTTTGATTTCAAGTTTTCTTTGCAGGATATTATCAAAAGAGACGTGGATTTGTTGGAAGAACAGGCTATTCGCAATCCTTATTTTATGCAGAATATAAATCAAACAAAACAACTAATTTATGAATAATAATATCAAAACTTGGCTTTATGATATTCTAAATGCCATAAATGAAATAGAAAGTTTTTTTACAAGCAATCCAAAGATATTTGCTAATTATAAAAATGATTTGAAAACAAAACGAGCAGTTGAAAGAAATCTTGAAATTATAGGTGAGGCAACAAATAGAATACTGAAATCAGACAATACTATAACAATTACAAATGCTCGTAAAATAGTGGATACCCGCAATCGTATGATACATGGATATGATGCAGTTTCTGACGAAGCAATATGGGGTATTATTATTAAATATTTACCTTTATTGGAACAGGAAATTAAGACTTTATTACAGTAAACATAACATAAAAAACTGGGGCGAGTCTCACTCACGAAAACAGCTGACGCAAACGAACTTTTTTTGCACAAATTTTGTCAATAAAAAAACCTTTTTGTACCTTTGTCGCCGCTAAAAATACTATGTATGTATAATTTTTTTTACAAAAGCAGTAGCCGTAAGGGCAGAGAAGGGTTGAAAGAGTCAATCCCATTTTTCGGCATCTCCTTTACTCGCTGTAAAAGTAGCCCCGAAGTTTGCGGGAAAGGAATTACAGGCTGTAAAAATAGCCCCGAAGTTTACGGGGAAGGAATTACAGGCTGTAAAAGTAGCCCCGAAGTTTGCGGGGAGAGAATTACAGGGTATAAAAGTAGCCCCGAAGTTTGCGGGAAAGGAATTACAGGCTGTAAAAGTCTTCCCGAAAGTTGCGGCATAAGAATTACAGCATATAAAAATAATAAAATAAAATGTCTAACTTAAAATTTAATTAAAAATGACAAAAAAAAAATCTTAAAATGAAAAGAACAAGGCTTTTTCTTTTGGCTGCTATGGCAGTTTTTGTTTTTGAAATTGGTTTCAGTAATAATGCAAACGGACAAAGTGTCGGAAACACATTTGTAGTTAGTGGTGTTACCTATAAACTCACAAGTCTTTCGCCTAATGAGGTACAACTTGGTACTGGATACCCTAATGCTTTTGCAACTAATCCCACAGGAAGTTACACAATTTTGGATTCCGTAACGGGCGGGACAAATAATTTAACCTATTCGGTTACGTCAATAGGAAATTATGCTTTTTATTATTGCAGCGGATTAACTTCGGTAACCATTCCTAATTCTGTTAAATATATAGGTGATTATGCTTTTGAAGCTTGCAGCGGATTAACCTCAGTAACAATTCCTAATTCTGTTACGTCAATAGGAAGTGATGCTTTTAATGGTTGCAGCGGATTAAATTCGATAACCATTCCTAATTCTGTTACGTCAATAGGTTCTCATGCTTTTTCCGGTTGCAGCGGATTAACATCGGTAACTTGGAATGCGGTTAATTGCACTTTGCCTACTAATTATTCCCACGGTCCTTTTTATAACAAGACATCAATAACCAATGTAACTATTGGCGACAGTGTGCAAGTAATACCTAACTATCTTTTCTATGGTTGCAGCGGAATAACAGAAACTTTAAACATTCCTAATTCCGTTACGTCAATAGGTTATCAGGCTTTTTATAATTGCAGCGGTTTAATCTCGCTAACTATTGGTAATTCCGTTATGTCAATAGCATATTATGCTTTTTCCAGTTGCAGCGGCTTAACTTCGGTAACTTGGAATGCAGTTAATTGCACTTTGCCTACTCATGCTTCCTACAGTCCTTTTTTTAACAATACATCAATAACCAATGTAACTATTGGTGACAGCGTGCAAGTAATACCGAATTATCTTTTTTATGGTTGCAGCAATTTAACATCAATAACTTTTCCTAATTCTGTTACGTCAATAGGACAATTTGCTTTTTATAATTGTAGCGGTTTAACATCGGTAACTATTGGTAATTCGGTTACCTCAATAGGAAATTATGCATTTTTTGATTGCAGCGGTTTTACTGAAATCACCAGTTTGGCTGTAACGCCACCAACTATTGGAGAGGATTGTTTTGGTAATGTTCCAACTACTATTCCTGTTCATGTACCTTGCGAATGCGAAGCGGCGTATCAATCTGCTTCTGGTTGGAGCGATTTCACCAATTATACGGATTGCATAGGCAATGGTTTGAATGACATTGGAACGACAGATTTTGCAATTTATCCAAACCCAGCAAAAGATGTTATTACCATTGAAGGCGAAAGGATAATCGGTGTTGAAGTTGTTGATTTGTTTGGCAAAGTAGTTTATCAAGGCAAAGAAACTGCGATAGATGTTTCTACCTTTGCAAAAGGCAATTACTTTGTAAGAGTGCAAACAGACAAAGGCACAATCACAAAGAAGGTAATTGTGGAATAGTCTTAACAAAAACTAATAACAAACAAACAGCCCGTTAATTAAATTGAACGGGCGTTTGCTTTTTATATGCAATGGAAACTTTTATTTTTACACAACTTGCTACGTATCTTACTAAGGAATTTAATAAAACTTAAATGGTGTTCCAAATGAACGGAACACCATAAAGACTAATTGTATATGAATAAAAAATTTACTGATAATACTCTATAATTCTTTCGGATATTTTTACAGGGTTTGCAAAGAGCATTTCCATACACTTAATCCAGTTTCCGGTCCGGTCAAACTCGTAATAGTAAGTGTATTGAAAAAGAATCTTTCCGTCTTTGTCCGATACTCTCTTTTCAATCTTGTTTCCCTTATCGTCATAAGTGAAAACAACATTTTGAGACGAGGATTTGTCGGATACTTTATTTCCTTGCAGGTCAAACTTGCTTAATACCTCCGTCTGGACTTGTCCGTCACAGTAGGTATTACGTTCAAGAAATCCGCCCTGAGCGTTAGTCCTGTAAGTGTAAAAGTAACTTGAAGGTTTCCATTCGCCAGCCTGTAACGATCCATCAGTGTTGTATCGATACATTTTTGTGCTATTGACATCTCCATACGTCCAACTGTCAACCTGCTCCTTTGAAGCCGTTTTATCAGTTGCCTTCATACCGTTTTGGTCGTAAGTTTCAACAATTTCTGTCGTTTTGTTACGTCCGTGCGTTACCACTTCACCTTTGTCTATAATCATCTTATCGCCATCGGTTTTGGTTACGGCAATGTAATCTGTGGTTTTAACGGATTTAACTTTACCTTTAAGACCATCTTTTTCCCAATCTGTTTTGGTATTTTGAGCCTTTGCTACGTTACAAAAAACAAGCCCTGCAACCAAAAATGATAATAATATCTTAATTTTCATATTATAATTATGTTTTAATTAGGCTGCAAAAGTACAACTTTTTTTTGAAACAACAATTTTTTTGCTACTTTTGTGTCAAAATAAAATAATGAATTTTATGAATGCACATAACGCAACAGTAGAAATAGATAGCAAAGCAGGCTTTTGTCAAGGAGTAGTCAATGCAATAAGAATTGCCGAAAACGAATTGCAAAAAGGAGAAAAAATATATTGTCTTGGCGACATTGTTCATAACAAAACGGAAGTTGAACGTTTGAAATCGCTTGGTTTAATCACCATAAATTATAATGAATTTGAGAAATTGTCCAATTGTAAGGTCATTGTACGGGCGCATGGAGAGCCTCCATCAACCTTTAATATCGCTCGCCGACAAGGAATAACTATTGTGGATGCCACCTGTCCCATTGTGTTTAAGTTACAGAAAGAGATAAAAGCATCAAACACAGCCCCAAATTCCGAAATAATAATAGCCGGCAAGCAAGGACACCCTGAAGTTTTGGGGTTACTTGGTCAGATTGAAGGGAATGCACGAGTTATATCATCCGTTGAGGATTTGGACAGCATAAAATCTTTCAAGAAAAATTTAACTATTTTTTCCCAAACCACAATGGATAGAAACACTTATGCTGAAATAATAAAAGAAATATGTCTAAAAGCAGAATGCCGTCAGATAAATATCATTAACTCTATCTGTAAGCACGTTTTAAGGCGTAAGGACGCAATTATAGCCTTTGCACGTGCGCATCAAGCAGTACTTTTTGTCTCTTCGCCAAATTCTTCCAACGGTATGTATCTGTTTAACCTGTGTAAAAAAGAAAATTCTCGCACTTTCTTAATCTCTTCTGCTGAAGAAATAGATTATTCTCTCTTTGCCGATACTCAAACCATAGGCATAAGCGGTGCAACCTCTACTCCAATGTGGTTAATGGAACAAGTAGCAGCAATAGTTAAAGAAAAAATAGGAACGCATTAGTTAGTATCTGTAATGTTCTGCTTTATAAGGTCCATCAACCGAAACGCCAATATATTCGGCTTGTTCGGGTGTTAGACGGGTTAATTTTACTCCTATGCGATCTAAATGCAGACGAGCAACTTCTTCATCTAACTTTTTGGATAAGCGATACACCCCTACATTGTAATTATTCTTCCATAAATCAAGTTGGGCAAGGGTTTGGTTGGTAAAAGAATTACTCATAACAAACGAAGGGTGTCCCGTAGCACAGCCAAGATTTACCAAACGACCCTCAGCCAATAAATAAATACAATGTCCGTCAGGATAAACGTATTTATCCACCTGAGGCTTGATGTTTATCTTTCTTATACCTGCCCATTTCTCTAATCTATCCACCTGTATTTCATTATCAAAATGCCCGATGTTACAAACAATAGCCTCGTCTTTCATTTTAGACATATCTTCAGCCGTAATAACATCACGATTCCCCGTCGTAGTAACAAATATATTTCCTTCCGTAAGAGCGTCCTGCAATGTTGTAACTTCAAACCCTTCCATTGCTGCCTGTAATGCACAAATAGGGTCAATTTCAGTAACTATTACACGGGAACCATAGCCTCGCATACTTCTTGCACAGCCCTTTCCAACATCACCATAACCGCAAACAACCACAACCTTACCTGCAATCATTACGTCGGTAGCACGTTTTATTCCGTCTGCAAGCGACTCGCGACAGCCGTAAAGATTATCAAATTTACTTTTTGTTACAGAATCATTTACGTTTATTGCAGGAATAAGCAATTCATTACGCTCATACATTTGATACAAACGATGTACTCCGGTTGTTGTTTCTTCGGAAACGCCACGTAATTCCTTTACCATATTGTGCCATTTGGCAGGTTCGGTCTTACTTATTTCTTTTAGAGTGTTAAGGATTATTGCTTCCTCCGTATTGTTTGCGTTAGCGTTCAGCAATTCAGGCTTTTCCTCTGCATAATAACCTTTATGCACGAGAAGGGTTGCATCTCCTCCGTCATCTACAATCAGATTTGGTCCTTTTCCGTTTGGAAACGTAAGAGCCATTGCCGTACATTCCCAATACTCCTGCAAACTTTCACCCTTCCATGCAAAGACAGCAACACCCGCTTTTGCGATAGCAGCAGCGGCATGGTCTTGTGTTGAAAATATGTTACACGAAGCCCATCTCACTTCCGCACCTAACGCTGTCAGGGTTTCAATTAACACGGCGGTTTGAATAGTCATATGCAATGAACCCGTTATTCTTACGCCTGCCAAAGGCTTTTCTCTGCCATATTTTTCCCGCAAAGCCATCAAGCCCGGCATTTCCTTCTCTGCTATTTCTATTTCTCGGCGACCGAAGTCTGCCAATGCCATATCGGCAACCTTATATTTCAAGTTATAATCTATCATTTTATTTTAATTTGAGGTTGCAAAGATAGCATAAATTTTTCAATTACACACAAACTAAAAAATTATTGGTGAGGCTGACATCTCGCCAACCATTTTGTTTCCTTATATTTGCAGAATAAATAAAAAGCCAAATAATATATGAATACATTGGGTTTGGATGTGCATAAAGATAGTATATTTTTTGTGATTTACGATAGAAAAAGTTATTCTGTTGTAAAAGAATTTTCAATAACAACGGTTTCAATACGTTCTTTGAAATAACAGGAGAATTTACAGGGAAAAAGTACAAAAAAAGGCTAACGCTGACGGTACGTGTCGCACTCAAGAGGAGGGCTGACGCGTAAAAAAAATGAAAATATTTTGTCAATTAAAAATCTTTTTGTACTTTTGTCGCCGTTAACGCAACGATTTTTTTAACAAAATGAATAAAAAGACAAATCAAATGAAACAAAAATTCTTTGCAAAATATAGGGTTTTGGGATACGTATTCCAAACTTTCGGATACGCATTCGAAAACCTCGAATACGCATTCGAAAACTTCGGATACGCATTCGAAAACCTCGAATGCGTATCCGAAAACCCCAAAGCAGGCTATTTTGAGGTAAAAAAAAGTAAATGTAATATAAAGTATATGTATTGTTAACTAATATAAGTATAATAAGTTATGAGTGGAAAAGATTATATACCACGTGCGGAATTGGCATTTAAGGCGTTTGCCGTGAATTTTAATGCAAGGGTCGTTGATAAGGGCGATGTGTTTAGCATTCCGCAACTTGCGAAAAGCATTTTATTTACAAATTTGGGCAATTA
>JAISTG010000004.1 GCA_031272705.1 Bacteroidales bacterium | reverse complement strand
AATATAATATATGGAAGAAACTAAAAGATGTCCTTATTGTGGCGAAGAAATTTTAGCAGTTGCTAAAAAATGTAAACATTGTGGTGAGATGTTAGTAGAAGTATTGGAAGAAAAACCTAAACACATTCAAGAAGAATATTTTCCAAGGCAGCAGAGTATTATTGTCAATGCTCCACAAAACGAAAAAAACGGAATAGGAACAGCAGGATTTATACTTGCTTTACTTGGATTGATTTTGTGTTGGGTGCCAGTTATTAATTTTATTTTATGGTTGTTAGGGTTAATATTGTCTTTTGTTGGATTATTTAAAAAGCCAAGAGGTTTTGCAATAGCAGGGTGTTGCATTAACATTATTATATTCATAATTGCAGGTGTTATCTTGAAAACGTTTATGGCATTATTTTCATGACTGACTCCGTCACAGAATATAAAGGAAAATAATTTAGATAAATATCATACAGAATATGTGATAGAAGACACAGATGATGAAGCGGAATATGTTTATGATAATAGTAATGCCAATGATGACAATACCATAAATAATGAAAATGTTTATAAAGAAGAAACAACGTCTCATCTAACATCTGTAGACACTAAAGTAGAGTTAAATAATGATATAATTAAATCTGCAATAAATAATTATTATTCTGTTGTAAGTGAAAGACGTTATAATGAATTTGAAACTGTTTTTTCTCCTAAATTAGACAGGTTTTTTAGTTTGCATAATATAGATTAAATCAAGTTATTATTGATGCAAAAAAACAGGATAAGCGATTTAAGCAAAACAAAACAATAAATGTAAGATGGAATACTCTTGACGTATCTCAATTAGATAATGGGAATACTGCTGTGAATTACATATTAGATTATACCCTTGAAAAAGAAAATTCAGACAAACTTCAAAAATATGTTTTGAAGATACATTTAGAATTGGATAGCAATTATAAAATTACAAGTATTTGGGAAGAAAAAATATAAGTATAATCAAACGCCCGTTCAAATCAATGAATGGGCTTTGTTATTTGGTATTAAAAGATTTTTTGTACTTTTGCAGCCGAATTAAAGCAGATTTATGTTGGGGGTGGGTTGGTTTTGACAGCAAGGTAAATGGCTTTGTAAGCATGCAGGCACAGGTAACAAATGCCTACTTAAACAGGGTTACAAAACAATAATTGGCGAAAATACTTACGCTTTTGCAGCGTAATCGAAGTACAGTAGATTACAGCGAACCGACTTAATAAAAGTCGGGCAAAACATCTCTCAAAAGCCTTTCGCTCTGCGGCTAATGATATAGAGGTGCTCGGATAGCAGAGATAGTTGGCGGGAAGTTTCGTACCGACAGCGAAAATTTAGAAACTAAGCCTTGAATGGAGTGTTTGTCCTCAGTTCATTGACGAAAATCAACGACAAAATAAGCATGTAGAAATCATTGTTGTTTCTTGTTTGGACCAGGGTTCGAATCCCTGCACCTCCACTTTTTATTACACATTATATAATATAATAAATCATGAAATATAAGGTTGATTTTTTAGTTATAGGGTCTGGCATTGCAGGATTAAGTTATGCTTTAAAGGTTGCCAACCTCGGCAAAGTGTGCATTTTAACCAAGGCAGAGGCTGCAGAAGGCTCTACAAAATATGCACAGGGAGGCATAGCTGCTGTTATGTACGACCCGGATTCCTATGAGAAACATATAAAGGATACGTTAATTGCAGGCGCGGGTCTATGTGACGAAACCGCAGTAAGAATAACCATCACCGAATCAACCGAAAGAATCAGGGAATTAGTTGAATGGGGTACGCAATTTGACAAAAAAAACAGCGGAATCTTTGATTTGGCAAGAGAAGGCGGGCATAGCGAATTCCGTATTTTGCATCATCAGGACAATACTGGCTTTGAAATAGAGCGGGCTTTGCTTGAAAAGGTTCGTTCTCACCCAAATATAGAACTCAAAGAGCATCATTTCACAGTTGATTTGCTCACTCAACATCATCTTGGTGAAGAAGTAACACGTCATCGTAAGGATATAAAATGTTTTGGTGCTTATGTGATTGATAAAAACAAAGGAACGATAGACACTTATCTTGCAAAAGTAACAATGTTATGCACGGGCGGACTGGGCAATGTTTATAGTACAACTGTTAATCCTGTGGTTGCAACCGGTGATGGATGTGCTATGGTTCATAGAGCAAAGGGAGTATTAAAGGATATGGAGTTTGTGCAGTTTCATCCCACGTCTTTGTACAATCCAACTGAGAAACCCTCATTTCTAATTACCGAAGCAATGCGTGGAGCAGGCGGAATACTCAAAACATTAGACGGAGTTGCCTTTATGGAAAAGTATGACAGCAGAAAGGAACTTGCAACCCGTGATATTGTAACACGGGCTATTGATACGGAAATGAAACTTCGCGGTGATGATTATGTTTATTTGGACTGCCGAAACATTGATAAACAGGAAATAATGCACCATTTTCCTAACATTTATGCCAAATGTATGGAAACAGGAATCAACATTACAAAAGATATGATACCCGTTGTACCTGCTGCTCATTTCTCCTGTGGCGGAATTTTAGTCAATGAAAACGCTCAAACAACGATAGACAATCTTTATGCTTCGGGTGAATGCTGTTGTACAGGCTTGCACGGGGCTAATCGGTTGGCTTCCAATTCTCTTTTGGAATCTGTAGTTTATTCACACAGGGCAGCAATACATTCTATGGAAAAGATGAAAACTGTTTCTTTTTGTGACGATATACCCGAATGGAACGATGAGGGAATGGTTTTGAATGAGGAAATAAGTCTTGTAACGCAAACAGAAAAGGAATTGCAGCAAATAATGAGCAATTACGTTGGAATAATTCGTTCAGACTTGCGACTAAAACGAGCATTGGACAGAACAGGATTGATTTACAGGGAAACCGAAGAACTTTATCAACGTTCGGTACTTACAACCAAACTTTGTGAATTGCGAAATCTTATAGCCAATGCCTATCTTATAATTAAAATGGCAATGAACCGTAAGGAAAGCGTTGGCTTACATTATTCTATTGATTACCCATCAAAACTTCAATAAACAAAATTAAATTCATATTGTAGTTAGTTTGTATAAATAATAACAAAAACGAAGGATTTAACAATAAAAAAACTAACGAATAAAGTAATTTTTTTTCAAAAAGTATTGTTAATAAAAAAAAAAGTTGTACTTTTGCAAACTTAAATTTTGATAAAATAAACAATGTCTAACATATAAAATAATTTATTGATTTATGAAAAAAACACTATTTTTACTTTCTCTTATTGCCATTGCTTTTACAGCGACAGCACAGGAAGAAGTACAGGAAAAAGGACAGAACGATCTTAAATGGAGATGGTTCAAAACAAACGGTTTTTGGGATAATTGGGAAATTTCTGTTGGCATAGGACCAACGTGGTTTGTTAAGTATGCAGAGTATTTAAATGAATCAGGAGATTATTCCGCAAATCCTGAATTCAAAAACTTGACTAATTTGTCACTCGATGTATCTGTTGGTAAATGGGTTAATCCAATTGTAGGAGCAAGACTTGTATTTCAGTATGCGAGAGGAACATCTTATGTTGGTCCTTATCCGGATCCTGTAGTGGGTATTACTGCCGGACAAAAAGTAAGTTTCAATTACACATTTCTTCATTATGACCAAATGTGGAATTTGACAAATTGGATTTGTGGTTACAAATTTGACAGAACATACAATGCTGTATTTACAACAGGCTTTGGATGGGCTCACAATTTAAGTTACCACAATAACAATGAATTTGCTTTCTTTTTGGGATTACAAAACAGATTTAGAATGAGTGACAGATGGAATTTCAATGCGGAATTGAATATGATGCTAACAAAAGCAGATTTTGATGTGATTTCAACATTTACTCCTGCATTTGGAAGTGATAGATTTTCAACTGCTTTTTCGTTATCTGTCGGATTAACTTACAAATTTCCTATAAGCACTTGGGAAGGGTCTCCTATTTGTCCTGACCTTGACCCTTACAATGACAGAATAGCAAGTCTTGAAAACGATTTGGACAATGCTATGAAGGCTCTCGATGAAGCAAACAAACAAATTGCAAAAGATCAGGATGCAAAAGACAAATGTGCAAAAGACCTTGAAGATGCGTTGGCTAAACTGAAAGAATGTGAATCAAGACCTGCACAGGTAATTTCTTCTGCAATCAACAACACAGATGTATCCTTCACAATATTCTTTGACAAGGGTGATATTTTGACTACTGATGCACAGAATACGATTGATCAGGTTGCAAACATTATTAAGAACAATAATCCTAACACATCTTATTTGATTGTGGGTTATGCTGATAAATCTACCGGAACTTATCAGGGAAATATGAACATCAGTAAAAAACGTGCTGAAAGAGTTCAGGCTGCCCTCGTAAAGAAAGGTATCAAGAAAACACAACTTAAAATAGATTGGAAGGGTGATACGGAACAACCTTACAGCACAGAATCGGGTATATTAAATCGTGTAGTTGTTATTACTATGATAAAGTAGCCTGTTATATATATTAAATTAAGAAAAGAGTGTTTGGTTAATTCTAAACGCTCTTTTTATTTTACTAAATAGACCGAAGAAAAGTTTATTATTTCTTTCTATAGCAAGTGGCAAAAGGTCATCAACGCTTATTTGGCAAGGAATTATGAACGGTAACAGCCTCACTTTTGTCCATTAAACCACAAAACAAAAAAAAAAGAGGGTAAAAGCCCTCTCAACATTATATGAAAATTTTAAATTTATTTAACAGTAAGTACCTTAACTGTATTTTGTCTATTATCAAACCTTAATTGACTATTGCCCGAATCATTAGTGAGCATGGTACTATCTTGCCTTTGGTATTGTAATAACGTATTGCATACCGGACAGTTTGCTTTCTGTCTATGGAAACGTACGTGAACTCCCGCAAAGATTAAAGGAAGTCCCGCAAAGTCTGAAGGATGTCCTGCAAAGTCTGAAGGAAAACTCCGAAAGTTTGGCGTAGAAACAGTGAAAAACAAGGTAACTGTCCTTAAATTGTAAGGGACTACGCCGCCGTTTCGGATATTTACATTCATAATAAAAAAGATAAAGATATAAAATATAATTTTCGGGTGCAAAGATAATAAATTTTTTTTAATTGAAATACTTTTGAGGAATTTAGATACAAAAAATGGTGTTTGCGTCATCCCGCTTTGTGAGTGCGAAAGGCACAAAAGAAAAAGCGACATCTCCTTTCGGAAATGCCGCCCACAATACAATTTAAATACAAGTTATTTTTCTTCGCATTTTACCTCAAACTGAGCATTGGAGTTCTCAACCTGCATGGATAATCCTAATGTTTCGGCATTTATTTCGGAACATTCGCCCTCGTAGCCCAACATTTGATATTTCATGGTCTGTACAAGGCTCAGTTCAGGTATTTTTATCTGAACGTTGCACGAACAGTCTTTGGTATCGTCGCACGCAACAATGGCAAACGACCCGACTACGCATAAAATCAAAAACAATTTCTTCATTTTCTTTACAAATTTTTCTAAAACCTACTCTTTAAGGGATTTTCGGCAACTCCCGCTAACAATTTCGTTAAAAAACAACGCTGCAAAGGTACATTTTTTTATTCAATTAACAACATAATCCATATTTTTAATGCACGGAAATAATAAAATAATTCTTCTTTCCACGTTGAATGAGAATATATTTCCCGTTGATAATACAGTCGGTATCAGCGATGAACCCCTCTGATACTTTGTTCTTATTCACCGATATGGAGTTTTCTTTTAAGGCTCGGCGTGCTTCTCCCTTGGATGAAAGTATGGATGTGCTGCCCGACAGAAGGTCAATGATGTTTATGCCGACCTCCAAATCCGACAAGGAAATATCAAAAACAGGAACGCCGTCAAAGATAGCAAGAAATGTAGCCTCGTCGAGCCGTTTCAAACTGTCGGTTGTGGCGTTGCCGAAGAGGATTTGCGATGCCTCGAGTGCCGAATTGTAATCCCGTTCGCTATGTACCCGTATTGTGAGGTTTTTGGCAAGTTCCTTTTGCAGCAGTCGTTGTTCCGGAGCGTTGGAATGGTCATTGATGAGGTTCTCTATGGTGTTTTGGTCGAGCAGAGTGAAGATTTTAATGAACTTTTTTGCGTCTTCGTCGGAACAGTTCAGCCAAAACTGATAAAAGGAATAAGGAGTTGTTTTCGCAGGATCCAACCATACGTTACCCTTTTCCGTTTTGCCGAATTTGCCTCCGTCAGCCTTAGTTATCAACGGACAGGTCAAAGCGTAGGCTTCCCCATGTAACATCCTGCGAATAAGTTCTGTTCCCGTGGTTATATTTCCCCATTGGTCGGAACCTCCCATCTGCAACGTGCATTGGTAATTTGCGTAAAGGTATTGGTAATCGAAGCCCTGCAACAACTGATACGAAAATTCGGTAAAGGATATTCCGGTCTCCATTCGTTTTTTGACGCTGTCTTTTGCCATCATATAATTTACTGTTATGTGCTTTCCTATGTCCCGAATGAAGTCAAGAAACGACCAGTCCTTGGTCCAGTCGTAATTATTGAGCATTAAGGCTTTATTTGGTATCGCCGAATCAAAATCCAAGAAACGGGAAAGTTGTTTGCGGATGCACTCTTGATTGTGCTTAATCTCCTCAATGGTAAGCAGTTTTCGCTCTTCGCTTTTGAAGGAAGGGTCGCCTATCATCCCCGTTGCACCGCCCAGCACCACCAACGGTCTATGCCCGCAGGTTTGAAAATGCGTCAGCATCATCACCCCGACCAAATGCCCTATGTGAAGCGAGTCAGCGGTGGGGTCAATGCCGACATAAGCCGTTGCCATACTGCTTTTTAAGAGATGTTCTTCGGTGTCAGGCATGATGTTATGTATCATTTGGCGCCATCTAAGTTCTTCAACAAAATTTTTCATTTTTCTTTGTAATAATGGTGTTTCAGGGTTGCAAAAGTACAATTTTTTCTTAAAATACAGCCTTTTCCGCAATTATTTTTTCCTGTGCAGCGTTTAAGAAAACTCCAAACGAAATTCCGGTTTAACGAAAGCCCGTTTCGTCACTCACGAAAGCCCGTTTCGTGAAAATAAAACGGGGTTCTATGAAAATAGACCCCGCCAATTAATAATTTTAATATTAGTATTAATAAATCCCATGAACGGGAACGTTATTTTTTTTCAGTACGACCGTGCAAATATAACCCTTTTAGAGGATTTTTTACCCGTCAATACGCATTTTCCTTCCTCCAAAGGAGCGTCAAGAGGTATGCAACGGATGGTCGCCTTGGTTAATTCCTTTATTTTCTCTTCGGTTTCTGCCGTTCCGTCCCAGTGAGCCAGCAAAAAGCCTCCCTGTTCTATCCGCACAAGAAACTCTTCCCACGTATCAACTCGCATGGTGCGTGCCTCACGACGGGCAAGTGCCGTGTTGAAAAGGTTTTGCTGAATATCCTTCAGCAGAGCCGCAATATGCGAAGCAGCATCCGTCAAATCAATAAGTTCTTTGGTCATCGTATCACGGCGAGCCACCTCTATTTTGCCCGCTTCGAGGTCTCTCATACCCAGAACTATACGTATCGGAACGCCCTTAAATTCATACTCATTACACTTCCAGCCCATTGAGTATTCGGTTCTGTCGTCATATTTCACGCTTATGCCATTTTGTTTCAGGTTTTCAATCAAATTGGTCGCTGTTTGGTCTATTTTTAACTTCGCATCGCCCTTTCCAATCGGGATTATAACAACCTGAAGCGGTGCAAGGGCAGGCGGAAGTACCAATCCGTTATCATCCGAATGAGTCATTATCAACGCACCCATAAGTCTCGTGGAAACACCCCACGAAGTCGCCCATACATATTCCTGTTTGTTCTCCTTGGAAACGAATTTAACATCAAATGCTTTGGCGAAATTCTGTCCGAGAAAGTGCGAAGTACCAGCCTGTAACGCTTTTCCGTCCTGCATCATTGCCTCTATGCAATACGTATCCAACGCTCCCGCAAATCTCTCATTAGGACTCTTCACGCCCTTCACCACAGGTATTGCCATGAAGTCCTGAGCGAAGGTAGCATAAACCTCAAGCATACGTTTGGTTTCCTCAATGGCTTCCTCGGCTGTTGCATGTGCGGTATGTCCTTCCTGCCATAGAAACTCTGCCGTCCGAAGAAACATCCGTGTTCTCATTTCCCACCGTACTACGTTCGCCCACTGGTTACACAGAATGGGTAAGTCTCGCCACGATTCTATCCAATGCCTGTAAGTATCCCAGATAATAGTCTCGGAGGTCGGGCGAACAATCAACTCTTCGTCCAATCGGGCATCAGGATCCGGCTCAAGACCTGCCGTACCATCGGCTTTTGGTTTCAGGCGATGGTGAGTTACCACCGCACATTCCTTTGCAAATCCTTCTACATGCTCAGCCTCTTTTTCGAAATAGGACTTCGGTATGAACAGAGGGAAGTATGCGTTTTGATGACCGGTCTCCTTAAACATTTTATCCAGCGCATCGTGCATTTTTTCCCATATTGCGTACCCGTAAGGCTTGATTACCATACAGCCCCTTACGGCAGAGTTTTCAGCCAAATCGGCTCTTTCTACCAAAGTATTGTACCATTCGGAATAGTTTTCTGCTCGTGTTGTAAAATCCTTTGCCATTATAGTTTAGTTTGATTTGAGTTTGCAGAATTACGCTATGAGGCAGGCTCGTTCTTATCTGCGAAAGGGTTTAAAGTCCTCCCTGTAATTCTTTTACTTTTTTAGCATCTGCCTGTGCTCCTGCGGTGTCTTTGATTTTTGTTTTGCAGGTTGCACGTACTTGATATGCCTTTACATTTTTAGGATCTTTGGTAATAACGATGTCCATATCGGCAATAGCACCCTTGAAATCATTCATTTGATATTTTGCAACGCCACGTCCTAAAATTAGATTTATGTTTTCACTGTCTTTTAACAACAGATTATCGTAATCCTTCACCATATCGGCATAATTTTTCGTTGCCTGACTGCAAGCCAAACGAAGATTGTAAAGATCATTGTCCGTCATTCCCAATTTCTCTGCTTCATTGCAGTCAGATATGGCAGCCGCTAAAGATTCGTTTGTCTTTAATGAATAATTTGCTGTCGCACGTTTGATGTACAAATCGGCTGATGGCTTGGCATTTATGGCTGTTGTGAAGTCTGCTATGGCATCTTCAATTCGGTTATCCTTCATATAATAGACCGCTCTGTTGGTCAAAACATCAATGTTATTAGGTTCTACTTTCAGTACTTCGGACAAATCGTTTATGTAAGCCGTGTTATCGCCTTGAGCAAGACTTAAATTAGCCTTCTCTATCAACGCATTAACATCGTTAGGCTTCAATTTGAGAACATGATTAAAGTCTTCCAGTGCAGCCTTAAACTCATTCTCTTTAACGTAAGCCTTAGCCCTAATCATAAAAGAGGCAGGTACGCTATCTATTTTGGCAATAAAATCCGTCATTTCATTGATTGTGCTGACGTAATTACCAAGATTATAATAGGCAACCCCCAAATAATAATCTAACCACTCCCATGTAGGTGCTTCTTTCTTGCATTCGGAGGCTTGTTCCACCATTCCGTTCCAGTTTTTTGCTTCATTTAATTGAGCATAAGTATCAATCCATTTATTGATTGCTGCTGCTTCATCTCCCGATTGTGCAAAGCCCGTCATTGATATAAAGGCTAATGCTACTGTAAAAACGATTTTCTTCATTTTATGTCTTATTTTATTATAATTTTCTCTTATAAAGAACTGCAAAAGTACAATTTTATTTTATTACAGCCAAATTTTTTATCATTTTTCGCAGAATTTAATATAGGTGATTGGCTTTCCAGCCTGTAAATATATTGATTCGTAGAAAGTTTTAATTTCTTTTACTTCCATCTCTTTTTCTTCGGCATAAAGGTTATCGGTGTTGAACAGTACTTTTTTACCGTTTGGCAACAATACTTCATTCAACGTGTAATCGTAAAGTTCGTAAGAATCGGTTTTAAGATGTATTATAGCGTTTGGTTTCAGTATTTTGGCATAGCGATTGAGAAATGCGGGAGAAGTAAGCCTTTTATTAGGCTTTTTCAATTGCGGGTCAGGAAAGGTAATCCATATTTCATCAATTTCTTCCGCAGCAAAACAATACTCAATCAACTGAATACGAGTGCGAATGAAAGCAATGTTGGTCATTTTATCTTCGTTTGCGGTCTTCAAACCTCGCCACATTCTCGCACCTTTAATATCCAAACCTATAAAGTTTTTTTCGGGATACTTTTTACCAAGTCCTATTGTATATTCTCCTTTACCACAGCCGAGTTCAAGCACAATCGGATTATCGTTTCGGAAAAAATCTGCCTGCCAACGACCCTTTAAGGCAAATTGACTATTGATTAACTCCGCATAATGAGGCTGAAACAGATTGCTAAAAGTTGCATTCTCGGCAAAGCGTTCCAGTTTATTTTTGCTCATTTCTTTAGTAACAGGCTGTTTTTATTCTACTGCTGTGAAGACAAGCAGTATCGTTTCACCTTTGCGAAGTTGCAATTCATTACCCGTAATCAGATAATTATTAACCTTTTCCAAGGCTCTGAAATAACTTTCCTCAAGGCTCATATCTGCAGCGGGACACATCATTTTTGTTGAAGCAATAGTTCCAAAACTAATACCGTCTTTAGTTTCTTTAATCTGTCCGTTGAAACGGTTACAACCTGCGTGTCCGCTTGCGTTTTTGGACTCTGCATCCAACAAAAGCGTAACGGGCTTTTTATCCTGCTCTCGTACAACTTTTTTAGAACCTACTTTTGTCAAAATCCAATTGGTTTGATAAAGGCTTTTATTTTGTTGATTTTCAGCCTTATCACCATTGTTTCCCGTTATCTTTTTGCAGCACGAAATTCCTATCAACAGAACGGCTGCAAGCATTAAAACAAAACTTCTTTTATACATTTATCATCAAATTTGAAAGTGCAAAAGTAATAAAAAAGTTTTACATCTTCCCCTAAAACTTTTATCTCTTCCCGTAGAACTTTTATCTCTTCCCCTAAAAGTTCTACATCTTCCCCTAAAACTTTTATATCCTCCCCTAAAAGTTCTACATCTTCCCCTAAAACTTTTATATCCTCCCCTAAAAGTTCTACATCTTCCCCTAAAACTT
>JAISTG010000110.1 GCA_031272705.1 Bacteroidales bacterium | reverse complement strand
TTGAAATTCTGTCCTACCGATTTGAAATTCTGTCTTACCGATTTGAAATTCTGTCTTACCGATTTGAAATTCTGTCCTACCGATTTGAAATTCTGTCCTACCGATTTGAAATTCTGTCCTACCGATTTGAAATTCTGTCCTACCAATTTGGAAAATTGTCCTACCGAAAACGTTGCGGTAGGTATATGAGCATTAAATTTTACAACCCGCCGCTGATAGTGATGACCTGCCCCGTTATGTAGCCAGCCCGTTCCGAAGCAAGAAAGGCAACCAAATCCGCAACTTCTTCCGCCTTGCCGAAACGACCCGAAGGTATCAATTTTTTTAGTTCCGCTTCGTTCAAATCGCCTGTCATATCGGTTTGAATGAAGCCCGGTGCAACGGCATTGACAGTTACGTTTTTCTTGGCGGTTTCCAGCGCCAAAGATTTTGTCAACCCGATAATTCCCGCCTTGGATGCGGAATAATTAGTTTGCCCCGCCATCCCGTTAATGCCCGATACGGAAACCATATTGATAACCCGTCCGAACTTCCTGTTCATCATATATTTAAGCAAGGCACGAGTGATGTAAAAAGTACCGTTAAGATTGGTTTCCATAACCCCCTTCCAGTCCTCGCTACTTAACCAAAACATCAAATTGTCCTTACGGATGCCCGCATTATTGACCAAAACGGAAATATAGTCCTCAGGATTCCTTTCCTGCCACTGCGATATTACCTGCTCTACCTCCGTTTCGTTTGCCACGTCAAAAGGCAATAATTCCGCCGTACCCCCCTGTCGCCGAATAATATCAAGCGTTTCCTGAGCGGCGTCCCCGTTCCGCTTGTAGTTGATAAGGACAGAATAATGCATAGCCGCAAGTTTTATGCAGACAGCCCTGCCTATTCCTCTTGATCCCCCCGTTACCAATGCGTATTTCATAATCTAATGTTTTAACATTTCTTTTATCTGTTCTATCTCCTCATAAAGCGGTCGGTCTTCAACCAAAATCGGAAAGATACTCCTTATATTAATATATATGTCCCGCGTCGGCGTGGAGAGTTTATCCGCAATCCGCAAGTAATCGGTCGCCTGAGCCAAAGCCATAGCCTGAATAGCCATGACCTGTGCCGCATTTTCTATTACGTGTCCGGTAATCAGAGCGGCATTAGTCCCCATTGAAACAATATCCTGATTGTCGTTATTATTGGGAATGCTGTGAATATACATCGGATTGCTGAGCGTTTGGTTCTCCGCCGTGGTTGAAGTAGCCGTAAATTGAGCCGCCTGTAAGCCATAATTCAAACCAAGTATGCCAAGGTTAAGAAAAGGAGGCAATATGTTATTTATCCTGTCGTGGCAGAGGTAATTCAGTTGTCTCTCAATTAACAGACTCATTTTAGTTACGGCTATTTTGACCTTGTCCATCTCAAACGAAACATAATCCCCGTGAAAATTACCTCCGTGATATACATTTTGGGTTTCCGTGTCTATGATAGGGTTGTCGCAGGCTGAATTGATTTCATTCTCAAGCGTTTCCTTAGCCTTGCAAAGCGTATCCATAACAGGAGCAAGTATTTGAGGAACACATCGTATTGAATAATAACTCTGCACCTTGTCTTTGAAGACTTTCTCCGCAGGATTCACGTTTTCATACAACACATTTTCTCGTTTCTGCAAACAATGGCTGTCTTTGGCTATTTCCCTCATAAGTTTCGCCACTTCACATTGGTACTTATGACGTTTTGCTGCATTTAACGGCTCACAGAAAGAGTCATCATAAGCCGCCGTTATTTCATTTATCCATACCGAAAAGAGTATCGCCTTATGTAAAAGCCGTTCTGCCATTAACACATTAACAAATCCTATTCCCGACATGACGGATGTGCCGTTTGTAACCGACAATCCTTCTCTTATATAGATGGAAAAAGGTTTCAATCCGTTCTCTTGCAGCACTTCATTAGTCTTTCGCCATTCTCCTTTGTAATGAACACTGCCTTCTCCTATCAATGCAAGGGCTATATGTGCCAACTGTACCAAATCACCGCTTGCTCCAACCGACCCGTGTTCTGGAACAAAAGGATATATTTCTCTGTTTATGAACTCTACAAGCAGTTTTACCAACTCAATATGCACACCCGAATGAGCCTGTAAAAAGGTTGAAAGCCGTACTATCATTGCTGCCCGCACGTAAATATCGTTCAGGGGTTGTCCTGCACCGCTTGAATGGCTGCGAATGATGTTATATTGCAGGTCTTTCAAATCTTGGTCGCTTATTCGGTATTGAGCCATAGGTCCGAAACCCGTATTGATACCGTAAATAATTTTATCGTTAGAGAACGATTTGAGAAACCGATAGCAATCCTCAACCTTCGTCATACATTTATCGGAAAGAATAACCTGTTCCTTTTGAAAGACAATCTGTTCCAACGTATTAAAAGTAAAATTTCCGTCTATTATCATAATAATTACTTAATGTAAGAGATTGCAAAGTTAAGAAAAATTTACAAACACAACACTTCGTCCCTTACTTTTTTACAAAGAAACTTTCAAATTCGTATAAAAATTGCTGTTTTCTTATTTCATTTTCGTAGAATTTGCTTTCCGTTTCCTGCACCTTTATTTCGGCGTAGTCAAATCAAATTACAGAAAATTAGAATCAAATTATAGCGTACTATAATTTGATTATAATTTTCTGTAATCAAATTCTAATAATACAAAGGGCTGTAAAGGGAAATTGAAAAGAAATTGTGAAGTAACAGAAAAAAATATTTGCATTCTAATGTAACTTTTTTGCAAACTCTTCGTAAGGAATGGCAAATTAAAAAGCAAAAAAAAGCAAAAAAAAGCAAAAAAAAGTTTTAATTAGAAAAAAATTAGTAATTTTGTAACCTCAAAAAGAGTAAAAAAATGCGACATTTAACAGGAACAGAGTATTGTAAAGTAGATGTAAATGAAAGATTTAAGATGCCCAAAAAGTTTTTGGAGCAGTTAAATTTATCATCTACACGTCTGTTTTGTGTTCGCAAAAAATTAGATGATAATGCTCTGGAACTCTTCACAGATGAGCGATTTCAGAAAGAAATGGACTGGATAACAACTTATCTTAACAGCGATGGCGATGATGAAGAGCAATTGTTATTCAATGCTTTAACAAATATAAAACATATCTATCTTGATGATGCAGACAGATTACCGTTGCCCAAAGAATTGAAACAGGTGGCTGAAATTGGAAATGAAGTTGTGATAAAGGGCGTTGGAGGTCATTTTGAACTGTATTCAAAAGAAGATTATGAGAAACAGTGTGAGGCAATTAAGCAAAGCGAAAAATCTCTCAAGGATTTGCGTGCGGCATTGACCAAACAGGCAAGAGAAAAAGAACAAAGACCACTATAATATATGGATACGACTTATCATATACCCGTTATGTTGCAGCAGTGCATTGAAGGCTTGAATATCAAGCCTGATGGCGTTTATGCAGATGTTACTTTCGGAGGTGGCGGACATTCAAGGGCTATCCTGAAACAACTTGGGGACAACGGCAAACTTTATGCCTTTGACCGCGATGCTTGCAGTAAGTGTAACCTTATAAAAGACAGTCGTTTTACATTCATAGAAGATAATTATTCAAATCTCAAAAGCAATCTGCATATGTACCGAGAAATAAAAATAGACGGCATTCTGGCAGATTTGGGTGTTTCTTCTTATCAAATAGATGAGCCTTTGCGTGGATTTTCTACTCGTTTTGACGGCACGCTTGATTTAAGAATGGATACTAAACAGGCTTTTTCGGCGCTGAATCTTGTTAATGAATATGCGGAAGAGGCTTTGGTGAGAGTCTTCAAGGATTATGGTGAATTGAAAAATGCTCACAGGATTGCGTCATCAATCATACGTCAAAGGGAAATAAAGCCTCTTGAAACAACCTTTGAACTTAAAAATACTTTACGACATTTAACACCTGAAAGAACAGAGAATAAATTTTATGCAATGGTCTTTCAGGCTTTGCGAATAGAGGTTAATAATGAATTGGACAGCCTTCGCTCCATGTTATTGCAGACCTTGGAGTGTTTGAAGGAAGGTGGCAGACTTGTGGTTCTTTCCTATCATTCATTGGAAGACCGATTGGTAAAAAATTTCCTTCGTAGCGGAAACTTGGAAGGAGAAGAGGAAAAAGATTTCTTTGGTAATAAATTAACCCCATTTGAAGTCATAACTCGCAAACCTGTAACGGCAAGTGATGAAGAAGTGGAACAAAATCCCAGAGCAAGAAGTGCAAAATTGAGAATCGGACAAAAAAGACAGTAAATTATGGCAAAGAAAAACAAAATAAAAGTAAGTGATTTGTTTAATGGGAATTTCTTAACTTCTAATCTGATTATTAAGAACCTTCTTCTTATTATGGTGTTTGTAGTCATCTTTATATTTTACAGATCCATAAGATACAAAACCGAAAGTACTATAAAGGAAATCAACGATATAACAGAAACTATAAAGAAACTGAATAACAAGGCAAGCGAACAGAGAAGTACGTGGCAGAAAACAACATTGATGATTGAGGCAAGTCAAAAACTTGAACCCGTTGGCGTAAAAATACCGACAGAACCTATTAAAAAACGTATTATATTAAAGGAACACAAAGATGAATGACAAGCAAACGATACTCAAACGCAGATCATGGATTTATGTACTGCTGTTTCTGCCCTGTATTGTAATACTTGGCTGGATTCTTTATGTGCAAATAGGACTTCATGATAAATATAAACAGGAATATAAACAGGATTACTTTCGTAATATTATTGTTCCCGAAAAGCGAGGTAACATTTACTCCATTGATTCCGAAAGTGGCGAACTGCTGTTATTTGCTACCGATGTATTGCGATACAATATCTATATTGATTTAGGCAAAAATAGAGAGGGTAAATGGACTATACCCGATACCATAGAATATTCATATAAAGTAAAAACCGAAAATGGTAAACCTAAAAAAATAAAAGACATCACCACTTTCAAAAATGAATTGAATGCTCTTTGCGATTCGCTTGTAAAAATGTTCCCTCAAATGAGCAAAGCAGAGTATTTGAAGTATTTTAATGATAATCGTAAAAAATTAAATAGAGGGACAGCATTTCCAATCAATCAATACAAGTCCGGTTTGCAAAATATAAATATCAATCAGTGTGAAAGAATAAAGAAATTTCCTCTTTGTAAGTATTACTGGAATGGAGCGATTCAAAGTAAAGAGTATTATACTCGAGATTATCCTTATGATGATATGGATAAAATGGCAAAACGCACAATCGGAATACAGATAAAAGGTTCTAATCTTTTTGATGGAATAATTGGTTATTATGATTCCATATTATTAAGACCCGAAACCAAAGTGCCTTCACAAAAAATAGCAAGGAAGGTACTTGATAAAAAGGTATTTAACAATGAACCACCTGACATAATTACTACTATTGACGTAAGTTTGCAGGAACTTGCGGACTATTCTCTTGAAAAGCAATTGCGTAAGAATAATGCCAAAGAAGGTTGTGTTGTTTTAATGGAAGTAAGTACTGGTTATGTTAAAGCAATATCTAATCTGCGCATTGATTCTTCAGGTCAGTGCAGAGAATTGGAAAACATTGCTTTGACACATCTTATGCAACCCGGTTCAACCTTTAAGACTCTTTCTGCAATGGTGCTTTTGGACAAGGGAATGGCAAAAATTACAGATACTGTTCCAAAAGGGAAAAGACATTTTCCGGGTACGCAAAAAGCAATAGAAGATGACGGAGGAGCAAAAGAGGGTTATTATATTTTTTATGAAGCCTTGGAACATTCTTCTAATGTAGGTATAAGTTATCTTGTTTATAAAAATTATGTTGAATCTAAACGACGAATGCAGTTTATCAAAGATTTGAAAGAGTATTTTTGGTTTGACTCTACGCTAAAATTAGATTATCAGTTTGTATTCAACAGAAATGGGAAACCTTATAAATCACAGGAAATTGTACCATATATTTCGAAACGTGCATCAAGTGTTGATGATATTTTGCGTTTAAGTTACGGCTATGTGTCAATGATTACACCTATGCAGATGCTTACCTTTTACAATGCAATAGCAAATAATGGAGTTATGATAAAACCTATGTTTGTTTCTCATATAATCCGTGAAGTAAATGGTGAAAGGCAAACCAGTACACTAAAATCTGACACGTTGCGGAAGCAAATCTGCAAACCTGAAACGTTAAGCATTCTGCGTGAGGTATTAAAGAGTATTGTTGATGGAGGTACTGCAAAACTTGCCCGTACTTCCTATGGAGCAGCAGGTAAGACAGGTACATCGGAAGACTTGAAAACAAAAATAAATTCGGCATCTTTTGTTGGTTATTTTCCTGCAGACAAGCCCAAATACTCGTGTATTGTTGTTATTTATGGCACAAAAGAACATGGTGGAGTTGTAGCGGCACCTGTATTTAAAGATTTGGCAGATAGGGTTATGGGAACAAGAGAGACATACATTGACACAAGCAGTATAAAAACAGATATGAACTCATCAAATGTTGTCAAAATAAAGGAAACCTATGCTAAAGTAAAAGCATCCAATAGCAATATCATAGAAAAGAGTAAGAAAAGCGAATTTCTACCAAACTTCATTGGCAAAACGGCAAAAGAAGTCATGTACATTCTTGGTAATCTTGGCATAGAAGCAATCATAGAAGGTAAAGGTAGAGTCATATCCCAATCTATTCCACAAGGAACGAATATAAAACAAATAACATCAGTAACACTTAAATTACAATAAATAATGTACAATTTAGACAATATATTAAAAAAAGTAAAGATTGAAACAATTATCGGTAGCACTAATAAACAGATTGTAAATATCTGTTTTGATTCTCGTAAAGTTTCTAAAAATTATCTATTTGTTGCACAAAAAGGTACATTAGTAGATGGTCATATTTTCATAGATAAAAGTATTGAGAACGGAGCTTGTGTTATAGTATGTGAAGAATTGCCTAAAAATATACAAGATAATGTAACTTATATAAAGGTAAAAAGTAGTGATAAGGCTTTGGGTATAATTTCTTCTAATTTTTACAATAATCCTTCAAGCAAACTTAAACTAATTGGCATTACCGGAACAAACGGAAAAACAACTACAGTAACCCTTCTTCATAATCTTTTCACAAATTTTGGTATAAAAACAGGACTTATTTCAACCATAGTAAATAAAATAAACAATGAAGAAATTTCTGCAATCCACACAACACCAGATGCAATAGAAATAAATCGTTTATTATCACTAATGGTTGAGGCACAATGTCAATATGTTTTTATGGAAGTATCTTCACATGCTATTATTCAACAACGTATTGTAGGGTTGAAATTCTTTGGCGGTATATTCAGTAATTTAACTCACGATCATTTAGATTACCATAAAACATTTGAAGCATATAGAGATGCGAAGAAACTTTTTTTTGACAATTTGCCGTCAACAGCGTTTTGTCTTGTTAACATAGACGATAAAAACGGACTTGTAATGCAGCAAAATACACGTGCAACGCGGTACACATATTCTTTAAGACAACTTGCTGATTTTTATGCAAAAATTATTGAAAATACAATTGACGGTTTAATTATGAATTTCAATAATATAGAAGTCTGTACAAGACTTATAGGCAAGTTCAATGCATACAATCTCCTTGCTATTTATGCAACTGCTTCTTTATGCGGTATTGAAAATGAGCAAATAATGTTAGGTATAAGTATGCTTGAAAGTGTTAATGGTCGGTTCAATATTTTTACTTTGAAAAATGGAGCAAAAGCTATTGTAGACTATGCTCACACTCCTGATGCACTGCAAAATGTACTTTCAACACTTACAGAAATATCCCGTAATGCAAAGATAATCTCTGTAATTGGTTGTGGAGGAAATAGGGACAAAACAAAACGACCTCAAATGTCGGCAATAGCTCAAAAATTTAGTAATTTAATCATAATAACTTCTGACAATCCTCGCTATGAAAATCCCGAAGACATCATAGCCGATATGCTTAAAGGATTTAACAGGTTAGATAATGTTTTGACTATTTTAGAGCGAGCATCCGCCATAAAAACTGCCTGTACAATAGCCACCAAAGGAGATATTGTTTTAATTGCAGGTAAAGGACATGAAACATATCAAGAAATAAATGGAATAAAACATCATTTTGATGATAAGGAAGAGATATTAAAATATTGTTAATAATTAAAATGTAAATATAATATGTTATATTATTTGTTTGACTGGTTATATAGAGTTTATGATGTACCCCTTTCTGGGATATTTCAGTACATTTCGTTTAGGGCTGCTATGGCAGTTATTACCTCTCTGCTTATTTCTATCGTTTATGGAAAGCATATTATCAACTTTCTTAAAGAAAAACAAGTTGGAGAAAGCGTACGAGAATTAGGTTTAGAAGGGCAGAAAGAAAAGGAAGGAACTCCTACAATGGGTGGATTAATCATTCTTGCAGCGATTATTATTCCAACATTGCTCTTTGCAAAAATCCTCAATATATATGTAATAATTATGTTGCTTACTACAATATGGCTGGGGCTACTTGGATTTGCGGATGACTATATAAAAGTTTTTCGCAAAGATAAAAAAGGTCTTTCGGGCAAGGTAAAAATCATTGGACAGGTAATTCTCGGAACTTTTATAGGTGGACTAATATATTTTCATCCAGCTATAACTATTAAAGAAAAGGTTGAAATAGATAGGTATGTTCAAGTTAATAATATACAAAACAAAAGCACGTATGAGAAAGCCAAAACAGATTTTCAACAACAAGCTAAGCGTTCCACAAAAACAACGATACCGTTTGTTAAAAATCATGAATTTGATTATACTTCTCTGGTTAAATGGATAGGACATAATTATAAAGATTGGGCATGGCTGATATTTATTCCTATAGTTATTTTTATTATTACAGCAATGTCAAACGGAGCAAATTTAACTGATGGAATCGATGGCTTGGCAACTGGGACTTCAGCAATAATGGGCAGTACATTTGCTGTTTTGGCTTGGGTATCAGGAAATATCATTTTTGCACATTATCTTAATATAATGTATATTCCGGACAGTGGAGAACTTACTGTATTTATATCAGCATTTGTTGGTGCGACAACAGGATTTCTTTGGTATAATACTTATCCTGCTCAGATATTCATGGGAGATACAGGCTCTCTTGCATTAGGAGGTATCATAGCAGTTTTTGCAATTCTGATTCGTAAGGAATTTTTGATTCCCATATTATGCGGAATTTTTGTAGTAGAAAATTTGTCTGTAATAATTCAGCGTTACTATTTCAAATATACAAAAAAGAAATATGGAGCAGGCAAAAGGGTTTTTCTAATGTCCCCTTTACATCACCATTACCAGAAAAAAGGAATGGCAGAACCTAAAATAGTACAACGATTTATGATAATAAGCATAATACTCGCAGTATTAACAATAATAACATTAAAATTACGATAATATGGCTACAAATTTATTCACATTGGAACAAAATAAAGTTAATTATACAGGTTTGGCTGCACGGAATCTCACACAACTGATTCGTATGCGTAAAAAAACTTTGGTAACAATGTTTGATAATTATTCTAATTCTCAACACCGTTCTGCAGAAATTGCTATTATAAAAGGCATCCGTTTTATTGACGATGCGCAAGCAATAAATCCAAATATGACTTGGTTTATGCTGGAATCTCTTTCTCAATCAATTATTTGGATTATGGGTGCTGAAAATAAATACGACCTAACTCAACTTGTACCGACTATAAGAGAAAAAGTTAGAATAATTATTAACTGTGGAAATGAAACAAATACAAATCCATTCAAAAATGAAGTAAGTACAATTATAAATGTATCGGATTTGACGCAAGCAGTTAGAACAGCATTTCTTTATGCGGCGGTTGGAGAAACAGTAGTCTTTTCTCCAGCTTGTGGAGAAAAAAAACAGATAATAGAAAATGCCAATAGGTTTATAAAAGCAGTAAATGAACTATAAAAAAAATTAAAATGAAGTTAAGTACAAGTAACATTAAGTTTAAAGGAGACAAGGTAATTTGGATTGTATTCATATTATTCAGCTTCATTTCTATTGTAGAAGTATTCAGTGCAATGGGCAATTTGGTATATGCAGGAGACAAAATAGAAGATCCAATACGACTACTCGCAAAACATTTTTTGATGTTGGTGGCAGGTTTTGTTGTTGTTTACACCTTTCAGAATTTTAATTATACTTATATTACCAAAATTCTCAAACCAATGCTTATTCTGTCAATTCTATTACTTATTGTTGCTCTTGGAGTAGGTTTTTTTCACAAATATGTATTGAAACTTTCAGTAGAAGAAGATCCTTTAGCAAGTGGTAGATGGATTCCACTTCCATTTGGGTTCACTTTTCAGCCTTCGGAAATGGCAAAATATATTACAATTATGTTTGTCGCGATGCAGCTTACATTGTTTCAGGGTAAACTCAAATCTTATGAAACGTTTAAGAAAATTCTTTCTCTGCCATTCATAATTTTTATATTGATACTATCCTCTAATATATCAAGTGCTTTAATTCTTTTTGTGGTTATTATGTTATTGTTGTTTATCAGCAGTGTACGATTGAAATACTTGTTAAGTACTTTGATTATTATGATAACGGTTTTGGTATTGATGTTCATAATTGTAAAAGCAGTACCAGAAATTTCAGAAATACCTCCATTCCAGCGATTTTCTTCTGGAAATACCCGTTTGCAGGGCAACACTTCCAATGATCCCAAACATCAGACTCACATCACGCAAGTAGCAATCGGAAATGCAGGCTTTTTAGGTTTAGGAATAGGTAATTCTGTTATGGCGAATCATCAAACAGAAGCACATAACGATTTTATATTTATGGTTATAGTAGAAGAAGGTGGATTTCTTTTGGGTTTTATTGTTATTATGTTTTATATGATTTTAGTTTATCGTTGTTTTGCAATAGCCAAAAGAGCAAAGGGGTTATTCGGAGCTTTAGTATCATTAGGCATAGGATTAGTATTTATTATTCAAGCTTTGGTTCATATATCTGTTTCTATAGGTATAGCACCTGTTACAGGACAAACGTTACCATTTATAAGTAAAGGCGGTACTTCTCAATTATTTGCCTGTTTTGCTTTGGGAGTGGTTTTAAATATAAGTGCTAAGGGAGAACAAGAAGATACTTATAATAATGAAATAACAGAAGAAAGTATTAATAATACGGAGATACAAATGTAAACAATAAATGAAAGGAGTTAAATGAAAAAGATAGTTATTAGTGGAGGAGGAACAGGAGGACATATATTTCCAGCACTTGCAATAGCAAAAGCGTTGGAAGAAAAGTATGTTGATTGTCAAATTCTCTTCATTGGAGCAAAGAATAGAATGGAAATGGAACAAATTCCTCGTGCTGGATATTGCATTGAAGGATTAGACATTAGAGGATTTAATCGTCAAAAACTATTTTCCAATTTTTCTCTTCCATTTATATTGATAAAAAGTTTAATAAAAGCAAGAAAAATTCTCAAAATTTTCCAACCTAATGCTGTTATTGGAGTAGGAGGATATGTTTCAGCAGCGGCCTTGTGGGCGGCATCTCAACTGCGTATTCCCTATATTATACAAGAACAAAATTCTTTTCCTGGAATAACCAACAGAATTTTGTCAAAAAGAGCAAAAGTAATATGTGTCGCATATAATGGAATGGAAAAGTGGTTCAAAAAAGATAAAATTGTACTTTGTGGCAATCCCGTACGTAAAGAGATTGTAAATATTGTACAAAATTATGAACAAGATAGAATACAGCCAAAAGAAATTCTTATTTTGGGAGGTAGCCTTGGAGCTTTAAGCATAAATGAAAGCATTGTTAATAATCTTCAATGGTTTGTTTCCAGCAATATTCATCTTATTTGGCAAACAGGCAGAAGTTTTTTTTCAAAAGCAAAAGAAATTACAAAAAAATTAGGAGAAAAGATAGATGTTTATGAATTTATAAATGAAATGGATAAGGCTTATACTCAAGCAGATATAATAGTATCTCGCGCAGGAGCACTTGCCATTGCAGAACTTGCCATTGTAGGTAAGCCTACTATACTCATTCCTTCTCCAAATGTGGCGGAAGATCATCAAACAAAAAATGCTTTATCTCTTTCTGCCCAAAATGCAGCAATTTTAATTAAAGATTCTCATGCAAGCAGACAACTTATACCTACATTGGAAACCTTGATTAACAATCCTGTACTTTGTGATACATTAAGTAAAAATATTGAGAAATTGTCAATAAAAGATGCTGATAAAAAAATAGTAGAACAAGTAGCAAAATATATTAAATAAATATGGAAAACATTAAAGAAAAAGCAATTTATTTTGTTGGTATTGGAGGAATTGGTATGAGTGCGCTGGCTCGTTACTTTTCTTTTGAAGGATTTAAAATTTATGGTTATGACAGAATTCAAACGGAACTGACAAAAAAACTTGAACAGGAAAATATGAACATTATTTATGAAGATAATCTTGCTAACTTACCACAAAAAATGGAATTTGCTGTCTTTACTCCAGCCATATCAAAAAATAATTTTATTTTACAAGAAATAATACGCAAAAACATTCCTCTATACAAACGTTCTGAAATATTAGAAAAAATTTCTCAAAATTATAAAACTATTGCTGTTGCAGGTACTCATGGCAAAACGACAATTTCCGGAATGATTACTCATTTGTTATTTAATTCATCTGTGGGTTGTAATGCTTTTTTAGGAGGAATATCTAAAAATTTTGAAACTAATTTTATTATTAATAAAGATAGAAAAGATTTATTGATAGTAGAAGCAGATGAATATGACCGTTCTTTCTTAAAATTAAATCCTTATTATTCTGTCATTACTGCAATTGATGCTGACCACTTGGATATTTACGGCAATCACGAAAGTTTAGTCAATGCATTTAAAGAATTTGCTACAAAAACTCATAAAGGAGGTTGTTTATTTATAAAAAATAGTGTGAAATTAGAAATGCTGCTTGATTGTGAAATAAAAACATATTCCCTAAATAATTTAGAAAGTGATTATTATGCATGGAACATACGTGTTTATCAAGGTAGTTATTATTTTGATTATCATACTCCAGATAAAATATATTTTGACATTTGTCTTTCATATCCGGGATTGCACAACATTGAAAATGCTATTGTTGCTATGGCAGTAGCTTTGAAATGCGGTATAACTGAAGAAGAGTTGCGTAATGCAATGGCAAGTTTTTGTGGAATGAAGAGAAGATTTGATTTAATAATCAAAACAGACAATACAATATTTATTGATGATTATGCTCATCATCCTCAAGAAATTACAACGACAATAACATCTCTGCGACATTTTTTCCCTAATAAACGTATAACAGGCATTTTTCAACCACATCTTTATTCTCGTACACGTGATTTTCAAAAAGAATTTGTAAAATCACTGGAATTGCTTGATGAAATAATTTTGTTAGACATATATCCTGCACGAGAAGAACCTATAGAAGGGATTGATTCCAAATTATTGTTTAGTCAAATACAAAAAATGGACAAATATTATGTGTCAAAAGAACAATTACTCGAACTCATTCCTGCTTTGAATCCACAAATACTACTTACTATTGGGGCAGGAGATATAGACCAATTAGTTAATCCGATAAAAAAAATAATTAAAGAACAGATATAATAATGAAAAAGAAAATAATTATAACTATTATAATCCTTATTGGTATTGCAGGTCTTGTTGTTGGAGCAATCATAACATTAAAGAATATTCCTGTAAAGGACGTAAAAATAAACATATCGTATTTAAGTGATGATAAAATGTTATGGGCTGACGATGTACATAATGCTTTAATTTATCATTTTGGGGAATTAAAAGGAGTTAAATGTAAAGCAATCAATACAAAAGAGATTCAACAATATCTTAATAAGATAAATTTTATATATTCTTGTGAAGTTGAACTTGGTATTCTCGGGACATTAACAATCAACATACAACAAAAAATACCCATTGCAAAAATAATTACAGTTAGCAAGAAGCAAGTATATCTTTCAAATGACGCTTCTCTTTTACAGACAATACCTTCGGTATCAGCAGATGTTATGATAATAAATGGATATATTTCAATAGCAAAAGCAGCCAAAGATACAACAAATAATAAAATTCTTTCCGATGTATATTTGCTTGCACATAAAGTTTATCATGATACTTTGCTAAACAAACAAATAGCACAAATTTATGTAAATAAAGACAAAACATTTGATTTATTTCCATTGGAAGGAAATTATACCATTAAGTTTGGTGGCATAGATAGTTTAGATAGTAAAATCAAACGATTAGTTATTTTTTACGAAAAAGGAGAAGTTACTAATGAAGATTGGAAAAATATATATCAAATAAATTTAAGTATTAACAATCAAGTAGTTTGCAGTAAAAAAGATAAAGTATTATTATAATTAAAAAAAACAGATATATCATGGAAAATAAATTTATTACAGGTTTAGACATTGGAACCACAGCAATTAAAGTTTTTATTGGAAAAAAACTAGAAAACGGAAAAATAGAAATTATTGGAAGAGGTCAAACGGAGTCGGTAGGTGTAGAAAGAGGAGAGGTTGCTAACCCCGGTAGAACGGCAGAGTCAATCAAAATTGCCATGGAGCAGGCAGAAACAATGGCAAATGTTAAAGTCAGTGAAGTTTATGTTGGAGTTGCAGGGTATCATATTCAAAGTCGTACCGTACCAGGATCTATTATAAGAGAAAATCCTAATGACTTAATAACAAAAGAAGAAGTTTTTAAACTGCATGATTACCAGCGATATGTTGTAAAACCGGATGGGGCAGATATCATTGATATAATGGTTCAGTCATACGCTGTTGATAGAGAAGAATGTTCGGATCCAATAGGTATGATTGGGCATAGACTTGAAGGAACGTTCAATATTATATTTGGAAGTGGTACATGTATAAACAAAATTATGAAAAGTGTAGACCATGCTGGTTATAAACTGAAAGGTTTAATTCTTCAGCCTCTCGCTTCTGCGGAAGCTGTGTTATCCGAAGAAGATAAGCAGGATGGAGTTTGTTTGGTTGACATTGGTGGAGGGACTACCGATATAGCCATATTCAAACAAGGTTTTTTACGACACATAAAAAGTATCCCTATAGCAGGAAAACTCATTACTCTTGATATAGAAGACGCATACAGAATAACAAATAAAAATGCCGAAAGCATAAAAATAAACTATGGTACGTGCTTACCTGAAGCTATAAAAGAAAGTGATTTTGTTGTTACTGTACCCGGATATAGAGGTGGTGCGCCAAAAGAGATTTCGGTTAAACATTTGGCATCCGTAATAAAAGGAAGAGTGGAAATGATACTTGATTTTATTATGGTGGAACTTAATCAGAAAAAGTATACAGAGCAATTACAGGCAATAATTTTTACAGGTGGAGGCTCAAAGATAAGACACATAAAAAATTTATCGGAATTTCGTATACCTGACTTGGTAAGTAATGTATGTCCAATAAACGAAGAACACTTTGATAATCTTCCTGAAGAACTTAAGAACCCTATTTATGCTACAGGATTAGGACTTTTGATTGCAGCCTTCAAAGAGGAAGAAGAAGAGGCTGAACGAATACCTGTTTCCGATAAGGTAGAAGACAATCCTTCTGGTGAAAAACCGGAAGAAGAAGAGGCTGAACGCGATACGGGAGGAAACAATCCTCCTCCTAGAAAACCTCTTGGACGAATTATTATAGACTGGTTAAAGGGCATCAACAAGATCAAGCCTTTTGATGATACCGATAATAATCAAGATGTAATGTATTAAACATATTAAACAAGTTATTAACAAAATAATGTTGAAAACTTTTAGTAATTTATAATAATCAAACAATGTATAACAGTAATTTTGTACCCCAAATAATAGACTTAGTATTATGGATAATTTAGTTAGTTTAGTTAATTTTGACGCTCCAAAGAACCAATCCTCATATATAAAGGTGATTGGAGTAGGAGGCTGTGGCTCAAACACAGCACGGTATTTGTATCAATCAAATTCCTCACACGTGGATTTCATTGTATGCAATACCGATTCTTATCACCTGCATGCAAGCCCTATCCCTTGTAAAATACAGTTAGGCGGTAGCGGACTTGGAGCAGGAACTGACCCGGAAGTAGGAAGATTGGCTGCGGAAGAAAAAAGAGAGGATATCAAGAAGCAGATTGGTAATGACGCAAGAATGATTTTTATTGCGGCGGGTCTTGGTAAAGGCACAGGCACAGGGGCTTCTCCTGTGATAGCTCAAATAGCGAGAGAAATAGAAAAGGAAATCAACGAAGAGATATTAATAGTTGCCATCGTTACTTTCCCGAATGAATATGAAGGTATTGAGTATAGCAAAAACGCAAAGGAAGGAATAAAGAAACTGCAAGAAGTAGTTGATGCCACCATAGTTATTGACAATAACAAGATAAATAAATTTGGTGAAATGGATATTGACGAGACGGATGCAATGGTAGATAGCATTCTAGTTACAGCCGTCAAATGTATTGCCGGTATGATGACTGCCGATGCCAAAGTCAGAGTAGATTTCAATGATGTGAAGAAAGTGTTAAGGCGTTCAGGCATTGCGTTAATGGGAATCGGCGAAGCAAGTGGCGAAAACAGAGCAGAAAAAGCCATTCACATCGCAACGTCATCTCCACTCCTTGATGACCAGAACTATACTGACGCAACAAACGTATTAGTTTCCATTTCATCTTCTCCTGATGCGAAAGTGAAGGTGGAAGAAATGAATACGATAATGACTTATCTAAGAACTACAATTACAAATAAAGACCTTAAGATTATTAACAGTCGAAGCACTAACGACACTACCTTAGAAGACAAGATTAAAGTGATGATTGTGGTATCGGGATTCAGCACAGAGCCTGTTGAAAATACCGTTCCGCCGCCACCATCTCCGTCTCCGTTCCCACCGGTTATCCCTCCATGGGAACCAATACGCCCAAGTGATACGGATAACACTGGCTCTCAACCAGATAGAAATAAAATAGAATTTCCTGATAAACTTCCTGATGATACTTTTAAGGAGGAAATAAATCCATACGTTGGCACTTCGCAAACATCTAAAACGACAACGGTAACTCCCAAAACCGAAAAGAATTTGGAGGAAGAGATTTTCAAGTCGGAGGAAGGCTATATCTTTGCTACCGTTGAGGAGAGGATTAAGGCGGAACAAACTTTGATACATCAGAAACGACTTGAAGCCATCCTTGAATTGTGGAAAACAGAGGAAGGTTTGCAGAGATATAACAATATGTCCATAACTGAATTACACCAATACGTGAATTTGCCGCCGTGTGTTGTGGAAGAAGATGCTTCGGTTCTGGTTTCCAGCCAGCCAACCATCACAAACATAAACTCCAAAGGCGAACCCGACATCAATAAGCCTGCTTTTCTGCACGACCAATTAGATTAACATCGTGATGTAGAACGACTTGAAAACCGACCAAATGAGACTTTATAAGGTTGAAATTTGATTCTGTGATTATATAATTAAATTTTATGTTAAAAAGAAGGTGTTTCGATACAATGAAACGCCTTCTAATTTTTTATAAGGGCTTAAAGGACAACGACTAAAACGGCTGTTCGTTAAGCCCGAACCTCGTTTCGTAACTGCTAAAACCCCGTTTCATTTCGGCGAAAGCCCGTTTCAAAATTTTTAGGGCGGGATTTCGTTAGGAGACTTTCGCCGAAAGTCCGAATAAGTTTCGCCGAAAGTTAAGGAGACTTTCGGCGAAACCCTCCTCCACTTTCGGCGAAAGTCAAATGAGGTTTCGGCGAAAGTCTCCTAACGAAATCCCGCCCTATGATTTTCTTTGCTCAATCCGTGATGACGAAACGGGCGAACACCTTATTATTAGCAGGGATGGGAAAATTGAAACCAAATCCCATCAAATTGAAGTCAAATTTTGGAAAATTGAAACGTTATTCGGCAAAAATCCATTCCAAATAATGTTACTTCCGATGCTTATTTTGGTATTTTCTTATCAAAAACGGAAATAATTCTTTGCCGTTGTTGCGTATAATGAGAAAAAATTGTACTTTTGCAACTCAAAAAGTAATAAAAACAAAACAAAAATGAAACGAATATCTTTGTTGCTAACGGGCATTTTAATTGCCCTCAACGTCTCGGCACAAGACGCTAAACTGCCCGCCGTTTCCGTGAAAACTCTAACCGGAAAGTCAATTTCGGCTGCCGATTTTTCAAATGACGGCAAGCCTTTCGTAATCTGTTTCTGGGCAACGTGGTGTAAGCCTTGCCTTACGGAGTTAAACACTATGGCAGAGTACTATGAGGAATGGCAAAACGAGACAGGGGTAAAAATATATGCCGTGTCCATTGACGACATCCGCACAAGCAAAAAAGTCTTGCCCTTGGTTAAGAGTTCGGAATGGGATTACGAGGTCATACTTGACGAAAATAGCGAATTGAAACGGGCAATGGGTGTGAATAATCCGCCGCATACCTTTCTCTGTAACGGAAAAGGTGAAATTGTTTGGCAACATGCGAGTTATGCTTTGGGAGATGAGCAAAATTTAATTAACGTCATAAGAAAGTTAATCGCCGAAGGAGACCTGCAAAACAAAGCAACAGCAACACCAAAATAAAGTAATGAAACGGTTAATTATCTTAATATCACTTTGGATTTTTGCTTCACAGGGCTATTCGCAGGGAATACTCGGCGGAAAGGTTACCGGAAGTTTCCAAATGGACATGCAAGTATCACGCGAAGACACAATAATAGGCTCACAGGACGTAGCAGAGCGATTCTTATCAAATTCCTATACTACCATTCTTTATACTAACGGAGCTTTTACGGCAGGCGTGAGATTCGAAGCGTATTTGAATCCCATTCTTGGCTTTGATGCGCAATATAAAGGTGCCGGATTTGCCAATCGTTTCGCATCTTACAAAAAGGATTTCTTGGAAATAACAGTCGGAAACTACTATGAGCAGTTTGGAAATGGCTTGATATTCCGTTCTTATCAGGAACAAAATCTCGGATTGGACAATGCAATGGACGGAATTCGTATAGTAGCACGTCCCTTATCGGGTTTAACGGTAAAGGGAATCATAGGTAAGCAGCGTTATTACTGGGAAGATATTTGGCAAACGGACAATGGGTTGATACGTGGCGGCGATTTGGATTTGGCTCTCAACGACTTATTTCCGTTTATGGCTAATATGACAACACAAATCAGCATTGGAGGAAGTTTTATATCGGTTTATGAAAAAGCAAATCCGAAATATATTACGGTAAATGATACTCTCTATCAAATGAATCTGCCGGAAAACATTGGTGCAGGGGCATTCCGCTTTGATCTTTCGCACAATGCTTTCAATCTTTCGGCAGAATATGCCCGTAAAGGACAGGATCCTAATGCCATAAACAAGGATAATTTTCGTAATGGCGAGGCTCTTTTTCTTACGGCGGGATATTCGCAAAAGGGATTGGGAATCAGTGTTGCTGCAAAGAGAATTGACAATATGAGTTTCAAATCCCGTCGTAATGAAACGGGAAATATGCTTGCCGTAAATTACTTACCTGCTATTACTCGCCAGCATGCGTATTCTCTAATGGCAATGTATCCTTATGCAACGCAGGTTGATGGTGAGATGGGGCTGCAAGCCGATGTTATGTATAAGATTAAGAAAAATACATGGCTCGGCGGCAAATACGGAACGGATATTAAATTCAACTATTCACGCATTCATTCCATTGACAAGCAGACCCTCAATAACAATACGTCATATATGGAGAACATAACAATGCAATACGAATCTGATTTCTTTAAGGTGGGTGATGATTTGTACTTTGAGGAGATTAACTTTGAGGTTGGAAAAAAGTTTTCGCCCGATTTGAAGACCACCTTTATGTATTCCTATCAAACCTTTAATCCTATTGCTTCCGGACATGAAGGTTATCCTTTTGTGTATGCCAATATCTTTGTTGCAGACGGTACTTACAGAATTGCTCAAACCTCTTCTCTGAGAGCCGAATTGCAACTTCTGCTTACCGAAGCAAACTATGGCGACTGGGCTACGGGCAACTGGTTACAGGCAACATTGGAATATAATCTCGGAGGCAAGTGGTTTGCAGCCGTTTCCGACCAGTGGAATTACGGAAATGAAACAGGAGATAAAACACATTACTATAACGCTTCCATAGGTTGCACATTCGGCACAACGAGAGTGCAAATCAGTTACGGCAAACAGCGAAAAGGAATAATGTGTATTGGCGGAGTGTGTCGCGAAGTGCCTGCTTCCAACGGCTTATTTGCAACAATAACAAGCAGTTTTTAACAATTAAAATTATAAAACCAATGAAACGGACTTTTTTTTCATTATTTGCAGTAGTTATAACTTCTTTGGCATTTATTGTATCTTGCGATAACATAGATGAAAAAGAGATTCTGACGCCTATTATCGGGGAAACAACTCAATCTGTTCCAATTACCACTACGGATACCGTACAAAAGGTTCTTTTGGAAGACATTACAGGCTGGTCATGTACTAATTGCCCTGCTGCAGCCAGAGAGGCTGCCAACCTGTTATTGCAATATCCGGGAACACTTGTTGTTATGGCGGTTCATGCTACCGCTTTTGCCAAACCTTCACAGACAAATCATAATGTGGATTTCAGGACTGAATATGGCGAACAATGGGTTGAGGACTTTGGAATCAGCGGCTGTCCCAGTGGATTGGTCAATCGTGTTAAAGAAGGCGGTGTTTTCCCTGTTCAGTATGCCGACTGGGCTACAAAGGTTGCCGAAAGAATGCAGCGCGAACACGTTTTGGACATCAATCTTGGTGCAAAATACGACGGTGATAATAAAATTGTGGTCAGCATTGAAAACAAAGTGCTGAAAGAAATTGACTTTCCAATGCTTATAAACGTTGTTGTACTTGAAAGTAAGATTATTGGAGTGCAGAGAGACGGTACTGAAAAAGATACGGCATACGAATTTAATCACGTTTTGCGAACAAACGGTCTTATTGATTTCCCATTAACGTATGACAAAACAGACGCAGGCACAACCATAAACAAGAATTATTTTATTGAAGTGCCGTTTAAGGAAGATGAGATAAGTCCTTTATGGAACTTGGATAACTGTAAGGTTGTGGTCTTTGTAACTAATGCCGAGACAAAAGAAGTAATACAGGTTAATGAAGTAGAACTTCAATAAATTTTTATCCTGAAACAATATGAGATTATACACTGATAATGTTGTAAAGAAGTATAAGAAGCGAACGGTTGTTAAAGGTGTTTCCATAGATGTGAATCAGGGTGAAATAGTAGGCTTGCTTGGTCCTAACGGAGCAGGAAAAACCACAACATTTTATATGATGGTGGGGTTGATACAACCTTTCAGCGGTAAGGTTTTTCTTAATGACGAAGACATATCCGATATGCCGATGTACAAACGTTCTCAAATGGGTGTAGGATACTTGGCACAGGAAGCATCTGTTTTTCGTAATCTTTCGGTGGAGGATAACATTATGGCGGTTCTTGAATTTATGCCACTTACAAAGACAGAACGCGTTAACAAAATGAATTTTCTGCTTGACGAATTTTCACTCACACACATTAGAAAGAGCAAAGGTATTCAGTTATCGGGAGGGGAACGCCGCCGAACAGAAATTGCACGTGCTTTGGCTTCAGACCCGAAGTTTATTCTTTTAGATGAGCCTTTTGCAGGCGTAGATCCGATTGCCGTACAGGACATTCAGAGCATTGTTCGCAAGTTGAAGGACAAGAACATAGGCGTTTTGATTACAGACCACAACGTTCATGAAACGCTAACCATTACTAATCGTGCTTATTTGCTGATTAACGGTTCTGTTTTCAAGTCAGGCACTCCTGAGGAATTGGCTGCTGACGAGGAAGTACGTAGGCAGTATCTTGGAGATAACTTTGAATTACGTTAAACGGTTAATGTATCACTTTGGGTGTTATCATTGCAAAAGATGGCATAATGGACAAAAATGTTGGTTTTAGTTTAAGATATTGTTAAGATATGATTTGTATGTTATTCCAACTTAAAGACAACGGCATTCGTTCCTTTACTTTCACGTTGCAAGGCTTTACTTACAGACAGCGTTTGACGTTTTCCGTTATTCAAAACACTGATTTTATCAGGTAAAACTTCATTTTCATCTAACAGATAAATGGCAAAGGTCTGTCCCTGTTTGGTTTGCGTATAGCAAATCTTCCCCTCCTGATACGGAAAGACAGGATGGGTATCATAGATTGCGTACCCGTTACGACTTAACCACCGTCCTATCGCCTTCATTCTTTCAATGGCTTGCGGCGGAAGTTCTCCCTGTGAATCAGGACCAACATTCAATAACAGGTTTCCGCCCTTGGCAACGATTTCAATTAGAGTATGTATCAGTGTATTAACGGATTTATAGTTGTCATCGGGCTTATACGACCAACTTTCCCCCATCGTCATACACGTTTCCCACGCATAAGGCAACGGAGTTTTGGGAATTTGCTGTTCGGGCGTACGATAGTTCTCGTACTTTCCGCCAACGCTTCTGTCAATTATCAAAATATCCGCCCGATGCTGGCGTATCATATTGGCAATCTTTGTCATATTTATATCCTGTACCTGTTGGCGACAACCAAGCCACGGTCGGCTCTCGTCATTGACACTCCAAGCAGGACGAATCCAACCTCCATCCAGCCATAATATATCAGGGGTATATTGAAGAGTCAGTTCCTCAATCTGTTTGAAAGTAAAGTCGCAGAAATTCTTCCATTTGTCCTTATGTTTTGCTATTTCATAATTCACGTTTCTGTCAGGCGTAGCCCAGCGATTGCACCAGTAATCGTTATTGTGCCAGTCGGGTTTGGAAAAATAAAGACCTGTCCAAAAGTTATTGGCTTTGAAGGCATTAACAACAGCCTTTGTGATGTCCGCATTGACGTTTTGACTGTACGGACAAGCGTTGTCTGTTACGGAATATGAGGTTTGTTTTGTGTCAAACATACAAAAACCATCGTGATGCTTGGTTGTAAAAACTACATATTTCATTCCAGCATCCTGAGCAAGTGTTGCCCATTGTTGAGGATTGAATTTGGTAGGATTAAAAGACTTGTTTAGAGCAAAATAACGTTGTTTGTACTCATCGTAAGGCAGATTGGTATCACGGCTTATCCAATCCTCGTCCTCGCTACAAACGCTCCAACTTTCTACAATGCCCCATTGCGAATATGTTCCCCAATGAACCATAAATCCAAACTTCAAATCCTGCCACTGATTGAGCCTTGCAAGAATTAGAGAGTCTGTTTCCTCACAGGCATCGGGCGGTTGAACCTGTCCATAAGTTTGTGTAAAACAGATAAAAAACAAAAAAACTATTACAAAATTTCGTTTCATCTTTCTATAATTGCGGTCCTGCACTAACCAAAGCCTCTCCTGCCTGATTGGAAGTAAATTTACGGAAATTATTTATAAATCTTGTCGCCAAATCCTTTGCTTTTGTGTTCCAAATTTCAACATCGGCATAAGTATTACGCGGGTCAAGTATGGCGGTATCTATATTTGGTAACGTTTTAGGCACTTTGAGGTTAAACAAAGGAATGATTTGCGTTTCTGATTTGTCTATTGATCCGTCCAAAATAGCGTCTATAATTCCGCGAGTGTCCTTTATGGATATGCGTTTGCCGCTTCCGTTCCAACCTGTATTGACTAAATAAGCCTTTGCTCCCGATTGCTGCATGCGTTTAACCAATTCTTCGCCGTATTTCGTTGGATGCAAAGAGAGAAAAGCCGCTCCGAAGCAAGCGGAAAAGGTAGGAGTGGGTTCCGTAATGCCTCTTTCCGTACCTGCAAGTTTGGCTGTGAAACCTGAAAGGAAGTAATACTGAGTCTGTTCGGGTGTAAGAATTGACACAGGCGGCAAAACACCAAAAGCATCAGCCGACAGAAATATCACTTTCTTTGCAGCAGGGGCTTTAGATACGGGTTTGACGATGTTTTTTATGTGTTCAATCGGATATGATACCCTTGTGTTCTCCGTAACGCTTTTATCTGCAAAGTCTATTCTGCCTTCGGCATTAACGCTAACGTTTTCCAACAGAGCATTGCGGCATATTGCATTATAAATATCAGGTTCGGCTTCCTTACTGAGGTTTATTACCTTGGCGTAACAGCCTCCTTCAAAGTTGAAAACGCCGTCATCGTCCCAGCCATGCTCATCATCGCCAATCAAAAGTCGCTTCGGGTCGGTTGATAACGTTGTTTTACCCGTACCCGAAAGCCCGAAGAAAATAGCGGTGTTTTCTTTCTGTAAATCGGTATTTGCAGAGCAGTGCATAGACGCAATACCTTGCAATGGCAAAAGATAATTCATATAACTGAACATTCCTTTCTTCATTTCACCTCCGTACCACGTGTTAAGGATAATTTGCATCCGTTCCGTAAGATTAAACACTACTGCTGTCTCCGAATGTAAGCCTAACTCCTTATAATTATCCACTTTTGCCTTTGACGCATTAAGCACTACGAAATCAGGTTCGCCGTAATTCAAAAGTTCGTTTTCTGTCGGGCGAATAAACATATTCTTTACGAAATGAGCCTGCCAAGCCACTTCCATTATGAACCGTATCTTCAAACGGGTATTTTCGTTTGCTCCGCAAAAGGTATCAACCACGAAAAGCCTTTTTCCGCTTAATTGCTTTACGGCTTTGGTTTTCAGTTCTTTCCATACGGATTGCGAAACAGGTTTATTATCATTATGATATTCGGGAGTATCCCACCAAAGCGTTGATTTGCTTGTGTTATCCTTCACAAAATACTTGTCTTTTGGGGAACGGCCTGTGTAAATGCCTGTCATAACATTCACGGCATCAAGTTCCGTAAGTTGTCCTCGCTCATAGCCCGTAAGAGAATCAAGAGTCTCTTCTTCAAAGAGTTGTTCAAATGTTGGGTTATGAACTATTGCAGTTGCATTTTCAATTCCGTACCTGCTTAAATCTAATTTATTCATTATTATAACCAATTAAAAATTCGGGCTGCAAAGGTAACATTTTTTTACAACTTGATTACAGTTTATTAGAATTTGATTACGGAAATCTATAATCAAATTCCGGCACGCTATAATCAAATTACAGAATTCTATAATTTGATTTCAGAAAATTATTATTTGATTCCGGAAAATGGAATGGAAATGGGAAAAAAATATTCTTTGATTTTAGAAAATTTAAGGCGATGATTGGTGAAATTTTGCCTAAAAATGTTGATATAAGGCTTCAAATGTGAATTTTTTTTTCAGTTTGCCGATACATAATTAAGCATCTGAAATATATATTGTTATGTATTGAAATATCGTCTTAAAAAATGCGAAATGTGAAGAAAAATGAAAAAATAATTGAAAAAGTAGTTGTTAATTCAAAATAAAGTTGTACTTTTGCAACCCGAAAAATGCGGATGTCTTGTGTAGAGATTAAAAGTTTTTCAACTTACTGCGAGAAACGAGGGTTGCATACTACCGAGATTTATTTCCAAGAACTATTGGCTGTAGTGAAGGAATGTAAGTGTTTTTTGAAATAAAAAATCAAAGTATATTTGGTTTTTAATTGTTAAAGTGAAATTTTTTTTGAATAAAGTATTGTTAATTGAAAAAAAAGTTGTACTTTTGCAGCCCGAATTTTCGGTAAAATATAAAGTAAAAGATAGAATAAAAAGCGTAAATAATAAGATATGCCAACAATTCAACAGTTAGTCCGTAAGGGACGTCAAAAGTTAGAATACAAGAGTAAATCCCCTGCATTGGATTCTTGTCCGCAGCGTAGAGGTGTTTGCACGAGGGTTTATACTACAACACCAAAGAAGCCTAACTCTGCAATGAGAAAGGTTGCTCGTGTTAAATTGACCAATCAAAAAGAGGTTAATGCGTATATACCGGGCGAAGGTCATAACTTGCAGGAACACTCTATTGTTATGATAAGGGGAGGACGTGTTAAGGACTTGCCGGGTGTTCGTTATCATATTATTCGTGGTGCGTTGGATACTGCTGGTGTTGACGGTCGCAAGCAAAGACGTTCAAAATACGGAGCAAAGAGACCTAAAGCCGCTAAAAAATAAAAGTTAAGGAAAGATGAGAAAAGCAAAACCTAAAAAAAGAATAATTCTTCCAGACCCTAAGTTTAACGATACTTTGGTTACCAAATTCGTTAATAATATAATGTTAAAGGGAAAGAAAACAATAGCATACAATATATTTTATGAGGCTATTGACATTGTGTCTAAAAAAACTGAGGAAAATGGACTTGATGTTTGGAAAAAGGCATTAGCGAATGTTACTCCTAATGTGGAGGTTCGTTCTCGCCGTATAGGAGGTGCTACTTTCCAGATACCGATGGAAATACGTCCTAATCGCAAACAATCTATGGGTATGAAAAATCTTATTCTTTTTTCTCGTAAACGTAATGAAAAAACAATGGCTTCTCGTTTGGCTGGAGAGATTTTACAGGCGTTTAAAGAAGAAGGAGCAGCTTTTAAGAAAAAAGAAGACATACATCGTATGGCTGAAGCAAATAAAGCATTTTCTCATTTTAGATTTTAATATAATAATAAGGAAATAGAAAAATATATGTCGGATTTACATTTTACACGGAATATAGGCATTATGGCTCACATAGACGCAGGTAAGACTACGACTACGGAGCGTATTTTGTACTATACGGGTAAGAACTACAAAATCGGTGAAGTGCATGAAGGTGCTGCCACAATGGATTGGATGGCTCAGGAGCAGGAAAGAGGGATAACTATTACTTCCGCCGCTACGACAGTATTTTGGAAATATAACGATAATCAATTTAAGATAAACATAATAGACACTCCGGGACACGTTGATTTTACAGTTGAAGTAGAGCGTTCGTTACGTGTTCTTGATGGAGCGGTTGCTTTGTTCTGTGCCGTTGGTGGAGTTGAGCCTCAAAGTGAAACAGTATGGCGTCAGGCAGATAAGTATAATGTGCCTCGTATTGGCTTTGTGAATAAAATGGACAGGGCAGGTGCAGACTTTTTTAATGTATTGAAACAAATCAAAGAACGTCTTGGAGCAAATCCTATTCCATTGCAAATCCCAATAGGACAGGAAGATATGTTTAAAGGTGTTATTGATTTAATTAGTAATAAGGCATTGATGTATGACGAAGAGTCAAATGGAATGAAAATGTATGAAATACCAATGCCAGATGATTTGAAGGAAATAACAGCGAAATATCGTAAGCAGTTGATAGAAGGAGTAGCAGAAGAAGATGATGAATTGCTTATGCGTTATATGGATGATGAAAACAGCATTACGGAAGACGAAATGATTTATCAAATTCGTAAGGCAACTTGTGAAATGAGAATTACTCCTGTCTTATGCGGTTCTTCTTTTAAGAATAAAGGAGTACAAAATTTGATTGATGCAGTTTGTGCTTTTTTGCCTTCCCCTGTTGATGTCCCTGAAATAGAAGGAACAAATCCAAAAACAGATGAAAAAGTAAGTAGAAAGGTTGATGTTAAAGCACCATTTTCAGCATTGGCTTTCAAGATAGCAACAGATCCTTATGTTGGTCGTATATGTTTTTTTCGAGTTTATTCGGGAGCGTTAGATTCGGGTTCTTATGTATTTAATTCTACGACAGGAAAGAAAGAACGTATTTCCCGTATAATGCAAATGCACGCCAACAAACAAAATCCTTTGGATAGAATAGAAGCAGGTGATATTGGAGCAGCAGTCGGATTTAAGGAAATAAAGACAGGCAATACACTTTGTGATGAAAATTATCCCATTGTGTTGGAATCAATGTCTTTTCCAGAACCTGTTATTTCGATAGCAATAGAGCCTACGAAGCAGGCAGATTTGGATAAATTCAATAATGCATTAACTAAATTGTCAGAAGAAGATCCGACATTACAAGTTTCAACAGATGAAAATTCAGGACAGACCATTATGAAAGGTATGGGAGAATTACATCTTGATATTATAATGGATAGAATGCGTAGAGAATTTAATGTTGAATGTAATCAGGGAGCACCACAAGTTGCATATAAAGAAGCAATTACTGCATTTTGTGACCATAGGGAAGTGTATAAAAAGCAGACAGGTGGTAGAGGAAAGTTTGCAGATATTATATTCACGCTTTCGCCTGCTGATGAAGGAGTAAAAGGGTTACAATTTGTTAATGAAGTAAAAGGAGGAAATATTCCAAAAGAATTTATTCCTTCAATAGAAAAAGGGTTCAAACAGGCAATGCAAAATGGTGTTCTTGCAGGCTTTCCATTGGAAAGTATGAAAGTCGTATTGAAAGATGGCTCATATCATCCTGTAGATTCGGATGCTTTGTCATTTGAATTGTGTGCAAAAATTGCTTTTAAGGAGGCTGCAAGTAAAGCAAAACCTATCTTGTTAGAACCAATCATGTTAGTGGAAGTAACAACGCCGGATGCGTATTTAGGAGATGTTACGGGGGATTTAAATCGTAGGCGTGCTCTTTTGGAAAGCATAACAGCAAAAATTGGAATTCAGGCGGTTAGAGCAAAAGTTCCATTGGCTCAAATGTTTGGATATGTTACTTCATTAAGAACTATCACATCAGGAAGAGCAAATTCAACTATGGAGTTTTCCCATTATGCAGAAGCTCCAAGAGATGTAACGGAAGCAGTATTAAAGAAATAAAAATAACATAACATAAATATAGTATAAGTTGTGGAACAAAGAATAAGAATAAAATTGAAGTCGTATGACCATAATCTGGTGGATAAATCCGCTGAAAAGATTGTGAAAACTGTTAAACTTGCAGGTGCTACGGTTAATGGTCCTATTCCATTGCCAACTCGTAAGAAAATTTTTACAGTTAATCGTTCAACGTTTGTAAATAAAAAATCAAGAGAACAGTTTGAGTGGAGTTCTTATAAAAGATTACTAGATATTTACAGTAATTCTTCAAAGACAATAGATGCTCTTATGAAATTGGAATTGCCAAGTGGAGTTGAAGTTGAAATAAAGGTGTAATAATAAACTTAATAAAGTAAAAATATAAAAGATTCAGCCGCTATTTTAAAATATGCTGAAAGAATAAAAGTAAAAAATAAAATGTCAGGATTATTAGGAAAGAAAATAGGTATGACTAGCATCTATGATGCCTCTGGGAAACAACAACCATGCACGGTTATTGAAGCTGGTCCTTGTGTTGTAACACAAGTAAAGACTCCTGAAAAAGATGGATACAGTGCTATACAGTTAGCATTTGAAGATAAGAAGGAGAAGCAATGCACTAAATCTCTGAAGGGGCATTTTGAAAAAGCAAATACTGCTCCCAAACGGTATGTTATGGAATTTTCTCGTTTTGAAGAAGGTGAGAGAAAAAATTATGGAGAAGTTTTGACTTGTAAAGTATTTACTGAAGGAGAGTATGTTGATGTTGTAGGCATATCAAAAGGTAAAGGTTTTCAAGGTGTTGTTAAGCGTCATGGCTTCAGTGGTGTTGGAGATAAAACACATGGTCAACATGATAGATTAAGAGCTCCAGGTTCTGTTGGAGCGTCTTCTTATCCTTCAAGATTATTTAAGGGATTGCGTATGGCTGGTCGTATGGGAGGTAATAGAGTTAAAGTGCAAAATCTTCAGATATTAAAAATACTTGAAGAGAAAAATTTAGTTTTAGTTAAAGGTTCAGTTCCCGGAGCAAAAGGGAGCATATTAAAATTAGAGAGATGGAGTTAAAAGTTTATAATGTAAATGGTGCGGACAGCACAAAAACTATCACGGTTAATGATGCTTTGTTTACGACAGAACCTAATGATCATGTTATTTGGTTGGATGTTAAGCAATATCTTGCAAATCAGAGACAGGGAACTCATAAATCAAAAGAGCGTTCAGAAGTATCTGGCTCTACACGTAAACTAAAAAGACAAAAAGGTACGGGAGGAGCAAGATCTGGTGATATAAACAGTCCTACAATTGTTGGTGGAGGTAGAGCGTTCGGACCAAGACCGAGAGATTATCATTTCAAACTGAATAAGAAAGTTAAGCGATTGGCTCGGCTTTCAGCTATTTCTTATAAAGCAAGAGAAGATAATGTTATGATAGTTGAGGATTTTAGCTTTGATATGCCTAAAACAAAAAATATGATTAATGTTTTAACCAACTTGAATATAACAGACAAAAAATCTTTATTTATTATGAATAATGACAAGGAAAATTTTGTAATTTTGTCTGCTCGTAATTTAAGAACAGTAAGTGTTAGTGATGTGGAAACAGTAAATACTTATGATGTTTTGAATGCAAACAAGTTAGTTATAACAGAGACTGCAGTTAAGGAATTAGAAAAATTATTGGCTAATTCATAGTATTGATAATAAAAAAATAAAATAAAAAAATGAATATCATCGTAAAGCCGATTATTACAGAGAAAATGACTAAAACGACAGAAAAGTTTTCAAATCGTTTTGGATTTGTAGTTGATAAGCGTGCAAATAAAATAGAAATAAAGAAAGAAGTAGAATTACTTTATGGAGTTAAAGTTGAACAGGTGAATACTTTAAACTATGATGGGAAAAATAAATCAAGATATACTAAATCAGGATTTGTGCAAGGTAAGACTAATGCTTTCAAAAAGGCTATTATAACATTAGCCAAAGGTGATACAATAGATTTTTTTAGCAATATTTAATGTAAAGAGATGGCTTTAAAAAAATTAAAACCGACAACACCGGGGCAACGATTTAAAGTTGCAAGTACTTTTGAAGAAATCACGGAGATAAGACCTGAAAAGAGTTTGATTTATGGCGTGAAAAAATCAGGAGGAAGAAATAATCAGGGTAAGATGACAATGCGATATATTGGAGGTGGTCATAAGAAAATGTATCGTTTAATAGATTTTTGTAGGGACAAAGATAATGTTCCTGCCGTTGTAAAAACTATAGAATATGACCCTAACAGAACTGCTCGCATAGCATTAGTGTTTTATTTAGATGGAGAAAAAAGATATATTCTTGCTCCTCATGGATTGAAAGTTGGGCAAAAAATTGTATCTGGCATAGGGGTTGCTCCTGAAATAGGAAATACATTGTTTTTAAGCGAAATTCCTTTTGGTACAATTATTCATAATTTGGAATTGAATCCGGGACAGGGGGCTAAACTTGTTAGAAGTGCAGGTTCTTACGCACAATTGATGTCTAGAGATGGGAAATATGCTATAGTTAAGATGCCTTCTGGTGAAACACGTATGATATTGCAATCTTGTAGAGCAACAGTGGGTATGGTTTCAAATATAGAACATAATCTTGAAATTTCAGGCAAAGCAGGACGTTCTCGCTGGTTAGGAAGACGACCTCGTACAAGAGGTGTTGTTATGAATCCTGTTGATCACCCAATGGGAGGTGGAGAAGGTCGTGCAACGGGAGGACATCCGCGTTCTAGAAAAGGTATGCCTGCTAAGGGTTATAAGACAAGAATACCAAATAAGCATTCAGATAAATATATTGTAGAAAGACGTAAGAAATAAATTTAAGAGATGAGTCGTTCATTAAAAAAAGGACCTTATATTCATTATAAGTTAGAAAAGAAAGTTTTAGTTGCTCAGGCACAAAACAAAACAAATACAATAAAGACTTGGTCTAGGGCTTCTATGATTTCTCCTGATTTTGTAGGCTTGACAATAGCTGTTCATAATGGAAATAAATTTATACCTGTATATGTAACTGAGAATATGGTTGGACACAAATTGGGCGAATTTGCTCCAACTAGAATATTTCGCGGTCATGCAGGACAAAAAGATAAAGGTAAAAAATAAAATAGTTAAATAGATGGGTTCAAGAAAACATATAGTAGCAGAGGCACGTAAGGAAGAAAAGAAGCATCTTTGTATGGCTAAATTGGTAAATAATCCTTCTTCTCCAAGAAAGGCAAGATTGATTGCTGATGCTATAAGAGGTGTAGACGTGGATAAAGCATTAGCTATTTTGCAGCATAGCCAAAAGGAATCGGCATTAAAATTTCGTAAATTATTGCTTTCGGCTGTTGCAAATTGGCAATCTAAACATGATGGCAAAAGATTGGAAGAAAGTAACCTTTATGTAAAAAGTATTTTTGTTGATGGTGGACGTCAAATGAAAAGAATGCGTACAGCACCTCAAGGTAGAGGTTATAGAATCAAAAAGAGATCTAATCATGTTACTCTCATTTTAGATAGTAGAACAGAAAACATGCAATCTAATTAGAAAACATAAATTAAAAAATAGATATATAGATGGGACAAAAGACAAATCCAATAGGTAATAGATTAGGTATCATTAGAGGCTGGGATTCTAATTGGTATGGAGGGAAAAATTTTGGGGACAAATTAGTTGAAGATGATAAAATTAGAAAGTATATAAATGCTCGTTTAGTAAAGTCTGGTATATCAAGTATATATATTGAAAGAACGCTTAAATTTGTTACTGTTACTATTAACACTGCCAAGCCGGGTCTGATTATAGGTAAAGGAGGGCAAGAAGTTGATAAATTAAAAGAGGAATTGAAAAAACTTACCGATAAAGATGTTCAAATAAACATATTTGAAATTAGACGTCCTGAATTAGATGCTATTTTAGTTGCATCTTCTGTTGCAAGGCAAATAGAAGGAAGAATTTCTTACAGAAGGGCAATCAAAACTGCTATTACTGCCACAATGAGGTCTGGTGCAGAAGGTATTAAAATATCAATATCTGGTCGTATTGGTGGTGCTGAAATGGCGAGAACAGAACATTATAAAGAAGGAAGAACGCCATTACATACTTTACGAGCAGATATAGATTATGCTAGAGAAGAAGCACATACAACTTATGGAAGAATCGGCATAAAGGTTTGGATATGTAAAGGTTTAGTATATGATAAGAGAGAAATAGTTTCTACGGCTATTGGTGGAAATTCAAAAGAGGGGAAAATGCCTCGTTTTGCAGCTCCTCGGCTAAAAAGAAAGAAAGATTGATAATCAAAAATTGATAATATGTTACAACCTAAAAAGACAAAATATAGAAAACAGCAAAAAGGTAAAATCAAAGGTATTGCTCACAGAGGATATGACCTTGCATTTGGTAGTTTTGGTATAAAATCATTAGATACAAGTTTTATAACAGGTCGGCAAATAGAAGCTGCTCGTCAAGCGGTTACTCGTTATATGAAGCGAGAAGGACAAATATGGATACGTATATTTCCCGATAAACCAATTACTAAGAAACCTAATGAAGTTCGTATGGGTAAAGGTAAGGGGGCACCAGAATACTTTGTTGCAAGAGTTATGCCTGGAACGATGTTGTTTGAAGCAGATGGAGTACCTATGGAAGTTGCAAAAGAGGCAATGAGGTTAGCCGCTCAAAAATTGCCTGTAATAACAAAGTTTGTGATTAGACGTGATTATATAGAAGAAGTATAATATGAAAAGCAAAGAATTAAAAGAATTGTCTATTACAGAATTGAAGGACAAATTAGAAACAGAATCTATGCGTTTAGTAAAATTGAAAATTAATAATGCTGTATCTCCATTGGAAAATACCAATGTATTAAAAAATACTCGCAAAGATATAGCAAGAATTAATACAGAAATAAGATTTCGTCAATTGAATAACGAAGTTAAATAATTTATAACTAATGGAAAGAAATCTAAGAAAAGAAAGAATAGGTATTGTCATTAGTGATAAGATGGACAAAACTATTAATGTGTTAGTTGAAAGGAAAGTCAAACATCCTAAATATGGTAAGTTTGTAAAAAAAAGTACCAAATTTATGACTCATGATGAAAAAGAGGAGGCAGCAATGGGTGATACTGTACGTATAATGGAGACTAGACCGTTGAGTAAAAATAAATGTTGGAGATTAGTTGAAATAATAGAAAGAGCTAAATAAAATGGTACAGCAAGAAACAAGATTAATTGTTGCAGATAATAGTGGTGCAAAGAATGTTCTTTGTATTAGAGTGCTTGGGGGAACAAAAAGAAGATATGCTTCTGTTGGAGATAAAATAATTGTCTCTGTTAAAGACGTTATATCGTCTGGAAGTGTAAAAAAAGGTTCTGTGTCAAAAGCGGTTATTGTTAGAACAAAGAAAGAGATTCGCAGGCAGGATGGTTCTTACATTCGTTTTGATGATAATGCTTGTGTCTTATTAACAGCAAACGATGAATTGAAAGGAACTCGTATTTTTGGACCAGTAGCAAGAGAATTGCGTGAGAAGCAGTTTATGAAAATAGTCTCTTTAGCACCGGAAGTGTTGTAAAATAGTAAAATATAATAAAAATATGAAATTGCACATTAAAAAAGGAGATACTGTAAAGGTTATTGCTGGTAATTCCAAAGGAAATACAGGCAAAGTTTTGATTGTGTATCCCACAGCAAATAGAGCAATAGTTGAAGGTTTGAATAAAGTAAAAAAACATCAAAAACCAAATGCTAAAAATACACAAGGAGGAATTATTGAAAAGGAAGCTCCGATTCATCTTTCAAACTTAATGATTATTGACGGGAAAGGTAATGCTACAAGGATAGGTAGAAAATTAGATGAAAAAACAAATAAGTTAGTTAGATATTCAAAAAAATCAAAGGAGGTAATTAAATGAGCTATATACCAAGATTAAAACAAAAGTATAAGGAAGAAGTAATAGATTCTTTGATGAAAGAATTTGGATATAAGACTATAATGCAAGCGCCGAAATTACTTAAAATATCCTTAAATCAAGGATTGGGACGTAATGCAATTGCAGACAAAAAGGTTATTGACCAGGGTATTGAAGAAATGACTTTAGTTGCAGGTCAAAAATCTGTTTCAACTAGATCTAAAAAAGATATATCTAATTTTAAATTGCGAAAGGGAATGCCGATAGGTGTGAGAGTGACTCTTCGTGGGGATAAAATGTATGAATTTTTGGATAGATTAATAGCAGTAGCTGTTCCAAGAATACGAGATTTTAGAGGCATAAATGATAAAAGTTTTGACGGAAGAGGTAATTTTACATTTGGTATAACAGAACAAATAATTTTCCCAGAAATAAACATTGATAAGATAAATCATATTCAAGGTATGGATATAACTTTTGTTACATCTGCCAAAACAGACAAAGAAGCATATGCTTTATTAAAAGCATTTGGTTTTCCTTTTAAAACCCAAAATACTTAAAAATTATGGCAAAAGAATCAATTAAGGCAAGAGAAATTAAAAGAGAACGAATGGTAGTAAAATATGCAGCAAAGCGTAAAGCATTATTGGAGGCAAATGATTATGAAGGAATTCAAAAACTTCCTAAAAATGCTTCACCTGTTAGATTACATAATAGGTGCCAATTGACAGGGAGACCTAAAGGCTATATGAGACAGTTTGGTATTTCTCGTATTAATTTTAGAGAAATGGCTTTGGCTGGATTAATACCAGGTGTAAAAAAAGCAAGTTGGTAATTATAAATACAAAAAAATATATGATAACAGATCCAATAGCAGATTATTTAACTCGCATAAGAAATGCTTCCTTAGCAAAGCATAAAGTTGTAGAAATACCTGCGTCAAAAATAAAAAAGGATATAACAAAAATTTTGTTTGATAAAGGTTATATTTTAAATTACAAGTTAGAGGAAGATAAATTCCCTAAAACTATAAAAATAGCATTAAAGTATCATCCAATGACAAAAGAGGCTGCAATGAATACTTTGAAACGAGTAAGTAGTCCAGGATTAAGAAAGTACGTTAGTGCTTCAAAAATGCCACGTGTTTTAAATGGATTAGGTATAGCAATAGTTTCAACATCTAGAGGACTTATGACTGATAAAGAAGCAAGGTCATTGAATGTAGGTGGTGAAATAATTTGTTATATAAGTTAAAGAAAGGAGATAATAAATGTCAAGAATAGGAAAATTACCAATAAATATTCCACAAGGAGTTGCGGTTTCTGTATCAAATAATAATGTTGTTACGGTAAAGGGTCCCCTTGGTACTTTGACTCAAAAAATAGATTCTTCTATTAAAGTTAATCTGGAAGATGGAGTATTGATGTTGAATAGAGAATCTGATCAAAAACGGCAAAAAGCTTTACATGGTTTATATCGTGCTTTGATCGCTAATATGGTAAAAGGTGTTTTTGAAGGTTTCAAAATTGTACAGGAAGTAATAGGTGTTGGTTATAAAGTTCAGGTGCAAGGACAAGTATTGGAATTAGCATTGGGTTATTCTCATAATATATATATTGAATTGCCCAAAGAGGTAAAAATAGAAACAATAACAGAGAAAGGAAAGAATCCATTGATTATTATGACTTGTTATGATAATCAATTATTAGGGCAGGTTGCTGCCAAAATTCGCTCTTTGCGTAAACCTGAACCATATAAAGGGAAAGGAATTCGTTTTTATGGAGAAGTAATTAGGAAAAAAACTGGTAAAGCAGCAGCGAAGTAATTAGAAAACAACAGAAAATGGCAACTAAAAAAGAAATAAGAAGATTTAAATTGAAGATGATTATCCGTAAAAAAGTTAACGGTACATCTCAAAAGCCTCGTTTGACAATATTTAGAAGCAATAAAGAAATTTATGCTCAATTAGTAGACGACGTAAAAGGTATTACATTGGTTTCTGCATCGTCAAGAGAAAAAAACTTTGAAAGAAAAGGAAGTAAAATTGAAGAATCAGCAATGATAGGTAAAATAATAGCAGAAAGAGCAAAAAGTGTTGGAATCGCTTCGGTTGTTTTTGATAGGAATGGTTATTTATATCATGGGAGAGTTAAATCATTAGCTGATGCTGCTCGTGAAGCAGGATTAAAATTCTAAATAATATGGCAGAATTGAATATAAAAAGAGTAAAATCAAGTGAAATAGAGTTTAAGGATAGACTTGTTCATGTTAATAGAGTTACTAAGGTTACAAAAGGTGGAAGAACATTTAGTTTTGCTGCTATTGTTGTGGTTGGTAATGAAAATGGGGTTGTTGGTTATGGATTGGGAAAGGCAAAAGAAGTAACTTCAGCAATTTCAAAAGGTATTGACGATGCCAAGAAAAATTTAATTAAAATTCCTATTTTGAAAGGCACAGTTCCTCATGAACAAGTGGGTAAATATAGCGGAGCAAAGGTTTTTTTAAAACCAGCAGCACCAGGTACAGGAGTTATTGCTGGTGGAGCAATGCGAGCTGTTTTGGAAAGTGTTGGAGTTAAGGATGTTCTTGCTAAATCTAAGGGATCATCCAATCCTCATAGTGTTGTAAAAGCAACAATAGATGCTTTGCTTCATATGAAAGATCCTTATACTATTTCTAAATTGAGAGGAATAGAAGTGGGTAGAGTGTTTAATGGGTAATATTTAACGGATAATGAAAGTAAAAGTAACGCAGATAAAAAGTGCTATCGGGCATCCAACAAGACAAAAACAAACATTGGCAGCATTAGGATTGCACAAAATCAGTCAATACAGAGAACATGAATTGACCGAAGAAATAAGAGGAATGATAAAAAAAGTTAATCATTTAATAGAGATAGAAGAAATAAAATAGTAAAATATGGATTTAAGTAATTTAAAACCTGCAGAAGGATCAATAAAAAATCGTAAAAGAATAGGTAGAGGACAAGGCTCGGGGAGAGGAGGCACTTCAACACGTGGTCATAAGGGTGCTAAATCTCGTTCTGGATATTCTCGTAAGATAGGTTTTGAAGGGGGACAAATGCCTTTATATAGAAGATTGCCTAAATTTGGTTTTAAAAATATCAATCGTGTTGAATATATAGGTATTAATTTAGATACATTATCTAAATTATCAGAAGCGAATAATATTACAGATATAACACTTGATACTTTAAAGCAGAACCGATTAATTTCTTCAAATAGTAGAGTAAAAATACTAGGAAGAGGAGAATTAAGTATGAAGATTAATGTATCTGCTCATGCATTTTCTGCTTCGGCAAAAAATGCTATAGAAAATAAAGGCGGAATTGCAACAATAATTTAATTGAGATAATGAAGCGATTTATCAATACACTAAAAAATATTTGGAATATACAAGATTTAAGAACGAAAATTCTGTATACATTAGCTCTTGTTCTTATATATAGAATAGGATCTTATGTTGTTATTCCGGGCATCAATCCTTCAACGTTGGGACAACTTCAAACTCAAACTCAAAATGGAGTACTTGGATTATTGAATATGTTTTCAGGAGGGGCGTTTTCTAATGCGTCAATTTTTGCTTTAGGTATTATGCCATACATAACTGCATCTATCATTATGCAGTTATTAACAATGGTTGTACCTTATTTTACAAAAATGCAAAGAGAAGGAGAAAGCGGAAGACGTAAAATAAATCAAATGACAAGATGGCTAACTATAATAGTTACTATTTTTCAATCGTTTGCGTATCTCGCAAATTTGCGTTCCCAAATAGGCAATGCAACTATTTATAGTATTACAGGTAGTGATTCATTAACTTTTATGAATTTTACAATGCCAATAGCTATATTATTAACTTGTGGTACATTATTTGTTATGTGGCTTGGTGAAAGAATAACTGATAAAGGAATAGGCAATGGTATTTCGTTGTTGATTATGGTTGGTATTGTTGCTCGTTTGCCATTTGCTTTGTTTTCAGAGTTTGTATCAAAAGTTGAAGATCAAGGTGGTGGATTGGTTATATTTTTTATTGAATTATTCTTACTTGTAATAGTTATTATGTTGTGTATTTTATTGGTGCAAGGTACACGTAGAATTCCTGTTCAATATGCAAAAAGAATAGTTGGTAATAAACAATATGGAGGAGTTAGGCAGTATATTCCTATAAAAGTTAATGCAGCTGGGGTTATGCCAATAATTTTTGCACAAGCAATAATGTTTATCCCTGTTACTTTTTCTGGATATTCTGGCGAAGCTAGTGCAATAGCACTTGCATTATCAGATTTTCAAGGATTTTGGTATAATTTGATATTTGCTGTTTTAATTATTGCATTTACATATTTTTATACAGCAGTTGCTATAAATCCAAAACAAATGGCAGATGATATGAAGAAGAATGGAGGATTTATTCCAGGTATAAAACCTGGTAAAAAGACAGAGGAGTTTTTTGATAATGTTTTATCTAAAATAACTTTACCGGGCTCTATTTTTCTAGCCTTTGTGGCTATAATGCCAGCTATAATAGGTCCATTATTTGATGCAGGAACTCAGTTTGCTCATTTTTATGGTGGAACGTCATTGTTAATTATGGTTGGTGTTGTATTGGATACGTTGCAACAAATAGAAAGTCATTTGTTAATGCGTCATTACGACGGCTTAACAAAGACAGGTAGAATAAAGGGTCGTTCTAATATGTAAGTAAAATGTTTGCATCAAAGGGAATATATATAAAAAATCATTCGGAGATAGAACTTATGAGGGAAAGTGCACTTTTGGTAGGTGCTACTTTAGCAGAAGTTTCGAAACATATCAAATTCGGAGTTAAGACAAAAGAATTGGATATGATTGCTGAAGATTTTATATATTCTCATAATGCAATACCAACATTCAAAGGTTATAATGGATTTCCCGCATCTTTGTGTATCTCGATAAATGAAGTAATTATACATGGAATACCTGGAGAAAGAGAGATAAAAGAAGGAGATGTTATTTCTATAGATTGTGGAGTTACATTAAATGGTTGGGTTGGTGATTCTGCTTATACTTTTGCAACAAAAGGTATTTCGGAAGAGGCTAAAAAATTATTGCAATGTACAAAAAATTCTCTTTATGCAGGTATAAATAAGTGTATTCTTGGACAGAGGGTGGGAGATGTTGGTGCTGAAATACAGAATTATTGTGAATCATTCGGATATGGTGTTGTAAGAGAATTTTGTGGGCATGGTGTTGGAAAAAAAATGCACGAAAAACCTGATGTGCCAAATTACGGTAAGAAAGGTTCGGGTATTAAATTTTGTGAAGGAATGGTTATTGCTGTAGAACCAATGATTACGATGGGTAAAAAAGACGTTATGATTGAAAAAGATGAATGGACTTGTAGAACAGTTGATATGTCTATTGCCGCTCACTTTGAGCATGATGTTGCAATAACGATAAATACTCCAGATGTCCTATCAAACTTTGAGCAAATAGAAATAGTAATAAAACAAAATGATAATTTAGAATTGGTGTAATATGGCAAAGCAAGCGTCTATATCATTAGATGGGACTGTATTGGAGTCTTTAGGAAATGCAACATTTCGTGTTGAACTGGAAAATGGACACATTATTATTGCACATATTTCAGGAAAGATGCGGATGCATTATATAAAGATTTTGCCTGGTGATAAAGTACAAGTGGAAATGTCACCTTATGATTTAACAAAAGGAAGAATTAGTTATAGACATAAATAAAAATAATGTAAAATGAAAGTAAGAACATCGGTAAAAAAGAGATCTCCAGAATGTATAGTAGTTCGTAGAAAAGGAGTGGTTTATGTTATCAATAAGAAAAATCCTAAGTATAAACAAAGGCAGGGATAATTTAATAATTAAATAACAAGATAAATAAAATATATGGCAAGAATTGCAGGTATTGACTTACCCAAAAATAAAAGAGGTGTGATAGGATTAACCTATATATATGGTATAGGAAGAAGTCTTGCATCAACTATTTTGGCAAAAGCAGGAATAGATGAGAATAAAAAGGTAAGTGATTGGAGTGATGATGAGCAGAATGCTATCAGAACGATAATAGGAGACGAATACAAAGTCGAAGGATCTTTGCGTTCGGAAGTGCAAATGAATATTAAGCGTCTGATGGACATAGGTTGTTATAGGGGTATTCGTCATCGTATTGGATTACCATTGAGAGGACAAAGTACAAAAAACAATGCGAGAACGAGAAAAGGTAAGAAAAAGACAGTTGCAAACAAGAAAAAGGCAACCAAATAAATAAAATAGGTTGAATGCGGATTATATTATTGTAGATTTTGGAGCATTCAGTAATTATAAATAAAAATAAGAACAGATATGGCAAAAAGTTCTAAACCAACGAAAAAGAGAGTTGTAAAAGTAGAACCGGTAGGTAAAGCATTTATTTTTGCATCATTCAATAATTGTATTGTTTCGTTGACAAATAATGCAGGGCAGGTTATTTCTTGGTCATCTGCAGGGAAAATGGGCTTTAGAGGCTCAAAGAAAAATACACCTTATGCTTCACAAATGGCGGCGGAAGATTGTGCTAAAACAGCCTTTGATTATGGCTTAAGGAAAGTAAAAGTATTTGTGAAAGGACCGGGAGCAGGTCGTGAGGCAGCAATTAGGGCAATAAATACTTCAGGAATAGAAGTTATGGAAATAACTGATGTTACTCCGCTTCCACATAATGGTTGTCGCCCTCCTAAGCGCAGACGTGTATAAAATTGGTAATAAATTAAAAGAAAAAAATTATGGCAAGATATATTGGTCCAAAAAGTAAAATTGCAAGAAAATTTAAAGAACCTATCTTTGGAATAGATAGAGCATTTGAAAAGAAAAATTATCCTCCGGGACAACATGGTATTAACAAAAGACGTGGAGGTAAGCAGTCGGAATATGGTGTTCAGTTAATGGAGAAGCAGAAAGCAAAATATACTTATGGTATATTGGAAAAACAGTTTCGTAATATATTTGATAAAGCTTCACGTAAAGGAGGTATAACGGGTGAGGTGTTGTTACAGTTGATAGAATCTCGTTTAGATAATGTGGTTTATCGTCTTGGAATAGCGAAAACAAGAAGTCAAGCCCGTCAGTTGGTTTCTCATTGTCATATTGTAGTTAATAGCAATGTGGTTAATATCCCTTCTTATATGTTAAAGGCAGGTGATATTGTTGGTGTAAGAGAACGGTCAAAATCATTAGAAGTGATTAGTAATTCCATTGCATCAAGAACCAATTATTCTTGGTTGGACTGGAACACCGATAAACTGGAAGGAAAGTTTATAAATTATCCGGAACGCTCTGAAATACCTGAAAATATAAAAGAGCAGTTGATTGTCGAATTGTATTCTAAATAATAAATAAGTATGGCTATATTAGCATTTCAACAACCAGAAAAGGTTATAATGATAGAGTCAGACGATATGCACGGCTTGTTTGAATTTCGTCCGCTTGAACCGGGATACGGAATGACGATAGGTAATGCGTTGAGGCGTATTCTTTTGTCTTCATTGGAAGGGTTTGCAATAACATCTGTAAGAATAGAAGGTGTTAGTAACGAATTTGGTACAATAGAAGGAGTAATGGAGGATATGACAGAGATTATTCTCAACTTGAAACAGATTCGTTTCAAGCGTAAGATAATGTCTGAAAATGGCGAAACACTCAGATTTACTTTGAGTGATAAAAAAGTATTCAAGGCGGGTGATATTAACAAGTTTCTTAATGCATTTCAGGTCATAAATACTGATTTGAAAATATGTCACATGGAATCTTCCATTAAGTTGAATATAGAGATAAATATTGAAAAGGGTAGGGGATATGTACCTTCTGAGGAAAACAAAAAGCCTAATGATGTGATTGGAACTATTGCTATTGATTCAATTTATACACCAATAAAGAATGTAAAATTTTCTATTGATAATTATCGTGTGGAGCAAAAAACAGATTACGAAAAGTTGTTTTTGGATATAACAACAGACGGTTCAATCTCTCCTAAAGATGCTTTGAAGGATGCTGCTTCCATATTAATAAGTCACTTTATGCTCTTTGCGGATGATGATACTATGTTTATTCACAGCGAGGAACCGGCAGATGAGAGAGAATTGGACGAAACGGCATTGCACATGAGACAATTACTGCAAACCAGACTTAAAGATATGGACTTATCTGTTCGTGCGTTGAATTGTTTGAAGGCTGCGGATGTTGAAACATTAGGTGATTTGGTTTCATTCAATAAAGGCGAATTGTTAAAATTCCGTAATTTTGGTAAAAAATCACTTACCGAATTGGAAAGTCTTGTCAGGGCTAAAAACCTTGAGTTTGGTATGGATGTTACAAAATATAAATTAGATAAGGAGTAATTAAAAATGAGACACGGTTGTAAAGTAAATAAATTATCAAGAACACATGCTCACAGAGTAGCAATGTTGTCAAATATGGCATCATCATTGATTTTGCATAAAAGAATAGAGACCACTTTGGCTAAGGCAAAGGCATTAAGAATATATGTAGAGCCATTGATTACCAAATCTAAAGAGGACAATACTCATCAAAGACGGGTAGTATTTTCATATTTGCGAAGTAAAGAAGCGGTAACAGAGTTGTTTAGAGAAGTTTCTGCAAAGATTGTAAATCGTAATGGGGGTTATACTCGTATTTTGAAGACAGGTAGAAGGCTTGGTGACGGAGCAGAAATGGCAATGATAGAATTAGTTGATTATAATGAAAATATGTTGAAAACATCTAATGAAAAGAAAACTAAATCTACTCGCCGTGCAGGTAGAACTTCTGCAAAACCAAAGGAAGAAGTATTTGTTGAAAAGGAAACAGATGTGAAAGAACAGGCAGAGATTTTGCCAACAACAGATACGGAAGAAGAAGTTAAGGAAGAGAAAACAGAAGAATAAAATCTAAATTGCTTCATTTAGCCCTGGATTCGTAATGAATTCGGGGCTTTTTTATATATAATCAGAGAATAGCAACACAACTTTCCAAAATATATAATTGGAAAATCCAAAGAACCAGACGTCTTCGCATAATTTCGGGTTAAAATCCCGGATTTCATACAAATTTTCAAAGGAATTTTAATTTATTCGTGTTGCATATGTATTATATGCAGCCGAAAAATGAACATAATCCGTAGAAAAAAACCGATTTTCCTTACGGATTAAATTTTTTTCGTATTTTTGCAACCTCATTTCAACAGGAAAAAAGTAAAAAATGATGGATAAATTTTTAATACCGTGTGATTATAAGTTTTTTTCCCTTGCTAAAAACTTTTCAGCAAGGGAAAAAAACTTTTTAGCACGTGCTGAAAACTTTTCAGCAAAGGAAAAAAACTTTTTAGCACGTGCTGAAAACTTTTCAGCAAGGGAAAAAAACTTTTTAGCACGTGC
>JAISTG010000030.1 GCA_031272705.1 Bacteroidales bacterium | reverse complement strand
CACAACCCGTATTATTAAATAAGCAAATCCGCACCTATGCGGCTAAACTTATTCTTGATAATACTATGAAAGTGCTAGTTTCAATGTCAAGAACATAGCAAATCGCTATTTTATTCGGCGACAAAAGTAAAACTAATTTTTGATTTTGCAACATTTTACAACAAAAAAATGCAATAAATTTTTACTGTATCATTATAACACATTCATTACAATGATTTTAACTAACTCAAATAATTCATAGATTTTCATTTTCCACGATAAAAATCGGTCGGTTTTTTTGTTGTGTATGGGCTTCTTTTCGTTTTATTTGCATAGAACATTGTTCCGAAAAACTGAAACTTGATTACAGCGTTCTATAATCAAATTATAGAGTTCTGAAATCAAATTATAGAATGCTATAATTTGATTCTAATTTTCCGTAATTTGATTTCAGGAAAACATAATGAAAACAGGTATGTTTTATAGATTAACATAGAAATCTCTATACGTTTTTCCGTTGATTTTAAGGTCAATTACGCAACTTCTATCTATGTTTCCGTTCTCTATTACCAAAACCCTGCCGTCACGAAGCGGATATTCCTTCTGTATTATCACCTTATCGTCCTTGCGAACGGTGATTTCCTCCAACAGATTATCGTTATCAAAAATTAAAATTCTGCCTTCGTCCGTCCAAAGATAAATATCTTTTATGTCCAAGTCGGCAACAATTTGGAGAGGCTTCACAAAATGCAATCTAAATCTGTCAGCCGTTGTCCCCTGAGGTACAATCATTTTGATGCTTGCATTTTCGCATAAATCGTAAAAAAGATTCTCTTCCCGGTCTTCAAAAACAATGCTCACATCTCCCGCTTCAAGTGAAGACAGATGGCTCAAAGAAATAACGCTGTTGCAAACATCACGAGAGTAAAGCCCTATTCCAAAAGAGGCAGGAATAGTAGCAAAAGAGTTGATGGACAATTCCTCCCCGTTAGCAATGGAATAAATTTCGGGAAGGGTGCTTGTACCGAAGAGTTTATGAGTATCCATTGGGTCAAAACCATTTTTTGCAGCAGCCTTTATTTGAAAAATTATTCTACTTTGAGCCTTATCACCTGCCGAAAGAACGAGGAAATTTTTACGTTCCCTGTTTGGCGTGTCGTTAGAAAAGGTGTATTGTTGCGAACGCTTAAATGTTATCTCCGAATTGGTTTTAAGAGCCTCCACAAAGAAAGCCGACAGAGCAGGAATAATCGTTTGCCGGTCGTCAATGATTATTGGGTTGTAGAATCCCAGCGTATCAAGCATAAAAATAGCATTTCCCTGTATCTTACCGTCAATGTCGGCATAGAGTTTGCGGCTATCCAAAGGTGCGGTAAAAGGATTGGAAACAAAGTTCCACCGATCTTTGTTCTGCGAAACCAAAGGAACACTCACGCTGGCATTGTTCAATATGCCTTCATATTTGACATTCAAAGGCTTTTGCGTATATACGGCATACCCATGCCCTGCTTCAAGAACAAATTCGGGGTCTGTGATGTATTGACTCCAATGGTCGGAATGTTCCGATATTATTCCCGTATTGTATTCCATTAACCACGTCTCATTATCGCTCCTTCTCATAGAGAAAGTATAGGCTTTTGTGTTGTTGATGGCAGGGGCTATGTAGTTCCATTTTTGTGGCAATAGGCTTTGTTCCACAGTGAAGTAAGCGTTCTTTCCATATATTATGTTGTCCGATATATAGAATGTTCTGTTTGTGCGTATTCTTACATTGGAATTATCTCCCAGAGTAAGGGCTGTGCAGAATACATTCTCAAAAACCTCTGCCTTTACATTATTATCTATATTCACAAAGTCGTTTTCCAATGGCTTCTCTTTGTTTTGCCAGTTTGTTTCGTTGGACCAGTCTCCTGAACGAATCATTGTCTTAACTTCCGGCGACCCAAAATATACATTGTAAAGCGTAAGTGCCTTTTCGCATTCAAAGGTTATCTTTATGTTGTTGGCTAACAAAGGGGAAGTGATGTAGGTTCTGTAATCCTTTTCCTCCACTCTGTCATTGGTTTCCTCAAGCAGAGTTGTGTCTCTGTACCATGAGTATTTAATGTTCAGATTCTTAGAATCGGACGTCAGCAGATTGAATTTGAAAAGATATTTTGTGTTTGAAAATACAGGATGTGAAACAGTGTTGTTACGCTTTTCCTTTATCTCTTTGTGAATGCTTATAATGGAATTTGGAAACTGGTTTTCGCCAAGTGGAGGCTTATTTGCAGCCGAAGCAATAAGAGGTATCCTTACAGGAGAAGAAAGTTTCTTGGTTGTGATTGACAGATATGCTCTGTGATTGCCTTCTTTTCGGGGAACATAATAAAGTGTTATGGTTTTGTTGGAAAGAGAATCCATACTTATTGTTTTATTGCTTAAATGAAACTCGTCCTTATCTTCTCCCTCAATCTGCAAGGAGATGTCCCCACGCAAATAAAATCCGTATATATTAAGCCTTTGCAAATCCGGATAGGTATAAGGCAAGGCTATGTTATTGAAAACAATGCTTTCATTGACCAATCGGGCATTATCTTTGTTCTCAACAAAAATTTGAGGCGATTGTGTAAACGGATCATTGTTTGAACGCAGTTCTATGTTTCTTACTCCTAAGTTCGGGTTGTTTCCTTTGCCTCTTATTTGATAAATCTTCCATGAGATTTGAATCTCATCTCTGTTGCTGCAATCTTCAGGTAGAAGAGCCGAAAACTTTTGTGAAGATGCGTATCTCGTATTCAAAAACTCTATAGCCCTGTGTCGCTTATCTGCTACATCTTTCCATGCTCCGTTTTTGTCCGTTCGGTATTGCAGACGGCAACCCCATTTAGCCGTAGTGCCTTGTGAGGAAAAGGCATGAAAAGAAACAGAGATGCTATCCTGATTTATGGTGGAAAGAGTCAGCGTAATACGTCCGCCGACAGCCTTTTCGGTATCCTTTATCTCTATCGGCGTGCCGTTAAGAACATAAACGCTATCACGTTGAGCAAATAATCCAATGCTTAAAGACAGTAATATGACAAATACTCCTGCTATCCTCTTCATTCCTTTTTTGTTTCAATTCCTTATTTATGCGTTTTTGACTATTATTGTTTTAAGAATTTTTGACACATGCTCGGCACAGTCCGTTGTCTTTTCCAATTCGTACATTATATCCTTCAATTTGATGATCTCTATGGCGTTTTTCTCATCGGTAAAGATACGCATAATGAACTGAGCATAAACATCATCAGCCTCATTCTCCAAATCGTGCAACGCTTCGCAACAATGCTTTATATGCTTTGGATTTTTCTTCAGGATATTCAGTTGTTCTATGGATTCTTTAAGATATTTGGCACAGTCGTTAATAATTTTCGTCAGTTCAAAAACTTCTTTCGGCAATTCCTTTGGATTATAAAGCATTATTCTTTTGGCACAAGAGTTTATTGCATCTATAATATCGTCCAAATTATTGGTCAAATCGTGAATGTCCTCCCTGTCAAAAGGGGTAATGAAAGAAAGAGACAATTCGTCAAAGATACGTATTGTTATTTTGTCTCCGTTTCTCTCCTCTTCCTTAATGTTCTTATAATACTCTTCCGTGTCCTTTCCTTCTGCCTTTTTATTGACATATTCCTGCAAAAGGTCGGCTACCTTCACTATGACATCGGTTAGCGAATTCAAAAGCGGAAAAAACTTCGGCTCTTTCGGCATAAATCTGTTAAAAAACGAATTATTCATAAATCAAAATCATTATTTATTTATTATTTATTTCTTTTCACTTTACTTTAAGGCTGCAAAATTACTAATTTTTTCTTAATTTGCCTCATCGGTTTTTTATTTTATTGTGGCGTTATCCTATAAGTCTCTTTCATACAATAACTTTACAGCACCAAAAACAACAAACCCCGACATCCTAAAACCATTAGAAGTCGGAGTTGTTTCCTTATAACCGTTGAGAATTTAGAACTTGTATTGCAACCTCAACGTAAAGGCATTTGCATCGTCCTTACTGTCAATCAGTTCGTAGTAAGCCTGCAACCGAAGGCTGTTATTCATTCGCCAGAGCAAGCCAAAACCGGTAGCGGAATACTCTTTCAGCACATCAAACCAATCATATTTGGCTACGAAAGAAAGAGGCAGTTTGCCCAAATCCTGAACAAACATCACGTAACCGCCATTCAGGTTTTCGGTTGTCCTGCCAAAGAGGTACTCTCCGTTCAGTTTGGTCATCCCTAACGGGCTTATGAGGCTCATTTCCAAGTCAAGACCAGCCACTTCCTTCGCTTTTTGGTTATGATACGAAACTCCAAAAACCAACTGAAAAGCATCAGCGAAGGTTTTGCTTGCGGAGAGATGTCCAATGAAGGCTTTGTTGTTGCTGTTATCAACCTTTATCCCGTTGCCGGCAAATAAGCCCGCCTCCAATTTCAGATTCAGCGGCAACCCCTGCTTCTCTCCAACGCCTATAACAGCCATCGCACCCAACTCTCTCTCATCAGGAAACAACTCTTTGAAGATTGCGGCACGCTCAGGCGTCTCTCTCTGCGAGGAAGAGTAAGCAATCTCGTACCCGAAAGGACGATTGAATACACCAGCCTGCAACATCATCAGCCCCTTCCAAGGATCTTTCACCGTCAAATAAGCATCTTTCAGCCCAAGACCTTTTTCCGTCAGGTCTATTTGGAAGACTCCTGAGGCTATAACGTTTTCATACGAGAACTTTATGCGTCCTCGCCTGATGCCGAAACGGTTATAGGCTGACAAAGTGTCCTCATTGGCAGCCCCTACTCTCAATGCGGCATTGCGTTCGCCCCATTGGTACTGACCTTGAATGTATCCGGAGGTCTTAAAGCCTGTTTCCTGAGCCGAAATTGCCGTTGCAACCGTCAGAAACAATGACAAAGTAATGATTTTTCTTCTTTTCATCATGTTTTTACTTTTTTTTATTAACATTTTCTTTTATTTTACGCTGCAAAAGTAAAACATCACTGTTACGTTACTTTTTCCTGTTTGTTACAAAAAAGATAAGATTTTATGGGTAGCCCGTTTTAACCATTTGAAAATCATTTTACGAAGTTACCATCCAACGTTTTATTATTATATCTTCTTGCATAATTCATCCATAATCAAAGAATAATCATTCAAAATCAAATAATAATCATCTATAATTTGATTTGATTGATATTATGTTGCCAACATAATTAAACTATCTTGGCAACATAGTTTGATTATGTTGGCAACATACTTTAATTATGTTGGCAACATAATATCAACCTTATTTGATTTCGGATGAACCAAACAAGGTTTCAGACGAATTAAACGGCGTTTTGTGTCATTGAAATCAAAAAAATGAGTATTTTTGCAGCATTCAAACATAGCAAATTGACATTAACACATATTAAATCAATGAATAAACAGCGTCTTTTCCTGATTGATGCGATGGCATTAGTGTATCGCTCTTTTTATGCACTGAATAAAAACCCCAGATTGAACTCCAAAGGTCTCAATACTAGCGCCATACTTGGTTTTTTCAACACCCTGCTTGACGTAATGAGTAAATATAAGCCCGATTCTTTGGGAGTGGCGTTTGATTTGCAGGAAGCAACCTTCCGACACGAGCAATACGCCGAATACAAAGCAAACAGGCAGGCGATGCCTGAGGATTTGCGTGCGGCGATACCTTATATTAAGGAATTGATTGAGGCGATGAACATCCCCGTTCTCTGTTGCAGCGGATTTGAAGCCGATGATGTGATAGGGACTCTTGCAAAGAAGGCGGCAAAGGCTGATTATGAAGTGTTTATGGTTACGCCCGACAAGGATTATGCTCAATTGGTGGATGCTGATATAAGCATTTTGAAACTTGGACGTGCGGGTAATGATGCCCAAATTTGGAAAGAGCCTCAGGTTTTGGCTAAATTCGGGTTGCGAAACGTGGGGCAAGTGATTGATTATCTGGCTTTGTGCGGCGACAGCAGCGATAACATTCCCGGAGCAAAGGGAATAGGCGAAAAGAAAGCCCAATTACTCCTACAACAATTTGATAACGTGGAACAGATGCTTGATAATGTGGCAAGTATAGAAAGTAACAGCGTTCGTAAATCGGTGGAAGAAAGCCGTGAAATGATATTGTTGAGTAAGGAATTAGCCACTATACGCCTTGATGTACCGATTGAGTTTGACCAAAAGGAATTAGCCCTGCATCAACCTGACTTTTCAAAATGCGAAAGGCTGTTTAACGAGTTGGAATTCCGCACTTTCGCAAAGCGTTTCTTTACTTTCTTCAATTACAATCCTGCAACAACAACGCCGCAACCAAATAATGACCCTGTTAAAACGCCGCAAAAAACCGCTGTTCAAGGCAATTTGTTTGGCGAAATTGTAACAGGCACAAACGATTATGGCTTTGTGTCGTTGTATAAAAACATAACAAACGTTCAACACGACTATCGGCTGATTGAAAATGAAGAAATGGCTCGTCAGGTGATTGATATACTGCGTCAAAACGGCTCTTTCTGCTTTGATTGCGAGACAACGGGCTTGGATATGAACAATTCGCTGATTGGAATTGCCTTTTCGTGCGAGGCTCATAAGGGTTGGTTTCTGTATTTGGCTGACAAAGAAGATATAAAACAGGAATTGGCAATATGGAAACCGCTTTTTGAAGACGCAAATGTTGCGAAAGTCGGTCATAATATGAAGTTTGACAAAAATGCTTTGCTCAATTATGGCGTTGAAGTTAAGGGACAGCATTTTGATACAATGATTGCGCATTATCTTCTTGAGGCTGAGTCGCGTCATAAATTGGATTATCTTGCTCTTACTTTGTTGCGGTATGAGATGGTGGCGTTTGAGCAGGTTTTTGGCAAAATTCACAAGGGTGAAAAGGTGAATGCGGCTCTGCTTGACAGGGAACGATTGAAGGAATATGCGGTTGAGGATGCGGATATTTGTCTCCAACTCAAACCTTTGTTGGAAGAACGGCTGCGAAAGGACGAAATGTGCAAATTGTTTGCGGATATGGAAATGCCTTTAATTGATGTGCTTTTGGCAATGGAAAGAGAAGGCGTTGCCATTGACGTTGAGCAGTTGCGAAATTACTCTTTGTTACTGAAAGAACGGCGTTTGGAAGTGGAAAAACAAATTTACGAGGCGGCAGGAGGCTTAACCTTTAACATATCTTCGGCAAAGCAGTTGGGCGATGTACTTTTCAAACATTTGAAAATAGCGGGTGATGAAGAGAAAGCAGCCAAAACCTCTGTTGCAAAGCAGTTTGCCACCGGTGAAGAAGTACTTGCCAAACTGCAACACAAGCATCCCATTGTCCCTTTAATACTTGAATACCGTACATTGGCGAAACTGTTGAATACTTACGTGGATGCCTTGCCGCTTTTGGTCAATCCGCAGACAGGAAGAATACATACGTCATACAATCAAGCCGTTACAGCAACAGGAAGATTAAGTTCCAACAACCCAAATCTTCAAAACATACCCGTAAGAACTGAATTGGGCAAGGAGATTCGCAAAGCCTTTGTTGCCGGAAACTCACAGGATTATGTTCTTGTTTCGGCTGACTATTCGCAAATAGAATTACGGATTATTGCATCTTTGAGTGGTGATGTTAATCTTTGTCAGGCGTTTAACGAAGGAACGGATATACATCTTGCAACAGCGGCTAAAATCTATAAAGTTAAACCTGAGGAAGTTACAAAGCAGATGCGAAGTAATGCCAAAAGCGTTAATTTCGGTATAATTTACGGAATATCGGCTTTTGGCTTGTCTCAACAACTCAACATCTCACGTAAGGAAGCTCAAAGCCTGATTGATGAGTATTTTGCTAACTTTCCGCAACTTAAAACATACATTGAACATTGTATAAGCACGGCTCAGCAACGTGGATTTGTAACTACGATTTGCGGACGCAGACGTTATTTGCCTGATATTAACTCCCGCAATTTCAACTTAAAGGCTTTTGCTGCCAGAAATGCGGTTAATATGCCTGTTCAAGGGTCTTCGGCTGATATGATAAAGATTGCAATGATTAAAATTTACAACTACATACGTGAAAATAATCTTCGCTCACGTATGGTTTTACAGGTGCATGACGAATTGGTGTTTGATGTTTATCGTCCTGAGTTGGAGCAGATGAAAACGGCTATTAAGAACCTGATGATTAAGGCTATGGAGTTGCAAGTGCCTATTGTGGTGGATTGCAACGAGGGAGACAACTGGTTAGAATCTCATTAACTTTTCCAAAATTAAAATTGGTTCAAGACAATTTAAGAGGAAATAGTACCTTTTCAAACTCTTAAATAGTCTATGAAGAATAAGTATTTAGTTCGTTCCCGCATTTCAGAGAAGAAATTTAGAGAAATTTTGCGGT
>JAISTG010000029.1 GCA_031272705.1 Bacteroidales bacterium | reverse complement strand
CTTGCAGCAACAGCATTAGGTAATTTGTTGTTGTGGATAGGACCTTTGATGTACAACAAATGGGCTATATGGGAATGCTGGTTAGTCTTTGCTATCGTTTGTGTAATCTCAATGGGAGTTATGCTCGCAATGGTTAAATGGTTGGAAAGAGTAACAGGCGATAAAAAAGTATAATCTATTCAAAATAAGAAAATAAAAAAGTCTGTTCATTATTGAACAGGCTTTTTTTGTTTTATGGTTATCCAAAATCTCATTCTGTGAAATTGTAATTTGATTACAGATTTTTAGAATCAAATTACAGAATTCTATAATCAAATTATAGAACGTTAGAATCAAATTACAGAATTCTATAATCAAATTACAGAACGTTAGAATCAAATTACAAAATTCTATAATCAAGTTTCAGTAATTCCTTTTCAGCCATTGCGATAAATAAAATGAAATTGAGAAAAACTATTTTCTTAATTTATGCTTCATTATACAAAAAAAAATCGTAACTTTGCAGCCTCTTAAAATGGTCTAACGTTATAAAGAAAGGAGGATAGTCGTGATAGAAACTATAAATTTTGAAGACGTTAAGTGGGTTCACGTTCTCAATCCAAGCGATGAGGATTATGATTTTTTATTGGAAGAATTTGGCTTTCACCCTCTTGATATAGAGGATTGCAGAAGTATTAACCAGCGACCGAAAATTGATGAGTATGACGACTATTACTTTCTTATTCTTCACTTTCCTTATTTTGATAAGGCAAATCGCTTTATCCGTGTAAAGGAAGTAAAAATCTTTTGGGGCAAAGACTATATCGTTACCATAGGACGTTCTCACTGGGTGGTGAAAAACCTTTTCAAAGATATGCAGGAAAGAAAGGATAGGGGAGAAAGTGATTTGGAAGAAATTACTGCTTCCTCCGACACTCTGCTTTACAACATACTTGACCGCCTTATGGTGGAAACATACACCTTAATCCTGAGAGTAGGCTCGGAGGTTGATACAATAAATTATGACATCTTTGCAAAGCAGCCCGATAAGGTTATTGAGCATATTTCCATTACGAGAAAAAATGTTATATTCCTGAATACAACCTTCAAACCTCAACTTCGTGTCTTCCATAAGTTTGAATCGGGAGGTATAAAAGGCTTTGCCGAGGATATGGAAGAGTATTGGGGAAATATATTAGACCAGTATCAAAAGATGTTTGATATGGTTGAGGATTACGGAGAACTGATTGTGGGTCTGTCAAAGACCTTTGATTCCCTGCAAACCAACAAAGCCAACGAAATAATGAAGGTTCTGACCATTATATCAATGACTATGCTTCCGCTAACCGTGATTTCAAGTATTTATGGTATGAATGTTAATCTGCCGTTTGCCGAACACAAAGACTCATTCTGGATTGTTTGCGGACTAATGCTTGTTACGGTAATCGGATTGCTTTTTTACTTCAAACGCAAACGCTGGTTATAATCCTCGTTGCAGCCTTTCCGATACGATACTTGCAAGTTTGCCGAAAGCCTTCCCTTCAATGGATTGAAAGTCAAGGGCTATTGGATTTCCGCTATCATTAGTTTGGGATATGTTTTCGCTGATTGGCATCTGCATAATTAAGTCTAAATTAAGTTCTTCCGCCAAACGTTTTGCTCCATCCTTACCAAAAATGTAGTATTTCCTGTCAGGTAAATCGTTAGGTGTAAAGTACGCCATATTTTCCACCAATCCCAGAACGGGAATGTTTATTCGTTCGTTACGATACATATTTACGGCACGTCTAACATCCGCTACGGCAACCTCTTGCGGCGTTGCAACAAACAGAGCGGCAGAAAGAGGAAAATCCTGCGTCAAAGAAAGTTGTATATCGCCCGTTCCGGGAGGCGTATCTATGATAAGATAGTCCAATTCTCCCCAAAGAGTTTCCACAAGTAGTTGATTAAGAGTGCCTGATGCCATAGGACCTCGCCATATTAAAGCCTTATCCTTCTCAACAAAAAATCCAATACTCATTAACTTTATTCCAAAACGTTCAAACGGTAAAATATATGACTGTCCGTTTATTTCCGTACCCATAACCTTCTCTCCATCAATGTTAAAGAGAGTAGGAATGGATGGTCCGTAAATATCCGCATCTGCAAGTCCTACCTTAAAACCTTTCTGTGCCAAAGCAATAGCGAGATTGGCTGCTATGGTAGATTTACCTACTCCTCCCTTGCCGCTTCCTACTGCGATTAAGTATTTGATATGTTGCATAGAAGCGAGAATTTTTTCTTCCTTTTCTTTTCTTTGAGCAAATATATTTGTCATAGTTTGTTTTTGATTTATAAAATTAAAATTCAAGTTTGCAAAGGTAGCATTCTCTCTTCAGGTATTTTGAACCTAAAAAGTTTTCTTAATTTTGTTTTAAGTTGGGATTGGTTACTTATTATTATTGTCCTTTTTGTATGGAAATAATTTATCCACACCAACGATTATTGCTAAAAATATCGCCATAAATATAAATACGCCTGCGAGTCCCAAGCCTGTTATTTCCAATGCCTTTTCTAATACTGCAATATCCATAATTCTTTCTTTTTTAACGATTAAACAAATAAAGGTACTAACATTAAAATCAATCCTCCTACAATTACAGAGCCTATTTGTCCGCCGACATTCGCACTAATGGCTGGCATAAGAAGGTAATTGTTAGGGTCTTCCTTCAAACCCATACCGTGAATAACTCGTGCCGACATAGGAAAAGCCGATATTCCACACGCACCAACCATTGGATTTATTTTATTTCCTTCCTTATAGAAAAGGTTAAGAAATTTCGCAAACAAAACTCCGCCCGCCGTATCAAAAACAAAAGCAAAGATACCCAGACATAAAATCATAATGGTATGCCATTCAACGAATTCCTTAGCCGTCATTGTGCTGGCAATAGTAATACCGAGAAGTATTGTAACCAAGTTAGCCAATTCTTTTTGTGCGGTTTGAGACATCGAATTTAATACACCGCATTCCCTAATTAAGTTTCCAAACATCAGAAAACCAATCAAAGCCAATGAAGAAGGAGCAATCAATCCTGCCAAAAGAGTTATGATAATAGGGAAGAGAATTAACGTAGTACGGGAAACTTTTTTATTTGCATCTGTTTTCATCCTTATCATACGTTCTTTTTTCGTTGTAAGCATACGAATAACAGGTGGCTGAATGATGGGAACAAGCGACATATAAGAATAAGCCGCAACTGAAATAGGTCCAAGCAGATTAGGTGCTAACTGTTGCGACACAATAATTGAAGTAGGACCGTCTGCCGCTCCAATAATTCCGATAGAGGCTGCTTCGTTCAAGTTAAATCCGCAACAAACAGCAAGTATCATTGTAATGAAGATGCCGAATTGAGCCGCTGCACCAAACAATAACAGACTTGGTTTTTGAAACAACGGTGAGAAATCAATCATTGCACCGATTGCAATGAAGATCAGCAACGGAAATAATTCCGTATGAATACCTGCATCTCGCAATACATCCAAAGCACCAACAACTTCCGTTGCACCACTTCCCTGTGTCAATACGGCAGTAAAAGGTATATTTACGAGTATTGCACCAAAACCTATCGGCAAAAGCAAAGTTGGTTCATATTGCTTCTTGATTGCCAACCAAATTAAGATAAGTCCTACGCCTATCATTACCAAATGTTTCCACGTCATAAATGCTATGGCGGGCATTAAAGTTGAAAATTCCATACTTTTAAAGTTTAATTATTACTAATAATTTGAGGTTGCAAAAGTACAATTTTATTTTTAATTGATTTGAATTTCCCCAAAATAATCATTATTGACCGTGATTATCAATCGCCCTTCCGCTCTTTAGAAAACACTAACGAGATTTCCGGTTCACGAAACGCCGTTTCATTTTCACGAAAGCCCGTTTCATTTTTTTGAAAGCCCGTTTCGTGAGTGCCGAAAGCCCGTTTCGTGAAAACAAATTGGCTTCTCAATATAATTGAAAAGCCGCATAATACAAATTATTAACAAAAATGAAAAAAATTAAAAATAATATAATTATCTCTAACGATTTCGTTTGCAAAAGTACAACTTTTTTTTGAATTGACAAAATAAATTTCAATTTAATGAAAAATCGTGCGAAAAATCACTCCTATGTCACTGCAAAATGAGCGATTTTGAAGGTATTGAATATTTAATCGCAGCTTTGCGGGCATAACTTCGGCAATGTAGAATTTTTCAGGCTCGGAAGCCTCTGCCAAAAGGTCGTTTTCGTTACGGAAAGCGATGGATGCGGGGTCTGTAATGCCGGGTCGCACCTCTAAAACCCGTTTCTGTTCTGCTGTATACAAATTTACATATTTTCTAACTTCGGGTCGAGGTCCCACAAGGCTCATATCTCCCCGTAAAACGTTGAATAACTGTGGTAATTCGTCTAATTTGTATTTTCTTATGAAATATCCTGTCTTTGTAATGCGAGAATCTTTTCCTCCTATGGTTAAAAGTCCTTGTGTATCAGCGTTTATTCGCATTGAACGAAACTTGTAAAGAGTGAAATCTTTGCCATATTGTCCTACTCGTTGTTGTCGGTAAAATACTCCGCCTTTGCTGCCCAGCGAAACCGTAATGGCAATAGCCAAAAGCAGGGGTGAAAGGATTAAAATACCAAAGAATGAGGCTATTACGTCAAAACATCGTTTCATTACGCTTTCACAACATTTTGATATGCCAAAACAAGATTTTCCAACACGTAATCAACCTCCAGATTGCTTAATTGCGGATAAAGAGGCAGCGTTATCTCGTGTTGAAAAGCCGCTAACGACTTAGGATACAGAGTTATGTCATAGCCACACTTCATAAACAAAGTCAGCATTGGCATAGGGATATAATGAACGTTGGTTGCAATATTACGTTCCGCCATAAACGAAATTATTTTGTTGCGTTCATCCTCGCCAATTCCCTTTATACGAAGAGGATACAGGTGATAGGAAGACTGATTAGCAGTATTGTCCTGATGAGGTATTATAGCCCAGTCATACTTCTTCAATTCTGCACAATATCTGTTATGAACACGCTGACGTTCCGCAAGAAGCCATTCATATTTCCGCATTTGAGCCAGAGCAATGGCTGCATTGACATCGGGCATATTGATTTTCATACCTTTATCCACAATATCATAACGCCAAGCCCCTGCTTGTGATTTGGTAAAAGCGTCTTTGGTTTGACCGTTCAAAGACATTATCTTAAACCAACGCTGTAAGACTTCATTGTCAAAAGGTTGCGGTAAATTCAAACAAATAATCCCGCCTTCGGCAGTAGTTATGTTTTTCACAGCATGAAGAGACAATACGGCAATATCAACCAATTCCGCCACATTTCTGCCTTCCGTTTTAGCCCCTATTGAATGAGCCGAATCGGAAATAAGCAATATCCTTCCCAAATCTTCCTGTATTTTGTTTTTCGGCTGAAAGAGTGCTTTGATATGAGGCTTTGTTATTATTTCATTAAGTTTATGATAATTACAAGGCATTCCTGCCAAATCCACAGGCAGTATTGCTTTGGTTTTTGCAGTTATTGCACGTTCTACCTGTTGAATATCAATGGTCAAATCATCACAAATATCAACCATAATGGGCGTTGCACCACAATCCATTACAGACATGGCTGTAGCACAATAAGTATATGCCGGCACAATAACCTCATCGCCTTTGCCAATTCCAAACCATCGCAAAGCCAAAATTGCTCCGCTTGTCCAGGAATTAACTCCTATGGCTTTGGGACAATGAACAAAGTCAGCAATGGTTTTTTCCAATGCAGCCACTTTTGGTCCTGTGGTAATCCAGCCACTTTTCAATGAATCTGTAACCTCTTTAATTACATCGTCGTCAATATATGGAGGCGAAAAAGGTATGTTCATAGCAGTTTTTTGCTGTTAAATGGACATTATTTCTTTTTCTTTGGCTGCTATAATACCGTCTGTGTCTTTGATATTCCTGTCTGTAAGGTCTTGTAAGTCTTTTTCAGCCTGTTTAATTTCATCTTCGGATATGCCGTTGTCTTTTAATTTTTTTACTTTTTCAAGAGTGTTTCTACGTATATTTCTTACGGCTATCTTGGCTTCTTCTCCCTCCGATTTGGAACGTTTAACCAATTCTCTACGGCGTTCTTCCGTTATCGGCGGTAGAACAATGCGAATCACATCAGCATCAACTTTAGGCGTAAAACCAAGATTTGCAGCAAGTATAGCCTTGTCTATAGCCTGCAACATTGATTTTTCCCAAGGCTGAATAATGATTTGTTTTGGGTCAGGCGTACTTACGTTTCCCACATTCTCAATAGGTGTCGGCGTACCATAATAATCTACTTTTACTCCCGCAAGCATCTGCGGAGAAGCCTTACCTGCTCTGAGTTTTATCAATTCTTTCTCCAAATGTAACAAAGCACCGCTCATCGTATGCTTTGCTTCTTCTAATAATTTTTTTATTTCCTCTGCCATAATGTTAAAATTTAACTTTGTTTAAGGCTGCAAAGGTATAAATAAATTTTGATATACGAAAATTCTTATTTTATTTGTCATTTCTGAAATGCCGTTTCACAATTCACAAAACGCTGTTTTAATTTCCTGAAGTCAAGAGATATTTTTCTAAGTCTTGACTTCAGAAAATTAAAACGGCGTTTCAGTTTTTTATGATAAAATAGTAGGATTATTTTACAACAAATGACCTCTTAATAATACCTTTTGAAGTAGTTATTACTGTAATATAATTCCCTGACACAAACTTTGAAGTGTTGATTTTTACCTCTTTTTTGTTTGGTTCATTGATGTAAATTGTTTGTCCGTTGGAATTTATTACTTCAACCTTTTGCATTGGAATTGCAGTTTCAATGGTTATTTCTTTATCCGTTGGATTTGGATAAAGTTTAATTGGTATTTCATTAAAAACATTAGTCAAACTATTTGAATCTTCTTTATCGCAAGGATAAATAAATGACTTTGTTTCGCCGTAATGAGAAAAACTCATATCATCCCTGAAATATGCACGGAAATAATAGGTCGTGTCGCAATCAATAGAATCGGCAGGTAAGTGATGAGTGTAGTAGTTTTGATTTGTCATTGCAAACGGAACATTATTAGCACTGTTAATGTAAAGGTTGTTAGAGTCTTTTCCCCAAACCAAACCTATTTGTGTAAGCATCGGTTCGCCCCATTCAACAACTCTGATTGGCAACGATATTTCCTTTGATGTCGTATCTACGACAGGGTTTTCTGTCTGCACATTGGCAGGAATTGGTTGCCACGCCGTATCTATGATTGGAAAGAGATACAGCGTAGGAATTATAGTGCTATCAAGAGGATCATAATAAGTTGAATATGGATAAGTTTGATATATTTCCATCCAATTGCCTCCAGCCTCCACTTTTGGAAATACATTTCCTGGATAATGCATCTCTGGGAATGGTAATGAGGGTGGAAAAGGCTCAAACATCATTACTGAAACATCACAAGAATCATATGAAATAATTGAATTATCACTCAAAGTTATTGCAACCCCAAAAGTATCTTGCAAAAAAATAGGATTTTCAAAATATAACTCTACATATTCAGCTGATATAAGTCCTGGATAAGTACTTCCATGCACATAATATAATAATAAGGTATCATATCTTATCTGCTCTAAAACATTTTCCAACCCTTGCCGTATTTGTAAATATTCCGCATCACAATCTAATTTTTCGTAGACAAATCTTTGCCTGTTAGTCATAAAAGCCGCAATTCCTATTATTTTTATTGGCTGATTTGAAAAATATGGTTGTGCCACTGCACTTAAAGGGGTGATATATTGTGAATTACTGGCTCCACTAACTACAAATCCAAGATCATTATCAGGAATTAATTTTCTTCCATTAGCAAAACAATAAGGTAAAAAGTATCTTAATGTGTTTTGAGGCTCTATTCCCATTCCTTGCCCATGTGTACCTAATGTCTGACCAAATGTAGGTATATAACACATTATTGCAATGATTGCTAAAAACATTATTTTTTTCATAAGGTAACCTAATTACAAATCATGAATAATGGAACTGAATAATCAACGTTCGTTTCCTGTTGCCAGTTTATTGAAGCGTTAAATATATTTGTAACAAAAGAATAAGGAGCGGCTTGATGACTTTCGCTTTTTAGAGGTATTGTTGAATGTATATTACAATTACCTCCTTGCAAACTTCTGTCTGCATACCAGAAATTAACTGCTTTATTGGAAGGGTCTGTTCCTATTGTTACAAACTCAAAAGGAGCATATTCTACAATTCCATTAAGGAATAATGTATTGTTGCCATTAGTTCCGTAATAAATATCAACATTTGCTGGTGGTGGCGGGATAGAAACATCCTATTTTATCACGCCATCCAATGTTGTATTCGGATAGGTATTAGAAGTTGTACTTGCCAAAATGAGTAATGTTTGGTCTCCACTATTGTCATTATAAGTTAAGTCTCTAATTTTTATATTTGCATCATTAAATCCTTCAATTCTATCAGCCTGAAGAATAGGCATTGTATTGATTGTTACTGCAAATGTAGCAGCAAGAATCGCAGTCCCAGCATCCTTTGCCGTTCCAACTACTGCTAAATAGTCGCCCCAAATAGTTTTCGCCTGAAATTTAGATAAAGTATCATTATAAGTTTTAAAGTCAAATGACCTTTGAATAGTAGTAGCAACAGAGATATTGTTTTGGTCATATCTTCTTATGACAACACCAACTGTTCCACTTTGGAGTGGTAAATAACTAACAGTAAGAATGTGTTGGCTGTTTAATTCCAGATCTTCCATTACTTCTTTTGGATCACTACTTTGATAGATGTCATAGTTTCCCGCAGGTTCGTCATAATGCAGGAAGAAAGTCTGTTTATTGGGATCTATTCCAATGCCAACAATCTGCAAGCCAGACTGATTGTTAAAAACTTCTATCTTCTCAATAGACATAGAATTTTGAATAAAATCCCACTTGAAAGTTCCATTTGTGAAAAAACTATTGGTAACTTCTCTTGCAATGAATCCTTTCCCGCCAAAGTCTCCACAAAAGAACATTTCGTTACCAAGAACTTTGACATCTTTCACATGGAAATCAGGATTGACTAAATGTGCAACTTCTGTCGCAGTTGGACTTCCTACTTTTGTTCTGTAAAAGATGTAAGGATTGTTTGTATATCCACTCTGTGAGAAGGATATAGACACCGTGTCAAAAATAATCTTTTGAGTATAAGGTTGTCCTGTCGGCGACTGAATTTCCTTTACCTCACTTTGAATAGAATTTTGTGCAAATGCACCTGTAGCATCAAAAAACATCACTGCAAAAAACAATGCTACTAACCTTTTTTGTTCTTTAATTCTAATCATAATTACAATTTATTAAAAAAAATACGGCTGCAAAGATACAAACATTTTTTCAATTAAAACAAATTACTGAGAAAAAAGTTTTACTTCACTACAAACGACCTCTTAACAATACCTTTTGAAGTAGTTATTACTGCAATATAATTCCCTGACACAAACTTTGAAGTGTTGATTTTTACCTCTTTTTTGTTTGGTTCATTGATATAAATTGTTTGTCCGTTGGAATTTATTACTTCAACCTTCTGCATTGGAAGAGTTGTTTCAATTGTTAGTTCTTTGTCCGTTGGATTTGGATAAAGTTTAATTTGAATATTGTTATAAATAGTTGTTATATTATTCGTATCTGCTTCAATACAATTATAAGAAAACGAGTTTATATCACCATAATCAATGTGTGTTAAAGTGTCGCCGTAAGTAGTGTAAATCTTTGTCAAAACAAAACTCCTCATATACAAATCAGTATTGCAAGGAAACGTTGTGAAATTGAATACTTGCGAATAGTAGTTGTTGGTGGTGTCGTAAAGGAAATTATAAACAGAGCCGTTTTCCAAATTCAAATAATTAGAATCAGTTGAAACGACAAAGCCAATTTCATAAGGCATTGCAGGATACCCTTGTCCCAAGATTTCCATTGTAAAAGTGAATATTGAGTCAATGGTATCTGTGATTACAGATGCGTCTGCCTGCGAATAGGTTACAGGTATTGTGTCTAATATCGGGAAAAGAAATAATGACGGATTACAATTAGCAAAGAAATGAGCGTTTGTTAAAGGTTCCCCTATAACACCAAAGGTTGTTGTTGCTGTATCTTCCTGAAATGTCTGCCAAAAATAAGACGCAGGAGTCTTAATGAGAGGTGCTAATTGCGAACAACATATATCGTTGCTATCTTTGTTTTTTGGTCTGTTTGACAATATATCAAAACTACAGTTAGAAAAACATTCTTGATGCTGTCCGTCTATTGGATAATAAGGATTATTTAAGGCTTTTGTAACAGATACAAAAAAGGTATCTTTAAGAATTATAGAATTTCCAAACAAAAATTCAATATATCTAAAAGCAGTACTTGGATTATTTATAGTGTCATATCTTGCTTGGGCAAGAATAGAACTATCATTCATTTGTTTCCGTATTTGAAAATATTGTGCATCACAAAAGAAAACCGGATTATTTTCAACATACTGATATAATAATACAAATGCCGCTATCCCTCTTACTAAAATAATATCATCCGTATAATATGGTTGAGCAACACCACTTGAAATTCCATAATTACCCCATACAGTATAATAATTCATAGTATTTAGATAATAATCCATAATATCAGTTTCCGGCACTAATGGAACAC
>JAISTG010000021.1 GCA_031272705.1 Bacteroidales bacterium | reverse complement strand
TGTAACGTTACAATAACTCTCTGTAACGTTTTTTACGGTTTTCCGTACGACCCAAAATCCTTTCGGAACACTCTTTAATGGTTTGATAATCATACTGTTAGTTTTTGATATGTTTTTTTGGTTTGTTGGAGTGAGTGCAACACGCACAAAAGTCATTAAGAGTTAATATGGGAGCAACAATATAACGGCAAATGTTCAATATCTGTTTTCTGATGAACAATAGCATTTATATCTGACTAATTAGAGAAAGAGCATCCTTAAATGAAAGGATCTGCTGTTGCAGACTATTCAAACTTGCATTAAGATTTAGGATTTGGAACGTAAAAATTTTGAAGGATAACCATATACAACCGCTAACAAACAAAGAACACCGTTCAACAGGCTTATACGCAAGAAATCCTTTGTTGGACGGAAATGGGTTACACGTTCATCATCATAATGTACCGATACGGGGATTTGTATCAGCGGTATGTTCCTCCAAGCCGCACGAACAAGCAATTCCAATTCAGCCTCGTATCTTGATGTCAAAGGAAGAAAATGTTTAAGTCTTAAAGGGTAAAGGCGAAAGCCCGTTTGAGTATCCGCCAAACGCTGTCCGGTCTGTACCAAAAACCAGAAATTGGAGAATTTATTGGCAAAAGAATTTCTGGAAGGCATATTCGGCTGATTCAAATTCCTGCATCCGATTATCATTGCATTAGGATGTTCGGCTATTGCTTTGCGGAAGTATGGTAAATCCTTCCCATAATGCTGTCCGTCAGCGTCAAAGGTTATCGCATAGCCGAATCCCATTGACAAAGCCTTCTTAAACCCCTGCCTTAAAGCATATCCCTTGCCACGATTTCTATTGTAGGAAATGGAAGTGATGTTTGAATAGCGGTTTATGATGTTTTGCGTTCGGTCTGTTGAACCGTCATTAACCACAATGACATCCTGCATAAACAAAAGCACGTTATCTATCACCGATGCAAGCCTTTCCTCATTGTTATAGACGGGAATAATTACACAGATTTTGTTTTGAATCATTGTAATTCAAGACTTAATTTTGAAAAATGTACATCTGCATTCACGGAATAAATTTTCACCAAAACATTATAGGCAAATGCAACCGCTTCAACATCAATCTGTGCAACGGGACGGAAGTCAAACTCAAACCAAACCTCATTATTGATATGCGGGTCAATGATTGAGAGAAATTTTGCATTGTTTATTTTGGTTATTTGCAGCCTTCTGCCGACACGCTGTTCAATTATCTCCTTTGCTATCTGCATTATACAAACGCCGGGCGTTACAGGATGATTTGGAAAGTGTGCTTTGTAAATCCAATGCTCCGCATTAAAAGCCACGAGGTACTTTTGGTCAGCTTGTTGCCTTATATGGCAAAAATCATCTGTCAATTTCATTCTCTATTGCTTACAAATTAAACACAGAATCGGCAATTTTGCCGTTTATTTTCTTGTTACTCAATGTTATTATGGTCTTATCGCTGTTCTTTCCCTGCATTTCAATTTTGTCAGCCGAATAATCATTGACGTTAAAGGTCATTATGATTTTCGCAAACATCTTTTTCATTTCCTTCTGTACGGGTTCCAATTCCACAATCCACAATTCCCTGCCGTAGAAATACTTTGCTGTGAAATTTTTAGTATCATTCAGTCCGTCTCCACTAATAATATCAAGCATTATTTTAATGATTCGCTGAAACAGTTTCGCAGAATTCTTATCCAAATTGCTCTTTTGACTGCCCGATTGCATTGAAACCTTGTCGTTATTCAGCACAAAGATATAGGTATCGGGCGATGTGTATTCCCATCTTAACTTTTTGTCATTACGATACTGCATTTTACCCTTTGAAATCAGGGTTTCGCTCAGTGCCGACATTTCTTTCCGCTGTTCAAAATTGCAATACAGGGTTTGCATACTTTTGGAGGCGGCTACAATTTTTTCATTCATAAGTTTTATTTGTGCTTCTGTGGCGGGCTTTTGAGCAAAGAGAGCCGTACCTCCAAACATCAACACCAATAAAATATACATTCTATGTTTCATATCCTTCTTTTTTATGGCTGCAAAGGTATAAAATTTTTCCATTATCAAGTTTCATTCATCCATAATCAAATAATAATCATCCATAATCAACCTTATTTGATTATGGGGGAATGAAACTTGATTACGGGGGATTATTTCTTGATTTTGAAGCAATGAAAAGAATTGTGTATATTATGAAAGGCGAAAACGTTACTTCAAAATAAGGCAAACACCACCCATAATAAGCAAAACGCCCAGCCAACGGGTCAAAGATATTGACTCATGAAAGATATAGACGGCTGCAAGCATACCAAAAATATATGCAATGCCGGAAAGCGGATATGCAACGGACAAAGGGACATGTTTAATGATGTAAAGCCACAGCACAGTCGCAATTCCAAAGCACAGACCCGTGCCAAGAAACCACCAGTTCGTAAAAAGAGACTTAAAATACGTTATTGTAAAACTGTATTTCTCCATTTTAACCATCGCAAGTTTCAAAAAGACTTGACCGAAAGAAAGAAACAGGGCTTGCACTGACGATAATAAAACTATCTTCCACATATTGATAAAATTATAAACGAATGATTACGATTTTCAAAGGAATTATAACAAAGTATTCTCTTGATTTCTCTGTCCTTGAATGCGGTTTCGGGCTTTGCAAACAAATGTTGCGGAATGTATTGTCTGCTTAAACAAATCGCAGACGCATAAACAGCAAATGCAGGTGAAGTATAGGATTCGCCGAATAAATGTTTGTAATGCAGTAATGGCTTTTGCGGGAACCATTTTGCACATTCCCTGTTATATATGCCGTCATTCGCAGCCTCACCGTTAAGTCCTGTCATCACGGCATCAACACTTTCAAAATTAAGACATTGTTTCAAATATTCCCAATCGGGCTTTCCGTAACATATTTCTACGTTTTCCACCCGACATAACGCAGTTTGAGGACTGTTATCCACAAGCATCATTCCAACAGAAGTTTCCCCTGCAAAACACAAACCCTCTTTCCCAAGATAGCCTGCTCGTTTTAGAAGGGTAAAATAGTCAGGTGTCATCTCGTCATACGCTCCCACCAATGCGGAATGCAGTTTTCCGCCGTTCATTTGAAGAAAGGCATCAAGCAAAGCACATTCAAACGAAATCCCTTTATTGGAATAGGTTGTGTTATAGCCGTTACATTTTGCGTCAATGGCGATTAAGGAACTTATAGTGTTGTGTGTGGATTGCATAAAATAGGTCGGTTTCAACAACTCTTCACCTTCATTCACCAAATCTTTCAAAAAGAACTCCGTATTCTCAATGCAACCCAATCCTGTACCTGTTATAATAGCCTCAGGGTTATGAATATCAGTCTCTTTCATCGTTTGACGGGACACAAGTAAAGCCCTTCTGAGTATCTTTCCTAATCGGCGTGCCTCATTGGGAGCAAAGAACAGTTTGTAATCAGGCTCTACGCTTCCGATATAAGGTTCGGTATATGTAATCGGGTGTTCCAACCATTCCTCACATAAAGGTTGCTGTGCCGAAATTTGTTTTACTGCTTTGATATATACGTTGCTTGCCATAATACTTTGATTTAGAGTTTTGAAAATATCAAAGACGTGTCGTTTCCTCCAAATCCGAAGGAATTGGACAGGATATTGGTGAGCGGTTTCTTCGTTTCCATATCCACAGACGGCGTAAATGAAAGTTCAGGCATTGATTTGGAAAAGTTTAAGTTCAAAGGGATAAAATTTTCTCTCAATGCAAGAATTGAAATCACGGCTTCAACGCCACCTGCCGCACTTGTGGTATGCCCTGTGAAGGATTTGGTGGAAGAAATCGGCGGAATGTTATCGCCAAATACTCTTTCTATTGCCCGTCCTTCGCTTAAATCGTTATTTTGTGTGCCTGTACCGTGTGCGTTAATGTAATCTATGTCTTCGGGTTGAAGTTTTGCATTGGCAAGAGCCTGTTTCATTGCAAGGAAAGCCCCGTTTCCATCCGGTGATGAGGCTGTTTGATGATACGCATCGCACGCATTACCATAGCCTTTCAGCACACAAAGCGGTTCTATCCCGCGTTTGTCGGCACTTTCCGCCGATTCAATAACCACATACGCCGCTCCCTCGCCCAGATTCAGCCCCGCACGACTCGCATCAAAAGGTCGGCAAGGTTCTTTATCAAGTATCATCAGGGTATTAAAGCCATTCAAATGAAACTTAGTAAGACATTCGCTTCCGCCTGCAACAACCATATCAACCCTGCCGCTTTTTATCAGTTCGGCACCAAGCAATATGGCATTCGCAGCCGAAGAACAAGCCGTTGAAATACTATTTACAAAGGTGAAAATACCAAAATAATCCGCTATCATTTCGCTGCACGCTCCGCAATCGTGCGTAGAAATATACGCATTGCGGTTATCATTTGACAAGAAATCCAAATAATACTGCTCACTCTTATCCATGCCGCCTACGGTAGTGCCTGAAATCAGTGCAATCCGTTTTCCTTTTTCCTGAAGGTCAATTTCCTGTAATGCTTCCTTCACTGCCAGCATTCCCATTAAGGAAGTACGGGTTGTAACCGCATCTTGCGGTATGCCAAGCAAAGAACACATTTGTTCATTGCTCATTTTGACTTCGCCGACAGGGAATTCACAATGGGCAGTCTGCAGAAAACGTAACGGCTCTATGCCACTGCGACCTTCTTTTAAGGCTTTAAGGGCATCGGAACAGGAATTACCGATTGCCGACACCATTCCCATTGAGGAAATGACTGCTTGGCTCATTACTTTGTTCTGTTTGCCTCTACGTATTGAGCCAAAACCTTCACCGACTTAAAGATTTCCTTTCCTTTAGCAGGGTCTTTGAGTTTTATTCCATAGTTTTTCTCCATCAAAACGATGAGTTCCAGAGCGTCAATGCTGTCCAAGCCCAATCCTTTGCTGAAAAGCGGTGCGTTTTCATCAATCTCCTCAGGTTCTTGGTTTGCATCAATAGGCTTCACACTACCGAAAAGCGGTGCGTTTTCGTCAATATCCTCAGGCTTTACTTCCTCTAAATTCAGTACTTCAATGATTTCCTGCTTTAATTTTAGTATTAATTCGTCCATATTCTTAATTTTAGGTTTGCAAAAGTACAAAAAACTTTTCAAAGAACAAGTTTTGATATATTTTTTCGTTGTTTCCACTCACTAACTTCAATGATAATGGTACCAAATTAACGTTTTAATTTCCTGAAATTTGATTACAGGAAAATGAAATCAAATTCTAGCGTGTTATAATCAAATTATAGAACGCTAGAATTTGATTATAATAAATTGGAATTTGATTATAAAATATGTTTAGTTGTTACCAGAAAATTCTTGTGCCACAATTTGGGTTGGAAAGTTGAGAGGCTTCGGTTATAATACATTCCTTGCCGCCGTTTTTTACAAAATAAAGGGCTGCACGTATTTTTGGAGCCATTGAACCTTCTGCAAATTGTCCCTGAGCAAGATATTCTTCGGCTTGAGCAACAGTTAAGTGGTTTAGAGCCAGTTCTCCCGGCTTGCGAAAATTGATATATACTTTTTCAACATCGGTTAAGATGTAAAATTCGTCAGCTCCAATTTCCACAGCAAGTAAAGCAGATGCCAAATCTTTGTCAATAACCGCCTCAACACCTTTTATATCACCGTCTTCAACAACAGGAATACCGCCCCCACCAACACTTATAACAATGTTTTCTTCCAATGCCAACTGCTTAATGAGTTCTATATTGCTAATATGTAACGGACGAGGGGACGCAACTACTTTTCGCCAGCCATTTCCTTTAGGGTCTTCGCGGAATATTGCACCTGTGGCTTTCATAATCGCATCTGCTTCATCTTTTTTATAATAAGGTCCCACCGGTTTGGAAGGATTGGAAAACGCAACATCATTTTTATCCACCGTAACTTGCGTTAGAAGCGTTACAACGTTGCGATTTATCTTCTCACGCAAAAGAATGTTGCGAAACCCTTGCTCTATAAGATACCCAATAGACCCTTGCGTTTCCGCAACACAAAAATCCATCGGCATGGGTTCAATATCAAATTTCTTCTTTCCTGCTTCGTGTTGCAGCATTACATTTCCTACCTGCGGTCCATTTCCATGTCCTATCACTATATTATAATTCTGTTTCAGCAAATCCGTAAGAGAATCGCAGGTTTGCATTACATTTTTAATTTGTTCTTCATAATTACCCTTCTGTCCGCTGCGAAGTAAAGCGTTGCCACCGAAGGCTATAACTGCTAATTTATTCATATAATTTTCAAAAAATAAAGGTGCAAAGGTAATACTTTTTTTCCAAATACGAAGAAAATATATAAAGAAAATGATAATGTTGTAATCAATCAGCAAATTATACGAGGATAACAACAAATAAATCAAAATCTCCAATTTCACATTATTTTGTCGTAGTGAAACTTTTTTGGGTTTATTTTATTACTTTTGCCGCCCGTAGTGAAATTAAAATGTTAAACAATAAATCTAATAATAACATATAAACTTTAAAATTATAAGAATGGATAAAAAAGTTACTTTTGGTTCAAAATTCGGTACGCTCGCAGTAGTTGCAGGCAGCGTCATAGGACTCGGGAATATATGGAGATTCCCTTATTTAGCGGGAAATAATGGCGGCAGTGCCTTCATAATTATTTATATTCTTTGCAGCCTTACAATAGCAATTCCTATAATGATGTCTGAATTCGTAATTGGAAGGCAAACAGGTAGAAATGCTTTCGGCGCCTTTGACATACTTACAAAAGGAAAACGCTGGACAATAGTTGGGATTCTCGGTATTCTAACTTCGTTTTTCATATATGGATTTTATTCCGTAGTGGCTGGATGGTCTATTTCTTTCATTCAAACAGGAATTACCGAAGGTTTTGTCGGGAAAGACCCAACTGAAATCCAAAATAACTTCACAAATTACATAAATACCGGATGGAAACCTACTGTTGCCGCACTTGTTTTTGTGTTTTTCACAGCAATGATAGTTATCGGCGGAGTGCAAAAAGGGATTGAAAGAATGAACAAAGTTTTAATGCCGGTACTTGCTTTTATTATCATTGGTTTGTTTGTTTATTCCACGTCTCTTGAAGGTTTTGGCAAAGCAATGAATTTTCTTCTCAAACCAGATTTCAGTAAAATAACTATTAACACAATGCTTTCTGCTATAGGACAATCTTTCTTCTCAATGAGTCTGGGAATGGGCTGTATGATAACTTATGGGGCATATGTTAAAGATAAAACCTCCATACCAAAACTTGCCATCACAATAGGATTAGCCGACTTAACAATAGCAACATTAGCAGGTTTTGCAATTTTCCCCGGGGTTTTCACCTTTGGAATAGAGCCGACCTCAGGTCCAACACTTGTTTTTGAAACTTTACCTATGGTTTTCTCTATGATGCCCGCCGGAAATATCTTTGGATTATTCTTTTTCATTTTGGTTTTTATTGCCGCCATTACATCATCTGTTTCCATGTTAGAACCGATTTGTTTGTTCATTATACAGGAGTTAAAAGTCAAACGTGCGATGGCGGTTTTAATTATATCGCTTTTTGTTGCGACACTTGCCGTACTTTGTGCCTTTTCACAAGTTGAGGGCAGTACAATAAAAGTAATGGGTTCAAGTTTATTTGATTTTCTCAACTCTCTTACCGATAGATTTATGTTACCTGCGGGAGGTTTTTTAATAGTTTTATTTGTGGGTTGGTTTATGAAAAAAGATTTGGTGAGAGGACAAATTACCAATGGCAGTACATCATTTAACAGAGGATATGGTATATATTATTTTATTGTACGATATTTTGCACCTGTTATTTTATCTGTATTTTTGTTAAACCTGTCCGGAGTTATTTAATACTCTTTTTATTTTGATATTTATAAATTTATTCCCTTTGCAAGCTGATTAAGCAACAAAAAAAATATGGCAAAAGTATATCAATAGGAAGGAACCATTGCAGGATTATCAGGAAGGCATAATTTTTTAGAACAAAATGGTTTTCAAATCAAAGGCATAATCAGCGATGGTTTTCGAGACATCTTTAATTTGTTCCCTGATTTGAGGTTTCCAAAAAGCGATATTTAAAACTCTTGAATATTGACCCTCAAACTCTTGAATATTGACCCCCAATATTCAAGAGTTTGAGGGTCAATATTCAAGAGTTTTAAACACAAAATCAAAGATGCTGATTTTCAGTTAATTAAAAAAGCCGTCCGAACAGCCTGCAAATATTGAATTATAGTGTATGATTGCAACATTAACTAACTCAAAATGAGAAGTGTTTATTACTTCTTTTAGTCAATGGTATAGCAAGTGGCAGACATTTATTAACGTTTATTTGGCAAGGGCTTATGAAGGGTAGCATCCTCACTTTTTGTCCATTAAGCCATCATTTTACAATTTAGTTACAATCTTACAGTCAAATCAGAGATGTTGATGGTGTTTGCACAGGCAAAATGCCCTTTGGGACAAGTCTTGAAGCCATGTAAGCCACACGGACGACAGTTTAACTTTTTTTTGGTCTGCACAACGAGACTGTCATCACTCAAAGGAGTAAATCCAAATTCAGGAACAGTGGAACAAAACACCGCTGTAACCGGAGCATTAACCGCAGAACAAAAATGCAAAGGAGCAGAATCATTGGTGAAATTCATTTTGGCATACTTCATTACATTACAAGACTGCAAGAAAGTCAGATTTCCACACATATTTATGCAGTTTTCATTCCCCGAAGCAGCAATTATACGTTCGCATAATTCTTTATCATTCTTGCCTCCAAGCAAACAAACAACACCCTTTGCATCTTTAATCAATTCAGCCCATTTTTCAGGCGGATATTGCTTTGTTTCCCAGAGTGATGATGGGCTTATGGTGTAATATATCCCGTTTTGGAAATCAAATATTCTTTCTTCCAAGGGATAAAGATGCGGTTTCGCAACAGGTAAAGAGTACAAACCCTCAATCAAAGTTGCATTTCTCTTTATCTCATGCACAAATCCATTATGGCTTATCTTATGTGCATAACGCTTTGAAAAGAAAAAAGATAACGGATTTTTGCTAAAACCTCTTGTTTCTTTTGCTTTCGCCAACAGGGTTAGCAGTCCGCTACTGAAGAAACGCTGTATATTTATCACTTTATCATAATGTTGCGAACGTATTGCGTGGGATAATCGCATCAAATTGCGATACTTCTGTTCTGCTTTTTGCCAAACAAATACCTTTTTTATAAAAGGATGATGTTCAAACAATTCTTCATTACCATTTTTTACGACAACATCTATCTCTACCTCAGGTATATCCCTGTGTAATGTCTCCATAAGAGATGTTGATAGCACTACATCACCGATGGACGCGGTTTGAATTATGAGTATCTTCATAGTCAATGATTTATATTCCGTTATGAAAAATTGTGTTTATCATTTTGCCGTCTCTTTCGTAATAAATAAGGTATATTTTCTTTATATTGATGTTTCATAAGACTAAAAAAAACTATATTTTCGCCTGCAAAGATACACTTTTTTTCATAGATAAAAGTGAGGATACTCCTTCATAAATCCTTATTAAATAATTTTAGATACACAAAAACAAAAAATAGCCCGACAACATAATGTCATCGGACTCTTGAATAGTTTTATACTTTCCAAATAGCAATCTACAATTTATGCAGAATTAACTTTAATTGATTAAAAACAAATATTGCATTATTCCCATCATACTTTATATACATCGTTCGCCCTTTGGTTGTAACAAAAAGGCATCCATCCTCCATGTTTTCAACTTCCTTTATTGTATGTATTGCAGGTGAAGGACTGAAGGGTAATTTCAAAGATATAGTACTGTCTTTTATCTCAATTTCCGCAAATTGAGACTCAATAGCAACACCGTTTTCTGTTTTACTATGAATGTTTGCAAACTCTTCTGTCCCTTTTTGAACTTTTTCTCCTTGCGATAAGTCTATCTTTTCCATTGCTTTCTCAAATATAGATTCAATATCAAAATCGGGAAAATCAATTTCTCCGGAATAACGACCTTGAATACTATCAATGATTTGTGCATTGGTAGAACAAATACTAAACAGAATAGCAGATAAAAACAAGAACAATTTATTTGCTTTCATAATAAAATTAATGGTTCAAGACAATTTAAGGTGTCTTTTTCCCTTATTTTTTGTTGCAAAAGTAAAACATTTTTCCGAATAATCCGCAACAAGCAGACAAAACTGTACAAAAACAGGTAATATTTCTCAAATTCAGCGAGATATATTAAAAAGCGATTTACTTCTGACTTGTGGAACACGACGA
>JAISTG010000079.1 GCA_031272705.1 Bacteroidales bacterium | reverse complement strand
GATATATTTTCAATGAATTTCAGATATTTTCTATCGACTTCTTTTAAATTGATAGTATCATTGTCTTTTTCAAATTTCCAGAAAATATCCAACCATTCATTATCCAATTTTGACTGGTTGTCGTGGTCAAAAAGAATAGAAAAATTCGCCTTAAAATTCTCAAATTCGGTAAGCGGCTTCCCGCGAGAGTTCATCTTCACATAAATCTCATCGTCTAACTTAAACTGTTCCAATGGCAAAAAATGAAATATTACAGGACAACTTTTGCTGCATAACAGATTAAACAAATCTTCATTCGGCTTGTTGAATTTTGGTTGAATAATATCAAGCATATTGAGCATTGCAGATATTGTCGGGTCGTTTTTCCACGACAGGAAAAACCATTTTGAATTGATAATCTGTTCGCTAATTTTCTTGTTATTATCGTATTCAATGCTTTCTTTCACCAATTTCAAGCAAAAATCCTCTGAACTCGGACGAGTTTCATAGGTGAATTTTGATAAAATCTTTTTATTATCATCAGACAATGTTCCTAACGACAAAAACCAATGTAATAAAAATAAAGTTGTCAATCGTTGCTGCCCATCCAAAGGAACTAACTCTTGATTATCAACTTTGCCATAAATAAAATGTAGATTGGTTTTTGTCTTATTAGTAAGTGATTTTTGTATGTCGCCAACAATATCACATTCCTCTTTTTGCAAGTCTGAATACAATCTATCTTGCACATAATCCCGCTGAATTGCAGGTATTTCTATTGTATATTCGGAAATTAAATCCCAAAAAGTAAATTCTTTATTTTCCATATTCTTCATCCTTAATTGTGATATAATCGGTTAATACTGTTTTCATTTCGGCAAGATATGCATCCATATCTTTTTTGTCCCATTTCACATTTTGTTCAACATTTTTTGAGTAATATTTTAAAAAAACATTTTTAGTACAAATGGGTATAAATGAACCTTTTTCGTCAAGTTGTTTTATTTTATCGCGTTTTCTGTGAAACGGTGAATTATTCAAACAGGAATTGTCCGGCGATGTGAGCAAAGCAAGGTTTTTAATTGAATGAATAGTTTGTTCCGCATCCGATGATAAATTGAAAATTCTTTTTTGCAAGTCCTCAAATCTCGTTTGGTCAATGGTCGGCATTTTTAACAATTCATTAATTTCATCTGATAATTCGCCTTGCTTGCTTATATAAGAGTCGTTTTTTTGTTCTTCCAACAGTTGCTTCTGTTGCTTTTCGTTAGTAATTTCTTCGGACTGTTGAGCGTGAATGTGTTCCAAACTCCAACTTTCTTTTAAATATCTGTCGAATGCAAACTTGTTATATTCGCTGTTCATCGTCGTAATCACATTGAACAATAATAGGAGTTTCTTTGCCTTTTCGTAATTATCATCGTAACCGATTTCATTAAAATTGATTTCACCAAAATGACTTCTTATCTTCTTTTTCAATGCTTCTACGAATTGTGATTTTGAGTTGGTTTCGGCTAATTCTTTTATTTTTTCAACGCTGTTTTCTATACCGCCTACTTGTAAAAGAAAACCAATGAGATGGAAATATTGGCTGTCATTATACCATTCAACAAATGTGCGGTAGTAGGTTTTAATTTCGTCCCACAGAAAATCACGAGCATTATCAAATTTAGTATCCTCATATATTTTTATATTCTTTGAAATCAACTCATTAAATATATAAAAAGACCAATATCTGTCAAGATTTTTATTGATTTTCAATTTTATTTGTTTTTCATATTTTGCAGCAACCAAGTCAAAAATAAACTCAATATGATTTTGAAACGATTTGGAAGGGTTGATAAAACGCCAAAAGTCAGGTTTTCGCAATGAATTCTCCATATCATCCCATTCATAGCCGATTTTGATTTGGTGTTTCTTTTTATCTTTATCGCTGTCAGTCAGGTAAAAAATTGCCTTAATGAGTTCGGCATTTGTTAAATCAATTTTCCCCTGATTGTATTTTGCAAAAGTAACATTTGGTTTTTCGGCTGTATCATCGTTGGCATTGATTGGATACCAAATAAAACGGACATTGTTTGCTTTGTCTATATTGCTTTCTTTATCATAATCTGTTTTTAATAAGACGTTACAAAAATCTCCTTTATTAGGTTTATTGTCATCAAACCAACGTTTTATAATTAAAAACGCATCACTCATCCTGTAAAAGTCAATATTGGTTTTATTTATTTCCTTAATTTTTGAAATATTCATCAAAAATTCTTTGCTGCTGCAATTTTCTTCTCTTGTTTCATATTTTATTGAGAATAGATTGCTTGGTAACCCTAAAATTTCTAAAGCATCTTTCAAATAGGATAATAGAATAAAGATTGTTGTTAGACGTTGCTGCCCATCAACAACTTCCCAAACATCATTTTCTTTGGAAGTTACTATTAGAGGTTGTAGGCAATAAAACTCGCCTTCCTCTTTCTTGCTTTTCTTTTGAAATTCAAGAATATCATTCAATAAATCTATGATTTGTCGTTCTTCCCAACGATACCCGCGCTGATACGCAGGAATGAAAAAGTTCATTTCAAGCAGTCCGCTGACTGACTTTAATTCAATTTTGTTTTCCGTCATAATTTTATCCTTAAGTTAGCATATATTCTATTTTCAAAGTTGCGTTCAAAAGATTGTGTAAAGATGCGATAATCCTTATGTTTGTCGTCCTGCAAGGTGTCGCCCTGACGGATGTCGGCATCAATGCCGCGAATCGCCATATTCATTTTGGCAAGACGCCAAGTGGTGGTGTTGAGTTCCTGACCGTAAATGGCAATGTCGCCGATGCGCCCGGAATGTTCCGCCACAAAATCTTCGCTGCTGACGAACATCCCGCCGGAGCCGCAGCAGGGGTCATACACCCTGCCTTGGAAGGGCTGAATCATCGCCACGAGCAGGCGGACAATGGAGCGCGGGGTGTAAAACTCGCCGCCGTGCTTGCCCTCGCTGTCGGCAAACATTCCCATAAAGTATTCATAGACGCGGCCGAGCAGGTCTTTGCTGTCCGCGCCGAAGCGGATTTTGTTGGTGAAAAGGTCAATCAGTTCGCCGAGGCGGGTTTTG
>JAISTG010000099.1 GCA_031272705.1 Bacteroidales bacterium | reverse complement strand
GTGTATTATATGTATCATAAAATGTTTATAGAATGGCTACCTATATTGTTAATACCAAAAGCCGATACTACAATCATAACGGATACAATTACAGACACGATAAACAATTTAACTCAATTACGATTGGAAAAAACTATTTCCATTTATCCAAATCCTGCGAAAAATGAGTTGTTTATTCAAAGTGATTTTAAGGTAATAACGCTTGAGATTTACAATAATCTGGGAGTGAAAGTCAAGGAGAAGGAGTTGAACAGACACGAAGCAAAGGTAGATATTGCTAATTTACCATCAGGCAATTACACATTGAAACTCCTAACCACACAAGGCGAAGTAAAGAAAAAGTTTGTAATAAAATAAGATGCTCTTATATGACCAAAGCAGCCCGATAATATAATGTTGTCGGGTTGCTTTGTTGTTATTATATGGTGTTTTGCTTTTCTGAAATCAAATTATAGAACGCTATAACTTGATTATAGTATTCTATAATTTGATTATAGCGTTCTATAATCAAATTACAGAACGCCGGAATTTGATTATAATTTTCTGTAATTTGATTACGTATTATTTTTAACAATTTTAAGTGATATAAAACTCCATTTTGAAATCATCTAACGACATTTGAATAAAATGAATGACTGAAAACATAAATTGTTATCATAAAAAATACTATTTTTGCAGCCAAAAATTAACGCCTTTTGAAATAAACCGTTTGCAAAAGCGTTGAATAATATAATGATATAAAAGAAGTAATTATGAACAAAACGTTTTGTGTGATTTTTTCCTTGATGACAATGATTCTTTCGGGATTCAGTGCCAACGGACAGAAGTTTGGTGGATTTAGTGGCTCACCTGCTACCTTTATTGCTGAATTAGAGCAACTTTATACCTCCGATGCCAATATGAAAAAGGAACAGACAAAAGAATGGAAACAGATGTTAGACCGATATGACAGCGTTTTCACGGCAGCAAATGCGATAGTGCAACGGGAAACAGCCGTTCTGGCTAAACAGATGTATGACAGAAGTATACGGGCAAGGACAGGATTTGCCGAATTCGTGCAATGCCAGATAGCCTTTTCGCAATCAGGTCAATCGTTAGAAAGTTATAATCAATGGTTAAAAGGTTGCCAAAGATACATTTCAAATAAGGCTGTAACCATTAGAGGTTTCGTGGCAGCCATAGACGCAACGCTTAACTTGTTATCAAATAATGCACTATATCTTTCAAAGACAACTAAATGGGAAGCAAATAACAAGGATTTTGTATTTCACAGTGACAGCGTAAGAGGAGTGTATGCCGTGTTCAAAAAGGCTATTGATATAACGTATTCATCCTCAAAGGAAAGCAATACAATTTACGGCACTGACGGAACTTTATTCCTGATGGAGAATGTTTGGGAAGGCAGAGGTGGAAAGGTAAATTGGTCAAGGGCAGGTCTGCCTGCGGATAACGTATTTGTAGAATTAAAGAATTATAATGTCTCTTTGGAAAAGGCAGGCTTCAAAGCCGATTCGGTGGAATTTACCAATAAGGAATATTTTTCTCATAAACTTTTCGGCAGTTTTGAAGATGTATGCGGCGATAAGGCAGGCAGCAACACTTATCCGCGTTTTTACTCCTACAAACACGAAGAAATAATTAAGAATGTCTTTGAAGGAGTGGATTATGTTGGGGGATTCACACAGCAGGGCGGCAAATTTCTTGGCACAGGGAAGGATATAGAGCCTGCACAGTTGATTTTCTATCGTGAAGGTAAGAAGTTTGCTGTGGCAAAGGCGGTTGTACATCCGTTCAGTCAAAGCGGCATCATTTCAAACGACTGTCAGATAACGATATATATTGGTAATGACTCGCTGTATCATCCGGGTACTAAAATGTCTTATAACAAGAGTAGTCGTGAATTGATGTGTAGCGATAACAAAGAGGGCATTTCGGCTTCTCCATGGATTTCTTCATATCACTGTATTGACATTTACTGCGAGGGAATAGCCATAAACCTGAACGATTACAAAATAGAATTTGCTCCTGCGAAGAGTCTGTCGCACAATAGTTACGCTACAATAGAGAGTAACAACTTTTTCTCCGAACAGAAGTGGAAAGAGGTACAGAAGATTGATGAAATAAGTCCGCTCTATCGAGTGAAGCAATTTACGGAAAAGGTGAATGACAGAACATTTACCGTAGATGAGTTCTCCCGTTATCTGCGTTTAGACCCTACACAAACAGAAGTTATGCTCATCAATCTTGCTCTGAACGGATTTATTATTTATGAAAACTACCACAAAACTGCTATTGCAAAGCAGAAACTTTACGATTTCATTGCTGCAAAGGAGAAAAAACTTGACCATGACGCAATCCGTATCACTTCTCGCACAACTAACGAGGCTAATGCCGTATTTAATATCCTTGATATGACATTGTGGGTTCATGGAGTTGAGAACTTTTCTCTCAGTGATACGCATAATATTATTGTTTCGCCATATAACGGTGATATTATCATAACAAAGAACCGTAACATAGACTTTAACGGCAGGGTAATGGCAGGTCGTTTCGTTATGCAGGGCAATGGCTGTAAGTTTTCTTACGATAACTTTGCATTAAACCTTCCTACAATAGATTCAATGAAGTTTTACGTGCCGCTTTTTGAGGACAGTACCAAATTTATAGCAATTCAAACCCCGCTGCAAAAACTTAAATGCGAACTGCTTATTGACGCTCCCGATAACAAAGGCAGCATAAAGAAAAACAAAGACTACCCTATACTCTCTTCATTAGACCCTTCGTTTGTTTATTATGACAATCCTAAAATACAGAATGGGGTTTATCACAGAGATAATTTTTATTACAAATTAGACCCTTTTAAGATTAAGAGCCTGTTTACTTTTAAGACCGACAGTATAAAGTTCTCAGGTGTTTTTGTTTCTGCAGGTATTTTTGCCGATATGAACAAACCGCTGAAAGTTATGCGGGATTACTCTCTCGGATTTATAACCCAAACCTCTCAAACAGGTATGGCGGCTTACGGAGGCAAAGGACAGTATTATGAAAGCATAGATTTAAGTTCCAATGGATTACTCGGGACAGGTAGATTAGATTATGTGGCTTCCCGTTCCAATTCCAAGAAGTTTATTTTCCATCCGGACTCGCTTATGTGCATAACTGAAAAATTTAATTGTGCAAAGAATACAAACTTTCCTAACGTAGAAGTAACCAAAACAGATGAAACGTGGTATCCAAAACTTGATTATATGCTTGTGAAACAAAAAAACGAAGAATTTTATATGTATGACGGCGAAGCATTACATTCAGGTACGTTAAAGGTAACGCCAAACGGCTTGTTTGGAAACGGCACAACAACTTCCGGACAAATGCTTGTTAGTTCGCAAAACACCACCTTCAAAGACATTACTTACACTTCCGATACTTCAAAACTTGTTATCAAATCTATTGATATGGGTTCTGATGCCTTTGTTGCTGATGATGTTAAGGCTAAAGTTGATTTCAAAATAAGGAAGGGAGAATTTATATCCAATGAAGGGCTTGCAGAACAGGAATTTCCTTATCTTCAATATGCCTGTGAGGTTGATAGATTTGACTGGGATTTGGATAAGAAGATGCTTTCCGTGCTTAACTCCGAATCAACATCAGCAGGAGATATGGCAAGCAAGCCTCTTAAAGATATTTTAGATTTGGAACAGCCGGGTGCAACATTCTATTCCACTCATCCAAAACAAAAAGGACTGACCTTCAATGCCGTAAAGGCTACTCTTGATTTGAATGCTTCCAAACTTATTGCCAATGATGTATATCTCATAAAAGTTGCCGATGTTGCCGTAAAGCCAATCAATGGTCGTATTGTTATCAATCCGGGGGCACAAATGGATACAATAGAAAAGGCTGACATACTTGCCAATGTAGAAAGTCAATATCATCTGTTCTATAATGCACGCATACATATTGCTTCCGCCTCTCTGTATTCTGCCAACGGCTACATAGATTATGTAGATGAGGATATGAAAAAACATTCTGTCTTTATGTCAAAAATAAATCCTGCTTCCGGCATCACAAAAGCAGAAGGCATAATAAACAAGGAAACCCCGCTTACCTTAAATTCGGCTTTTCTATTCTACGGAGATATGAACATTACGTCAGATGACAGCAATTTCTTCTTCAATGGAGGTGTTCAACTTACACACCAATGCAATGAGACAGGATGGCTGAAATTCAAAGCAAACTTCAATCCTCAGGCAATTTATATCCCTATTCCCGAAGCACCTGTTGATATAAATGGCAACCGATTAACTGCTTCCATTTTGTTCAACAAGTCAAATCTTATCCCAAACACAGCCTTTATTTCATCGGAAACAGAAGCCGATAACGTCATCGTAAAGGCTATGGGCTTACTCACTTATGACAAAACAAGTAACGAATATCGTATATCAACACAAGAAAAACTCGAAGACTTTGACAATGTGAATGCGGACTATCTTTCGCTTAATCGCCGCACCTGCACGGCAAAAGGGAAAGGAGCAATAGGCTTTGGATTCAATAATGGCTTGGTTAGAATGGATAATTATGGAACAATAACCACAAAAACGAAGGAAGACGGCAATACGGAAGCGGATATTCAAACTTCCCTTGCATTTAAGTTTCCTTTTTCCCAGAAGGCGTTGGATTTAATGGGAGTGGAATTATACGAGGATATGAATTTATCCCCAATAGTACTTGAAGAATCCAATTATAATGAGCAGTTGATACATCTTTTTGGCGAAAAGAAGGGACAAGATTTATATGACGACCTGCTCATTACGGGAGAATGGAAAGAAATTCCGAAGGGGATGGATTACACCCTTTATTTCACTGATGTCAGGCTGCGTTGGGACAATATTTTTCGTTGTTACATAGCACAGGGAGATGCGGAACTGGCTATCGTTGGCAAATATCAGGTAAATAAGAAGATAAGAACCCGTATCCAACTGACAAAAGGCACACTCGGCACGGAATTACGTATTTATATTGAGGCAAATCCTGACCATTGGTACTTCTTCTCGTACAACGGAGCGATAATGAGCGTCCTTTCGTCCTTTGATGACTTTAATTCAATCATAAACGAAACGCCGCGGGGGGAAAAAGAGTTCTCAGCAGGAAATAAAAAGTACTCATTTCGCACTGCTTCTGCGATGGAAAAACGCAATTTCATACGCAAGTTGGAACTTAATGAAGACCCCGAACAGGGGAAAGAATAACTACCAATATAACTAATTATCAATAATAATAAGACATTTAACACAGCCTTCCGTGCCTGTATAAAGACTTTTCATAACATTATCCAAACCTTTGGTACTTGTACCCAAACTCTCGGTACTTGTACCTAAACCTTTGGTACTTGTACCTAAACCTTTGGTACTTGTACCCAAACTCTCGGTACTTGTATCTAAACTTTTGGTACTTGTACCTAAACCTTTGGTACTTGTATCTAAACTCTTGGTACTTGTATCTAAACTTTTGGTACTTGTACCTAAACCTTTGGTACTTGTACCTAAACCTTTGGTACTTGTATCTAAACTCTTGGTACTTGTATCCAAACTCTCGGTACTTGTATCCAAACTCTGGAAAAAATTATCAATGTTGGTAATTATTGAATTATTGTATATTGTTGCAACATAAACCGAATCAACAGGATAAGAGAAATGTTTATAAGTTGTTTCAATCGGTGGCATATCCAATGGCAAACTTTCATCAACGCTTATTTGGCAAGGACTTATGAAGAGTAGCGTTCTCACTTTTGTTCATTAAACATTTTTTTTCGTTTTTTTCATCCTCATTGTTGTCAATTAAGCCTAATTTTGTCTTTTTTTCATCGCTTTTTTTTAAGACTTTTTACCCATTATTTAAGATAAAAAAATGGCGTTTTAGAATTAAAAAACGCCATTTTCCCTTTGCAGCTTAGCAAAAATGACCGGATTTGTCATTTTCTATTGCTGTCTTTAACATATTCTTTTTCACTCTTTTACCTTATCCTATGTTGTTTCAGACTGCAAAAGTACAAAATTGAAAGCAATTCACAACACAACTTTTGAGGAATTATTTTGTGCCTCTATTGTACTTTCAATTATTTTTTGTAATTTTGCATCGTCTTTGGATTGATTATCCACAGGCAAACCTTCAACAATGGTTCGGGAGTTCGGTAACGTTCCCGTCTTGGATAAAAGACCATTTTGAAGGTTTTTTTGTAATACTACTTCGTGTAAGTAAAATTGGTTACTATTGTCATTTTTCATTTTGACAATTACAATTCCTGTATAACCATCATTACCAATCTGTACAGGTGCAGCAATAACAACTGAATTATACCCTCTGCCTTTCCAATTAGTCTGTTCATCAAGTATAACGCCCTTTGTAATTATATCGGGTACGGCGGCAAAGGCTGCGGCTTTTTTACTGCCTATTCCGTGTGAAAGGCTGTTTGCTACTCCTTTTTTATCTAAATCAACAATACCAAATCCCTTACGTTCTACTTTGCCGTTATATTTTTCTTTGTAGAATGCAGTAACTTTTTCCGTTAAAGGCGTATTGTCTTTTTGGAACTCATTACCCGTAAGAGTAGAAACATAATCATTAGACAGAATGAAATTGGCTTTTGCTGCTTTTTCCCAGTCGCCGAACCATTTCTTAAAGTTATCTGTGCGGACTTGCAACCATTGACGCTCATTTAGATTGGTTTTTTCGCCGTTTGGTGCTTTCATAAACGTTCCGTCCTTAACGGCTTCGTCTTTAATCCGCTGCATCTCTGCGGCGTTGTCTGCTGTAATACCGCTTACGTCAAAATCATAATCGGCTTGGTTTGCTGCGACTTGTTGCCCCTCTGCACTCTCTACGTAACTTACGTGTGCCTTGCCGTTGTCGTCTATCTCTACTTGGAAGCGAATATCGGGTGAATCCTCTATGAAGTCGCCGTTGTTGTCAGTAGCGGACTTTATTTGTGAGGAGTCTTTTACTGCAATTTGTGTTCCTGTCTCAAAGCCGTCTTTTATGTTTTTTGCAATTATTCCGTCATTGTCATTACGTAACATTGCTGTTAATTCTTTGTCCGCATCTACATTTTTGCCATTAAAATCTTTTGTTTCAGGGCTTTTTATATTCAAAAATGCTTCATAAATACCACCGCTTGCACTTCTACGTGAAAATTCTTTTGCCTGTCCTTTGTCGGTAAAAAAGAAAAATCCTTGCTTTGCACTTTTTGCATTAGTGCTTGTGCCTCGCTTCTTTTTATCAAATTCGGTAAAACCATAATCATAACTGCCGTGATAAACGACCATCGGTTCGCCGTTTGCATCAACAACTTTTGAGGAATTATTTTGTGCCTCTATTGTACTTTCAATTATTTTTTGTAATTTTGCATCGTCTCCTGACGGATTTCTCGCTTGACGAGTCTTGAATTCTCCGTTAAGGAGACTTTTTTGTAATACTACCTCGTGCAAGTAAAATCGGTTACTTTCATTACTTCTTGTTACAACTACTATTCCTGTATAACTTTCATTACCAATTTGTACAGGTGCAGCAATAACAGCAGAATTATATTGTCTATCTTTCCAATTAGTCTGTTCATCAAGTATAACGCCCTTTGTAATTATATTGGGTACGGCTGCAAAGGCTGCGGCTTTATTGCTGCTTAATCCGTGAGCAATACTTGCTCTAACTCCCTGATTGTTTAATAAGACCTCACCAAATCCCTTACGTTCTACTTTGCCGTTATATTTTTCTTTGTAGAATGCAGTAACTTTTTTCGTTAAAGGCGTATTGTCTTTTTGGAACTCATTACCCGTAAGAGTAGAAACAAAGTTATCAGACAAAATGAAATTTGCTTTTGCGGCTTTTTCCCAGTCGCCGAACCATTGCTTAAAGTTATCTGTGCGGACTTGCAACCATTGACGCTCGTTGAGGTTGGTTTTTTCGCCGTTCGGTGCTTTCATAAACGTTCCGTCCTTAACGGCTGCGTCTTTGATAATCTGCATCTCGGCGGCGTTGTCTGCTGTAATACCGCTTACGTCAAAATTATAATCGGCTTGGTTTGCTGCAACGACTTTTCCATATACACTCTTTACGTAACTTACGCGTGCCTTGCCGTTGTCGTCTATCTCTACTTGGAATTGAAGCGGATTATAAATATATTTTCCGATTGTAACGGGTTCGCCAAAAGCATTTCGGCGTTGCTCTTCATATTCATTAACAACATCTGATAAAATCAAATTATTGCTATCTTTTGCGATTTTTCCTTTATATTTAGATATATCTGCACCTTTCCCCATTGCATACAATTCTTTAATGGTTTTGTCTGCAAATTCATATTTTCCGCTTGCTAAATCTTTTTTAGAAACTTGGCGGGTAGATATAGACAAATAAGTTTTAGGTATAAATTTTCTTGTACGTAATCCTAAATGGAATAATACCTCGTCTGCTGTTGCTAAAAAACCATTTAATTGGTCGCCAAATCTTACAGCATTATTTTCGTGATTGGAAAACCGCAATGTTATACTTTTTCCGTTTTCATCATTTGTATATTTAACATAGGTGCTTTCGGTTGTTTCACTATAATTTATATTCGTTCTTATCTGTGGAAATTCCTTGCTAAAATCAAAAATAGATGGCTCTATATGATAACTCCCATCGCCAATTTCATTTCCTAATCTATCAGTTGCCATAAATTTTATTTGCTGATTTTGTTCTTTTTCTATTGCCGTTTCAAAATCATTTCGTATTTTTGCAACGTCATTTGAACTAATATTCGTTACGGACGTTGCGTGCGGAGTTCTATTTTGAGCAACCGCAGTATTAGTTGAATGACTTTTTTTATCAGCCCACATAGTAATATTTTCCATATTACCACTTTCAGCCTTACCAATTTCACGCTCTACAACAACCACATCGCCATTAGAAAGTGTTTTGTAATACTTTATGCTGTTTTTGTCTTTGCTCTTTTCCACTCTGTCGGGTGCAGCCATAATGTAAGGTAACAATGCTATATCCTCTTTACGTAAAGGTATGGAGTTTTCATTGTTCTTTGTGCCGTTTTCGCCGTGATAGTTATTGATATGGCGTATTTCATTGGCACTTATTCTATGGCTCTTTATCGGGTGTCCAAGTGCTTTTTCGGCAAGTTCATTTATCTGTACAGGTAATTCAATAAGCATTTTATCATCCTGCACTTTCCCATCCAATACGTCAGTAATAAAGTTTGATACCTTTTTTATTTGGTCTTTTATCTTTTGTGTATTACTTGCGGCTTCATTTATAATCTTTTTTCCCTCATCCGTTTCGTTCAAAAACTTTTCCATCTGTTTTGCAATAACGGCAGGGGACGTGTAGTTATGACTTGTGTTGCCCCCTGTTGTTCCGTTACTGTCGGTGTTCTCGGAAACCCTATTACCAGACACCACTTCGATGGTTAGTTTGTTCTTATTAGAATTTATGTTGTTGGTAGAACTTTCTTTAACAAATTTATATTCTGCAAAAGGTTTAACTCTTGCTCCGTCTTTTTTTGCCCAAATCTTAAAATCATCTATATTTATAGCAGTTATATTTTGTAGCCCTTGCCAACCTTTTTCATAATTAGATAAATAAGCCTTACGGGCATCATCTATCGTGTTAAAGCCAAGCATTACTTTATGTTCGTCAAACGCTCTTGTCTTTGGGTTAATTTGGTCAATAACAAATACATTTTGACTTAATGGAGTATCACCTATAAATACATCTATATGGTCGCCATCTTTTGATTCAGTATTGCCAAAGTAGCCGTATGTATTATTCATTTTAGTTTCCCAAGTTCTACCATTTTCATCAACTCCACGTCTTACACTGCCTTTTGGTTGTTCAATAGAAATGTCCAAACCCTGTATGGTTATATGTCCCATTTTATAATTACCTGCTTTCTTTTGCTGTTCCGTTGGGTTTATATCAGTATCTTTTTCTGCTTCTCTTATTTGAGCATTAAGTTTTTCATTGGTTTCGTTTCTTTGCTCTCTGTATTTCTGTTCAAGGTTTTGTTTGCTCATTAACTCTTGGTAAGCCTTATTTACAAATTGTTCAAGCGTCATTTTGTCTATATTCTCTTTTATAGGAATACCAAATGCTTTTTGTATAGCATCAAAGAGTTGATATAACCAATGACGGAATTTTAAGAACAAAGAGAAGTCGTTATTGAATATAACCTCACCCTTATCTCCGATATGACGAGCCAATACTTCGTCAAGCAAATATTCCTCGTATCTTTTATCGCTCCAATTCTCTTTACCTTTTTGTGAATAAGCATCAATCTGTTGCAGTTTGTTTATTGTCTTTGTATCCTGTTTTGCAAGGTCAATACCCTTTTTATAGAGTTCAGGGTTTAGGTCTTTGATAGTGTGTAGCCATAGATGCCCGAACTCGTGTATAGGAGTGTTGGCGTTCATTCTGTCAGGGTCAATATAAACAATTTTTGTAGTAGGGTCTGTAAAGCCGTAAATCTGTCCGATTTTTGTAGCAAAGAATTGAAGGTCTGTCGGTATTTTTTCTGTCTCGGCTTGGAACAGCGGCACACCTTCATTTATTACGCTTTCACGCATTGCTTCTGTTACGTGTGTCTTTCCGCTCGCCTGTTTCTGTAATGAATTTCTTACAGCGTTATTATATACACGCTTCATTTCATTTACATCAAGCACGACATCTTTTGCAAGCCCTGTTTTAGCAAGGTTGCCGAGAAGTTGATAAAAACGCTGTGCGGTGATTGACTTAAACTTATTGTTAGTCCATTGCTTATCCTTTACATTAGGTAAAGTGGTATTCGCTCGTTGTGCATCAGCAAGTTGCGGATTAAATAATTCGCTCTGACCAATAGATTGTTCAGAGGTAGATTGTTCGGTAGGAGTGTCGGCTATTTGTTGTTGTTCGCCTGTTCCGTGTTGTACTGATTGATTATCGCTGCTGCGTGGTTCAGTGTTTGTTTCTCCTCGTCCGTCAGTTGTTCTTTGCTCCTGCCGTCCGCTTTGAGTGTTGCTGCGAGCAACATCACTAACTTCTGCGCCTCCTGATACTCTTCCTTTGTTATCATTTCTATACTCATTATTTATTACTAATTCTAAAATTTCCTCAGGCGTTTGAACACGACCCAAAAACATATCAATATTTCCTTGCGATGCAGGCAAAGCAATCATATTGTAGTTTGCAAAGATAGAAAAAAGTTTTGAAACACCTGTTGTTTTATCTTTTATTTGCGGATTATCAAGTTCTTGTGCTAATAGAATAACTGCCTTTGATTGTGTTTGATTAGCGGTTGTTGAGGTTAAATCGTATTGATTTAAGAAGTAATTAAGAGAAGCAAAAATACGTACTCCGTCTTTGTTTTTCCTGCGTGATTGGAACACAAGGTCTATTGCTTGTGAAAGTTCGTTTTTCAAAGAGTAACTGCCGAGAGTAGAATTTTGTGAAATCGGTATAATTGTAGCAAGTAATTTTTCTTTGACTCTCGGCATTGACTCTAATTGTCGTATAGCATCTTCGGCAAGAATACTACCAAGTAGAATTTGTTCTATTAAGGCTTTGCCTTCGGGTGTAAATTCGTAAGCCCCCGTTGTATCATTGGCATATTTAGGACTTTGACCCTGCGGAATAATATCGTTAGCAATAAGAATACGCATTGCTGTTGCTGTGCCTTTCGGTGAGTTGTAAAGATTGGTAAGTTTGTTAGAATGGTTTTGTCGCGTTGCAGGATTTCGTCTTTTGTAAAGCGTTTCCAGCGTGGATTGAAATCGTCTTTGCGGTTTTCGGGTTTGTCTGCCTGTCGAGCAGACAGGCAGCAGGCGACAAAATCGTCCAAATGATGACGCTGAATAGGATTTGTGGCAAGCGTATGCTTGATGTCGGTGCGATAGTCGTAATACCAGATTTCGCGTGTCGAACCGCCTTTGGTAAAGAAAAGCACATTGGCTTTCACACCGTTGGCGTAGAAAATACCTGTCGGCAAACGTAAAATGGTATGCAGGTTGAAATCCGACAAAAGTCGTTTGCGGATGGTTTCACCTGCGCCGCCTTCAAACAACACATTGTCGGGCAGGACAACCGCCGCCCGTCCGCCGTTTTTCAGCATCAACATAATGTGTTGCAGGAAGTTGAGTTGGTTATTGGAAGTAGAAACATACAAATCGTCGCGCATTGCCGAGATGTCGGTACTTCCTGCGGGACGGGTGCCGAAAGGCGGATTGGCAAGCACTACATCAACCAATGATTGCGGCTGTCTTTCGAGCGAATCGGTGCATTTAATCGGACTTTTGTCCGTACCGATACCGTGCAGATAGAGGTTCATCGAGGCAAGCGTAACCACAAGCGGCGTAATATCGTTGCCGCTCAACGCTTCGTTTTTCAGGAAACGCAGTTTGTCGCGGTCGGCAGATTGCTGTTTCATATAGTCGAAGGCGGCGAGCAGAAAACCGCCTGTGCCGCAGGCAGGGTCGCACACGGTTTCGGTAATCTTGGGCTGCACCACATCCACCATCGCGTTTATCAGCGCACGGGGCGTGAAATACTGACCTGCACCCGACTTCTTGTCCTGTCCGTTCTTCTCCAAAATGCTTTCGTAGATGCTGCCTTTAAGGTCTCCGTCCATCGCGAACCAGTTTTCTTCGCCGATAAACGAAATAACCCGTTTGAGCAAAACCGGCTGCTGAATTTTATTTTGCGCTTTTGTGAAAATCGAACCGATAAGGTTATCTTTTTTTGAAAGTTCAAAAAGCGTGTTCTCGTACTGTTTTAAAAGTTCGAGACCGTCAAGTTCAATTAAATCTTTCCAAGCGTAACCTGTCGGAATAGCCGATTTTCCGCCAAGCGTTACCAATTCGTCATCCATTTTCAGAAAAAGGAGATAGGTAAGTTGCGTTATGTAGTCGGTAAAACCTACACCAGCCGCCGCTATTACGTCGGCGAGTTTCCAAACTTTCTTTGTGAGCGATTGCTCGTTGCTGTTTGTATTTATTTTTTTTGCCATAATTATAGTGATTAACGGTTAGTGATTAGTGGTTAGTGATTGTTTCGCAGTTTTAATGCTACTGGTAAGCATTTTAATGATTTCTACTGCATCAATGTTGATGCTTTCGAACTCTTTGCTCGAAATGTATTCCGTTTCGCGAAGCAGTTCTAACCAGTATATTGTTTCGTTTATTTCCTTTTGAGAAATGGCTAATTTATGAACAAAATCGGCTTTGCTTTCCGAATGTTCTGCCTCCCTGACATTAGCGCCAACAGAGGTGCCACAGCGAAGAATCTGTTTTGATAATACAAATTCTTTCTTTTCTTCGCATAAGTATCTGTATAAGTTTACAATCCTTACGGCAAACTTAAAACTCTTTTCTTTTAATACGCTTTCTTTCATTTTTATTTTATCTTTATCTACTATCAATTAATCACTAATCACTAATCACTAACCACTAACCACTAACCACTCCTACGCTGCAAGCAGCCAATTATTTAAACTTTCCAATGTTTCATTCACGATTTCGGGCGAACCGAACGATTGCACCAATTGGGCATATATTTGCATATTGTCCTCCCGTAAATCGCCACTTGAATATGTGCCATTTGCCACGATATAACCGACAATTTCTTTAAGAATCAGTTTTTGATTTTCGGTCAATGGTCGCTGATTTTGTCCGCACCAAAGATTGAAATACTGCTCGGCGCGAGAAGGCAGGGATTTCAGTTCGGGAATGATATGGAAAGCAAAACGCACTAACTGAATGATATTTGTAAGACAGTCGCGGTCGCTTTCCTGTTTCAATTTCACGACTTTATTTGTCTGTGTGATTGAATACGAATTCCAGAGCCGCAAAATAGAGAAACGACTGTCGGTTGACAAAAGTTTTTCCTGTAAATCTTTGAGTGTGTTGTAGTTGATTGCATCTTTACGGTTGTTGTAAATGATACGCAACGCCTCAATCTCGTCCTTGTGCGACGCTACATATTCCTCAAACGCCTGCGTGGTCGATTTCGCTTCTTCTTCGGAAAAACCTTTGTAAATCAGTTCATCTTCGCCCGGCACAAGAATTTTTGTAAATCCGGCATTGAGGACAAGCAGATATTTTCGAGCGTCCGGATTCTCGGCAAGAGGGCGTACCAGCGCCTTGCGTTCTGTGTTTGGCTGCGAAACGTCGATAAATTCAGGTAAAACGTTTGCATCCAAATTGGTATAAAGATTTGTTGCCAAGTCGTACATCGAAATGCCTGCTTTCTCGGCAAAGAGATTCTGCTCGTACACTTTGCTTTTGTAATGAATACGGAAAAGTCGCGCGCTGAGCAGGTGCAGATAAGCATCGGGCAAATAGCCGTGCGAGATTTTTTCCAAGAGAATTTCGAGCGATGGATTTGGCGGCAAATCTGCGCCGGTTGGACGCGGGATACGCTTTTCGTGTTCGGTAACACCAACAGCGTCAACGATATAAAACAAATCTTTGCTTGTGGCATTGGGCGTAACGTTGCGCAGTTGTTCGTCGCCAATAATGCGACAGCCGCGCCCTTTCATCTGCGTATAAAGGACTTCCGACTGCACATCGCGCATAAACAGGAGTATTTCAAGCGGTTTTATATCCGTTCCAGTTGCTACAAGATTGACTGTTACGGCGATACGAAAAGTTTTGTTGTTGCGGAAACGGCGGATAAGTTCGTTACTGTCGCCTGCCGAATAGGTAATTTTTTGAATAAAATCAGCATGTTGATTTTCAAACACCGTTTTTGCGATTTCGACTATACGAGAGGCGTGTGCATCACTTTTGGCGAAAATCAGCGATTTAGGAATGTACTCGATTTTTCTTTCTCGGTCGGGGAAAAGTTCGGCGTAAATAATGTTTTTGAAAGTATCAAGCACCAAACGGATTTGTTCGGGATTGATTACCGAGCGGTCTAATTCGGTATTTCCGTAGGTAGCAGTTTCTTCTGCAACCATATCTCTGACCTCTCCCGTATAATTTGTTTGCTCGATAACTCTCTGATTTTCATCTATTTTACCGCCTTCTTCGCTCACTTTTGTTTTAATGCGAAATACGCGGTAATCGACATTGATACCGTCGGCAATAGATTTTTCGAGCGTGTAATTGATAATCAGATTGTTGTTGAAAAAAGCAAGGGTTTCGGGAGCAGGCGTTGCTGTCAAGCCGATAATTCGAGCGGTCTCAAAGTAATTCAAAACCTGTTGCCATTTGCCGTAAATGGAGCGGTGGCACTCATCAACAACTACATAATCAAAAAAATCTTTTGGCAAATTCAGGTTTGCGCCGATTTCTACGGGCGTATCGTCGGTTTGAATGCCTTCAACTTCATCTTCGTCGGCAAAATCCTGCCCTGTAAGCACGGCAAAAATGCGTTGAATAGTGGAAATCACCACATTGGAATCGGACGGAATATCGGGGCTTTTCAATCTTTCCGTAACAAAAATCGTATTGAACGGCTCGCCGTTTTCGGTCAGACGGAACGTGCCAAACTCGCCCTCTGCCTGTTTGCCGAGATTGTTTCTATCGACAAGGAACAAAATGCGTTTTGCCGAAGTGTAAGAGAGCAGACGATAGGCAGCCATACAAGCGGTAAATGTTTTGCCTGCACCGGTGGCAAGCACCATCAACGCACGGCGTTCGCCACGGCAAAAACTGTTTTCCAAAGCCGAAATCGCCTCAAACTGGCATTTTCGCAATCCTTTCGGATTCAGGTACGGAAGTCCTGCAAACTCGTCGGTAATGGCTGCCAATCGTGCCAACTCTTTCGGAGTGTGCATCTGCGTTATAAGTTGATATTCAGTTATTTCGCCATCACGATTTTTGTAAAGCAATTCATTTCCGTTAGACAGATATATGATTTTCAGCGGATTATGCCACGCCTGACACCATTCAGGCAGTCGTTTTGTGTAATTCTCGGCTTGTGCCGCCGCAGTTTGCACTAAATCAACATCCAACCGTTTTGCCTCCAACACAGCAACCGCTTTCCCCTTGATAAACAGCAGATAATCGGCTTCAAGTCCGCCCTGCATAATGCCTTCGCGCACTGCAAGAGCCGACACAGCAGGCGAAAATTCGTCTCTGTTGCAAACCTTCCAACCTGCGTTATCAAGTTTTCTGTCGATTTCCTGTCTTGCTTTTTGTTCGGGGGTCATAGGGCTATTTGATTTTATTCCACGCTTGTTTAATTAAATTACTCATAAGTAGTTTGCGTTGCTCTATAAACTCCGCATATTCCAAATCAACCACATTTTCGGGGATAGCGTTGTCTTTTAAGGATTTATAAAACTCCGTCTCGCCAAGTTTTGTTTTGTATTCATTCAAATACAGCATTGGCTCTTTATCGCTGATGGCAATGTTTGTTTCATAATCCAACACCACAAAGTTTGCTCTCTTGTTTGCTTCTTCTTTTGTTGTCCCATTGTTGATTAAATAATTTTTGGGGAATAAGTGGTGATAATCATACGCCGTTTTTTCACCTGATGCGTGCGGAGATAGAATACTTACAATTTTATTTGTAGAGAACAGAACATTCTTGTCTAAAAGAATCTGTGAAGCAACAAATGCAAACCACGCCGGACCTTGTGTGCGTTGATTTTCAAACTCTCCAGCCAATGTATAAGTAAAATAATCATCCGTCAACCGGTTGTTTATTAGCGATTTGATAAAACTAATGAATTCATCTTTTGTCTTGCGAAGTTTAATGTTATTAAGCAACTGTTCTACAAGAGATTCGGTCGTTCCTTCGTTGTAATAATTTGTCAACGACGCCATAAAGAACCAGTTTTTTATCAACTTTTTTAGTTCTTCGCTCGTCAGTTTGTAATCTAATTTTGCGATTAGAAACAGCGAGTAAGAATAAATAATTGTGATTTTAGAAGAAATGATGCTTTTGTTGATATACCCTGACGATTTCACGATATTTAAGAATTCGTGCCAATTATTCAAATTCAAAACCGTTTCAATGGATGAATCAAATTTTTTGATATTTTCTTCTCGTTGTTCTGTTGTTACTTCTTCTGTTTCAAGGTCTTTCCCTCGCATTATTTGGTAAACATAACGCAACCTCGCACGTCTAAACGCCACCGCTGCCGTCGCTCGCAAAATCAAAGGGGCTTCAACTTCTATCAAATCATTATATGAAGTGTGCGATTCAGGAATATGAGAACTTTTACAAAAACGCTCTATTTTGTCTCGTATTTCTTGATTGTAAACCGACAACAAAGTTGAGATAAAGTCGCTTTCGTTCAAGTTTTGACCTTTGGAATTGATGCGCACAAAAATTTCCGCCACGATTTCCTCATCGGCATTTTGATTGATTTCCAGCGAAGGAATTGTGCAGTTCAATATGTTGGTTAATTCTTTTAGCCCGTTTTCGATTTTTTCTTCCAAATCTTCGGTTAGTTCTTCCTCATTGTGAGTTTTACGATATTCATTTAACTTTTTGATATATTCTTTGCGGAGTTTGATTTCTTCGCTGTTTTGTTTAGCGATAAATACTTCGGAAATGTCTGCAATAAAGTATTTGTTATTTTCGGTAGATTTATTCCAGTTCTCAAAGATTCTTTCAAT
>JAISTG010000026.1 GCA_031272705.1 Bacteroidales bacterium | reverse complement strand
CCATTCGTCAGTGCCGTAAGTCATAACAGGGAAAGTAGAAATAGTTGTTACGCTGCTCCAGTTACCATTGTTGCCGCCACTGCAAGCATGACGCAAAGCAAAAGAGTAAGACGTTTCTGTCGTTAAGCCGGTGATAACGTAAGGTAAGGTTGAGCCTGTTGGAACTATAACTGAATTATCCCATGTGTTAGTTGCAAGGTCAAAGGTAGCAGGGTCGCCATAAACGATTTCCACATCTTCGCCCATTTCTGTCCATGATACAGCAATTGACTGCTCATCAACAGGGGTTATTGCAACACCATACACATCAAGACATGAAGGTATTTCATCCACAATAACATTATCCAACCAGTACCAATAGCCAGAAGGAGCAGCAACCTGCCGCAATGCTATGTTATGAACACCTGCAGGAAAATCTGTTAGTAGATATTCAAAACTTTGTTGTGTTCCCGCAGGCATATCTATAGGAAAAACAGGAACAAATACATTAGTTGCATCATAATATCCTACAGCAAACGTACCTGAATATGTTGTACTTTCTCTTGTTAATAAGAAACGTAAACGTAATTGATTAACGTCATCAACAAAGAGAGGCAGCATAGCCGTATGAGAACCTGATCCGTTAAATCTCAACTGTATAGAACTATTATAATTTGAGAAAGTGAAACTTCCGTTAAGAGTCCAGCAAGGAATGCTGCTGGTGCTAAAGTTTTCAGACCATTGTACGCCGCCGGTACCAACCAATGTTGGAACAGAGTCGCAAAGGGTTGTGAAAGAAATTGCTCCCCACATATTATCGCTTACACATGAACCTCCATCAGGATGAGCATAAACATAATAAGTAGTATTATCGCCTAATCCCAATACTGTATAAGGGTTAGAGGTTACTATAAGGTCTTCAATATCGCCTGTCTGGTTTTCAGGGTCTGTTAATGAAGTAGAAGAAACCTTCAATGCCCATGCAGAGCCACTTCCGGAAGGAAATTCAACATCAACAGAATGTGGAGTTACATTGCTTGTAGTGATTGTCATTGGAACTGTGTCCCAAGAGAAGTTAAGACCTGCTCCGCCGCCTACTTCGTAGAAATCAAGAACAATGTTGTAAGTTCCGGCAGTTAAATAAGTTGTAGCATTATAACTGCCATTGTCAATACCGGTTCCCCAGTTAGGTCTCTGTATCAACCAAGTCTGTCCGCCGTCCAAACTCAAACGTGCATTGTCATCAACATTGTTTAAATTGAATTTATAAGTACCGCAGTCAAAATCTGTGGTCATCAGATAACGAACATAGAAATTATCGGAAGGGGCAGTTGTAACCCAGTTTTCTGTTGCTCCTGTCCATACTCCGCTACTTACCTGTCTTGTGAATACGGCAGGTTCGGTAACTATTCCAAGATAATTTCCCGGTTGATATGGATTTGTGTTTAAATTATATACATATCCGTTCCATTCGTCAATACCGTAAGTCATAACAGGGAAAGTAGAAACGGTTGCTACGCTGCTCCACGTTCCATTATTACCACTGCAAGCATGACGCAAAGCAAAAGAATAAGACGTTTCTGCCGTTAAGCCGGTGATAACGTAAGGTAAGGTTGAGCCTGTTGGAACTATAACTGAGTTATCCCATGTGTCAGTTGCAAGGTTAAAAGTTGCAGGATCGCCATAAACGATTTCCACATCTTCGCCCATATCTGTCCAAGACACAGCAATTGACTCGTCATCAACACCACTTATTGCAACGCCATACATATCAGGACAGGTAGGCTGTTCATCTATAGTAATATCATCAACATAAACGCTGTATCCAAATCCGGAATAACCTTTTATAATAATATATTGACTGCCTAAGAACGGATCGTTGTTATCATCATTGAGCAATATTTCATATTTATACCAGTTGCTTGCTGTTGTGTCAGGGTTTATCTCTGCCAATAATGTTGCTCCTGTTTCAGAAGGAGTAGAGTTTATGTAAATATATACTCTATCATTTGGATAACTTCCATCATTATATCTGTATAACCAGAAACTCAAGCGCATAGGATCTGTGAAATCAAATTCAGGAGAAGCTAAAGTAGCCCAAGTACCACTACTGTAAGACCAGTTGTTGTATTTAAGCATACTTGATCCACTATGAGGAGACGCTGAAGGAGAAGAACTGCTACCTGATATTGTTTGATATGAAGCATTTCCTGCTTGTGTCCAGCAGCCAAATCCGCTTTCAAATCCTTCTGTCCAAGGGAAATTTGTTACACTTCCACAAGCGGAAACAAAATTGATGGTTGCCCAAGAACTGCTATCAACTCCGGGGTCGCAAACAGAACGAAGTCTCGCATTGTAATTGTTTGAAGGAGTAAGACCTGTAAGCAAATAAGTACCAGTACCCTGAGTAACAACTACTGATTGAACACTTGGGTCGTTCCATGCTACATTTGCAGCCTTCCATTCAACAACATATTCCTGTGCCATTGGAGAATCCGTCCAGTTAAGAACAGCGTCCGTTGTGGTTATAGTTGCCGTTGGAACAGCAAGAGCCGTTGGTGCAGGGCAGGAAATAAGAGTGGTGATTGTCTTGCTTCTCCAAAGAGTATCATTGTCGCAAGCATTTACCGGATGTGCATATATATAATAGGTGTGTTCGGACAACAATCCTGTAACCGAATAAGGATTATCGGTTGTTATTGTGTTTTCCACATCACCCGTTGAAGTCTGATTCAATGGAGAAACAGGAGTTGTAGATACCATAACTGCCCATGTAGTCCAGTCAGGATTATTGGTAGGAAAATCAATATCAACGCTATTAGCCATAAGGTTGGAAGTAGAGAAAGGAGCAGCAATTGGAGTGTAAGCAAATTTTATTTTAGCATCACCGCTGTTTTCGTAGAAATCAACAATCATATTGTAAGTTCCGGCTGCAATATAAATAGAATCTGCCCGTTGATATGTCATAGTAGCGCTACCCCAAAGGTCATTGCCCGTTACCCAAGTCAATCCGCCGTCAATGCTGACACGTGCCTGATCGTCTATATTGTCTGTAAGAGAAGAACCATTAAGAGTAAATTTGTAATAACCGCAGTCTAAAGTTGTTTCGCACATATAACGAACAGCAAATCCATCGGAAGGAGCAGTGCCAACCCAGTTTGAAGTTGTTCCTGTCCATGCGCCCGAAGAAGTGCGTACAAATCCATTATTGTTCGGTTCGGTAACCGTTCCCAAAAAGTTGCCGAAAGTAGCATAAGTACCGGCTGTAGTACCGGAAGAGAATACATAACCGTTCCATTCGTTTGTGCCGTAAGTCATAACAGGAAAAGTGGAAACGGTTGCTACGTTGCTCCACGCTCCGCCGCAGGCATTTCTAACAGCCACTTTGTAAGACGTTTGAGCAGTTAAGCCATTGATAACATAAGGTAAGGTTGAACCTGAGGTAACATAAATAAGGTTATCCCAAGTGTCGGTTGCAAGGTCAAAGGTTGCAGGATCGCCATAAACGATTTCCACATCTTCGCCTATTTCTGTCCAAGACACAGAGATTGACTGGTCGTCAATACCGCCGGCAGCAAAGCCGTAAATGTTTGGACAAAGAGGGTAAGTTGTAATGTTGGTAGTCATCCAATAGGAAACATCTGTTCCCTCTACAGGAGGGTCAGAATAACCAGAATTACATACGGAACGCACTCTTACGTTGTAAGTAACATTAGGGTCCAAGCCTGAAAGATTGTAGAACGTGTCAGTGATGCCAGTGATTACAATAGCATCAGTTGCCCAACTTTCTGTTGAGAGTTTGTATTCCAACTCCCATTCGGTTGCCGTACCAAGTTCTGTCCAGACAACATCAACATTGCCTCCTACAACTAAATTTGTGTAGGAAACAATTGGCGGAGTACAACTTCCTGCCAAACAGGTAACCTGTCTTGCCCAAGAAGAACTCCCTCCGTAATAGCCACAGTTGCTTGCATCGTACGAAGCAAACCTAACACTTGTTTCAGTGGCAACCCACATAAGAGGCTGCATGCCGTGTGCCAACAAAGTTCCTCCGGTAGTAAAGAGAGCAATATACTTGTTGCTCTGGTTTGTTTGGAAGAAATAGACATTTCCCAATGTAATGCCGGATACATCAGAATACTCATTGTCGTAAGTAAAAGTAGCCTGAGAAACCGTTGTTCCATCACACGGATTACTCGACATATTTATACTTCCATAGGAGTATGTGGGGCAAGTCGTACACTGCGACCAACCCTGGATGGCAAAGACTATTGCCATCAGAAAAAACATAAGTCGTTTCATTTTTTTTTTGATATTAGTTAAACATAAATTTATTTTAATATTTTCAAAATATAAGAGCGTCAAAAGTACATTTTTATTTCCATTTTACAAAGCATTTTTGCAAAAATGTGATAAAAAATTATGCTGTTTTCTGTTAATTCGTTAGAAACCAGTGCATTAAAAAAACAGCATAATTAACAAAAGTTTATTTTTAATTTGCCATTTCAGCACAAAAATTGCCTTATTAAGAGCAAAAATTGCAAAATTTGGCGTTTGGAATTTTGCTACTTCCACTCCCCCTATCCCTCTCTTTTCGCCTTCAAGCGATATTAAAAAAATCAATACTCCATCATCTTGCAATCTTACACTTGTCAAAAGCATAATCATTATTGAATTTTTTCTTAAATTGTCTTGAACCAGATTTTTTTTTCGTTTTTTTGGAAAAAAAATTATTTGCCCATAGATTATACGAACAACTTGGTTATAATCATATTGAAAATCATTATAACTATGCTGCTTTGCACTACGGCATTAGTACTTTGTATTCCAACTTCAACCGAACCTCCTTTGAGCGTATAACCACGAAAAGACGCAATAGAAGCAATAATCCACGCATTAACAGTCGTTTTTACCAATGCGTACCAGACATCTGCTATATTAAATTCCAGTCGCAAACCTTCAATATAATCAAAGAGCGAAAGCGTTCCAACCATCATTCCTCCCAAAGCCCCTCCAATTAAAGCCGTTGCAATACTTAATATAATCAATATGGGAAAAAACACAAGGCAGGCAATGATTTTAGGCATTATAAGATAGGAAGCAGTATTCACTCCCATTATTTCCAAAGCGTCAATCTGTTCAGTAATGCGTTGTGTGCCTAATTCCGAAGCAATACGTGAGGCACATTTACCCGCAAGAATAAGACTTATTACCGTGGGAGAAAATTCCAAAATGATTGTTTTGCGAGAGGAAAAACCATAAATCCAGTTTGGATAAATTGGATTATTGAGGTTGTAAAGCATTTGCATAACCACAGCCGACCCGATAAAAATAGATATAGCCAAAACAATAATTATGGAGTCTATTCCCAAAGCCTTCATTTCAAAAACTACCTTTCGCCAGAATAAATTCCTGTTTTGAGGTTTCCGAAAGGCATCTCGCATAAGCAAAACATACTTGCCGAATTCTACAAGAAAATTGTGGAGTTTTTGCACGGCTTTATTATTCTATTGTTATTTGAAGTTGCTGTTTCGCTTTATCGGTTGTGATTTGTATATGGCGTTTTCGCTTGCTTCTGTTGGCGATAATGGCTTCAGAAAGAGGGTCTTCAATCTCTCTTTCAACAGCACGCCGCAACGGTCTTGCACCATATTGCAGGTCACAGCCCTTATTGATAACCAAATGCTTAACCCTGTCATCTATATCAAGCGTATATCCAATGGCAGCGGTCTTTTCCTTTATTGTTGCGAATTCAAGGTCTATTATTTTTAGAATATCTTTTTCCGTAAGATTGTTAAAGAATATCACATCGTCAATTCGGTTAAGAAATTCCGGCGAAAAGGTTCGCTTTAAATCCTTATCTATTATGCTCTTTTCCAATAATGCTTTACTGTCATCATTTGTTGAGGAAGCAAAACCTACTCCCTGTCCGAAGTCTTTTAACTTGCGACTGCCAACATTTGAAGTCATTATAATTATTGTGTTCTTAAAATCTATCTTACGACCAAGACTGTCTGTCAAATGCCCTTCATCAAGTATTTGAAGCAGTATATTATAAATATCGGTATGGGCTTTCTCTATCTCATCAAAAAGAACTATGGAATGGGGATAATTTCTTACCTTTTCGGTTAATTGTCCTGCTTCTTCATAACCAATATATCCCGGAGGCGAACCTATTAAACGTGATACGCTATGCTTTTCCATGTATTCGCTCATATCCAAACGAATAAGATTATTTTCGCTTTCAAAGAGATATTTAGCCAAAGTCTTAGCCAGCAATGTTTTTCCAACACCCGTAGAGCCTACAAAGATAAACGAACCTATTGGTCTGGCGGGATCTTTCAAGCCTGCTTTGGCTCGGCGTATGGTTTTGGATACTTTGGAGATTGCTTCGTCCTGTCCAATAATTGTTTGCTTGAGGTTGGATTCCATTTTAATAAGGCGTGTTGTTTCATCGTCAGTCATTTTCTTTATGCTAACGCCACTTGCCGAAGAAACAATAACAGCGATGTCCTCTTCCGTTACAACGATTGGGTTTTCACGTAATTCCTGTTCCCAAAGCATACTTTCCTTCGTTAAATCGCTGACCAATTTCTCACGAACACTGCGCAGTTGTTCCTCTTCGGCATAACGTTTCTGTGCATTCATATTCCGCATTGCCTTTGCAGAATTGGCTATCTGCTCTTCAATTTCCTTTAATTTGGGATTGGTGCGACCATCCTTCACATGAGCCATTGCACCCGCTTCATCCATAGCATCTATTGCCTTATCGGGTTGCAATCTGTCGGTTATATAACGGTTTGTTAAATGAACGCAGGCTTCCAATGCCTTATCACTGTAACGAACCTTGTGATAATCCTCGTATTTGCTTTTTATATTATGCAGTATATCAAGAGTTTCATCATCAGATGGTGCTTCTATCAATACCTTTTGAAATCTCCGTTCAAGCGCTCCGTCACTCTCAATGTGTTTGCGGTATTCTGTCAGCGTAGTTGCTCCAATGCATTGTATCTCACCGCGAGCCAGTGCAGGCTTAATAATGTTTGAAGCGTCAAGGCTGCCTTCCGCATTACCGGCACCAACAATGGTATGTATCTCATCAATGAATATGATGATATTGGGATTACTCCGCAATTCGGAAATAAGCCTCTTTAATCGCTCTTCAAATTCCCCGCGATACTTTGTTCCTGCTACAATAGCAGCAAGGTCTAACGTGTAAATCTTTTTATCAATCAGTGTGTTAGGAACTTGTTTAGCGTTAATACGAAGGGCTAAACCTTCCGCAATAGCCGATTTGCCTACTCCGGGTTCTCCAATCAGTACGGGATTATTTTTTTTACGGCGACTGAGTATTTGTGCTATACGTTCGGTTTCTTTTTCTCTGCCTACAACAGGGTCAATCGTACCTTCTCTTGCTGCCTTTGACAGATTTTTTGCAAAGTTATCCAAAAACGGAGTCTCACTTTGCTGCTTTGCAGTGTTGATTTTGCGTATTGCTTTCGCTTGAATATCTTTTATATTCAGTTCTTTAAGATTGTCTGTCGCTTCTGCAAAAATGCCAAGTACCATTCCCATGAAGTCTTCTCCCTTTTTGATTTCCGGCTTTCCCTTTTTCACATTGTCAAGCATACTTTTAGCCTTTTCATAAGTCAATCCGTATTGGTTCAAAAGGTTTTTAACTTCGCTTTTGTGTGCATTGGCAAGGATACTCAGCAGTAAATGTTCCGTTCCTACCTCATTATCGTTGGCGTTAAACAACTCAAAATGAGAGAAACGCAAAACTTCTTGCAGTGCAGCCTGATTTTCGGGATTTGGTTCTAAAATTCCCAAATCCGAAGAGACATGAACGCAAAAGTATTCTATTTTCTGCTTGAGCCAAACGATGTCCAACTCACACCGTTTCAAGATTTCTACCGCTCTACAATCCTTTTCTCGCAACATAGCCAAAAATAAATGTTCTATGCCGATAGAAGAATTGTTCAAACGCAAAGCTTCGTCTTTGGCATTGTTCATAACATTTTGAGCATGTGTGGTATATTTAATTTCCATATTGATTTTCTATTTACAAAATAAGCAAAAATTGCCTGCCAAAAGTACTAAAATTTTTCCAAATGGAAATTTCAAGTTTATATTTTTTTGTTTTTGCAGTATTCATACGGCAATTTCAGAGGACAAAATCCTTATATATTTTGGTACTATTTGATGTGCGTTTCCTGAAACTTGATTACGGAAAATTAGAATCAAATTATAGAACGCTAGAATTTGATTATAGAACTCTGTAATTTGATTATAGAATGTTAGAATTTGATTTCGGAAAACGGAAAGCAAATTTCCTATTGTTCCTGTGTAATTTTATGAAAGATGGTTTCAAGACTCGCTCCCCGTGCAAGATGTTTTGTGTCGTCATCAGCAACAACCCGTCCGTTGTTTATGATTATTGCACGCCGGCAAACAGCCTCTACTTCCTGCATAATGTGAGTGGAGAGAATTATAGTCTTTTTTTGTCCTATGCTTTTGATTAAAGAGCGGATTTCAACGAGTTGATTGGGGTCTAAACCCGTGGTAGGTTCGTCTAAAATAAGCACCTGAGGGTCGTGAATCAACGCCTGAGCCAACCCTACCCGCTGACGGTAACCCTTTGACAACGTTCCGATTTTTTTATTCACCTCCTTGGTCAGTCCAACCAGTTCTATGACTTCTTCAATGCGGTTTTTGCTCTTTATTTTGTGCAAACCGGCAACGAAAGACAAGAACTCCCTTACGTACATCTCCAAATAAAGCGGGTTATGTTCGGGTAGATAACCCGTGATTGCCTTTACAGCCATCGGATCTTCAAAAATATCCTTGCCGAATATGCTTGCCGTGCCTTCGGTTGGGGGAATGAAGCACGTGATTATTTTCATAAGGGTTGATTTGCCTGCTCCGTTAGGACCGAGCAAACCTACAATTTCGCCACTCGGTATTTCAAGCGACACATTGTCCAAAGCCCTTTGTTCTCCATAGATTTTAGTGATGTTTTTGATTGAAACGGACATACTTTTTTCTTATTTTAATGCGTGCAAAGATACAAAGATTTTTTTGTATGGCTAAATAAATACATTTTTTTTATGCTCTAATAGCACGTAATCCAAGAACTGACGTATGGCAAGCGACCTGTGGCTTACGGAATTCTTCTCCTGCATTGTCATTTCGGCAAATGTGCGATTCATTCCTTCGGGTACGAACACGGGATCATAACCAAAGCCACCCGTACCTTTATATTGCTCCGTTATATGTCCCTTACATATCCCTGTAAAGTACTTTTCAATCCCCGACTCTATCAAACAGATTACCGTACGGAACTCTGCACGGCGGTTTGTCTGATTTTCCATCCTGTTAAGCAACTTCCGTACATTGTCATCATAAGAAGCGTGCAGCCCTGCATAACGTGCGGAATATACTCCCGGCTCTCCGTTCAGTGCTTCCACAAATAAGCCCGTGTCATCAGCAAAACAATCCCTTCCATACTTGTCATAGATGTAGCGAGCCTTTGCTCGGGCGTTCTCCTGCAAGGTTTCATAATCCTCAGGTATTTCTTCGCTGCAACCGATGTCCGTAAGACTCAACAGCATTAGCCTTCCATGTGCCACAGAGGTAATTTCCTCTATCTTATGTCTGTTGTTTGAGGCTATAATAAGTTCTTTCATTTCTTTGAAATATTTATTTGATTTTGTATTTTTTCCATTCGTCTTCATAATACCATATATGCTTAAAGCCAAGTGCAGAAAGCATTTGCCATGTCTCGGCAAACAGATTGTCTATCTCCGTTACGTTATGGCAATCGGTAGAAATGGTAATCGGAATGTTCATTTTCCTAATGTGTTTCAGCCATTTACGTGATGGAAAGTAATCATCGGCACGTCCTTTGTACAATCCACGTGTATTAACTTCAATAACGGTTTTGGGACTTTTGCTTATGACTTCAAGGGTCTGCATTACAAGGTCTTCATACCATTTATCGTCTTCATGAAAATAACGATTGCGATTGTGCATTTTTATTTTATCCAAATGAGCCACTATATCGGGTTGCACATTGCGTATCATATCGCAGGTTTGTGAGAAAAACGCCTCCACACCCTTGCGAATATCACCTCCGAAAACCCGTTCCAATCCCTCATCATAAACATCCTGCTTACCGCCGTCAATAAACCACATAGCCCTTTCTCCGTTGATTTCAGCGGAAACCGAATGCACGCTGGCAATAACGTAATCCAAGTTATAACCCTTTGCTCTCTCTGCCGCATCTTCAACAATACCCGTTATGTAGTCAAATTCCATTGAGGTATAGAGCCGTATGCGATTTTTATATTCTTCTTTCAGTTTTCTGCATTGCTGTAAATACGCCTGCGTTTGCTCTTTCCGTATGGCAAAACCGTTTTCAAACGGAACGGGAGCGTGAGAGGAGAAACCGTAATGCGTTAAGCCTTTCTCCAAAGCAGCCAAAACCATTTCTTTAAGTGAGTTTTTGCCATCGCAAAAGATACTGTGTGTGTGGTAAGCAAACTTTAACATCTATTCTTTTTTTGTTTTGTTCTTTTCATACGCTGAACGGCTGCAAAGATACAAAATTTCATTTATATGTAACGCTTCCCCGTAAATACGTAATGTTTTTACAATTTCTTGAAATCAAATTATAATTGTATAAAACTTGATTTTGAATGATTATTCTTTGATTCTAATTTGTTATAATCAAGTTTTATAAATTCATATCTTTATTATGGTATTTTCTCCTTGAATTACAGTAATATATAACTTCATTACTACGCATTATAATTCAAATACTGTAAAATAAAAAAAGAAAATATCTAATTTATAACACAATTTTAACGGATTTGGCACGTTTTTTGATGTACCATAATGGTTTTATAAAATAATTTTTCAAACACATATAAATATAAAAGATATGATTAACAAGTTAAAAATGCTATTATTAGTAAGCATTATTTTATTTTCAAACAGCGTAATGTCGCAACGGCAAGCCAATGCCATAGAAAAAGGCAAAGCAACCCTGACAGGAAAAATTTCAGACAGCAATACGGAAGAGTATTTGTTGTACGTGAATGTGTTGATTCTCAATCCCAAAGACTCTTCAATGATTACAGGGGCGGCAACCGACATAAACGGAGTGTTTAACCTTACCTGCTCGTACGGAAATTACCTTATAAAGTATTCTTACATTGGTTATAAGGATGTGATTCAAGATATTAGTATCAATAAAACGTCAATAAATCTTGGTGAAATAAAGATGGAAAACAAGGCAACAAATCTTGGTACGGTTGCTGTAACGGCTCAAAAATCTATGGTTGAATATAAATTGGATAAACGTGTGATAAACATTGACCAGAACATAGTTACAGCGGGCGGAGATGCGACAGATGTTTTACAGACTTTGCCTTCGGTGTCGGTAGATGAGGATGGTACCGTAACGTTAAGAGGTAATTCCAATGTTAAAGTGCTGGTTGATGGGAAGCCTTCCGAACTTTTAGGAAACGATTTGAACACTGTACTTCAACAAATTCCCGCTTCGTCCATTGAATCTGTTGAAGAAATAACCAATCCTTCTGCAAAGTACGACCCGGAAGGTATGAGTGGTATCATCAACATAAAGTTAAAGGAAAAGGGAAACAGGGGTTTGAACGGCAATGTCTCTGTTTCAGGTGGTTCAGCCCTTCAAAAATTCATTCCTCGCAGCAATATGTCTGCCTCTTTGAACTATTCAACTAAAAAATATGCTCTTTTTGCTCAGGTGGATGGACGTTATGATATTCGGTCAAACAGAAGTGATGCATTGAAATTTCTCTTTTCTAATAATGACAGCCTGTTCAGTAACATTATTCGTTCAAAACGTAATAGCGAACGTTCCAATCTTGGCGGTGGAATAAAGATTGGTGGCGATTGGTACATAGATAATAAGAACACATTAACATTTACTTACGGCGGACATATGCATACGAGTCTCAAAGACAGGACGGAGATAGACAATACGGATTTATTTCAAGCCAATAGCTCAAGAAGTGTCTTTGAAACGGACGAAGGTAACAGCGGAGGGCAGTTTCACAACTTTGCAATCAACTATACGAGGAAGTTTAACAAGAAGGATCAGGAATTAACCCTTGATGCAAACTACAATATCGGTAATTTCCACCGCGAAAACAATCAAGTGATGGATTATACCTACGCTACCGATAATGAAAAGAAGGATGAAGGCAACAGTGATTTCAACAGGGCAGTAGTAGTGCTTAATTATGTTCATCCTTTCAGCGACAAGGCACGTTTGGAAACAGGGTATAATCTTAACTGGTCAAAGGGCAGTTCATCTCAGGATTACTTTTTGAACGGCAGCACGACAAGAGACGATGGTATGAGTTACACGTATGAAAATGATGAACAGATACACGCCATTTATGCTACATTCGGTTATACTTTTAATTCAAAACTGTCTGCTCAAGCGGGCTTACGCGGTGAGTTATTTCGCAGTAACGGGACTAAAACAATGACAAACTTATCTCCGGATCCTTTTAAGCAGTCTTACGAATCTCTTTATCCTACGTTACATCTGTCTTATGCGTTTTCAGAAACGCAGTCTGCACAAATAAGTTACAGTCGCAGAGTGAACAGACCTCGTGGCTTTGACCTGTTACCAACCGTTGATTTGTCAAATCCCGAACAGATTAGACTGGGAAACCCTAACCTGAAGCCCGAATATACTGATGCTTACGAGATAGGCTATTCCATCATTTTCCCTAAAACGACCATCTTTTCTTCCGTTTATTACAGGCAGACAAATGACCGCATAAATTGGTTCAATTTCTTATGGACGGAGGAGAATGCAAGACGTTTGGGCTTTGACTGGGCATTGGACATTGCAGGAGATCAGGTTGATGAAGGTAAATTGGCTATGACATCCCTTAATATCAGCAAGAGTTACAATTATGGTTTGGAATTGATTATTGACCAGCAGATAACAAAATGGTGGAAAATAAATGCAAGCGGTAATCTTTTCGGGAACTATACACAAGGCAGTTCTCTGGGAGCAAATGACGTGAAATCCTTAAACTGGGACATAAAAGTAACTTCCACAATGACTCTTACAAATGACTGGAATATACAACTCTCGGGACAATATCAGGCACCACGTACCACTATTCAGGGAAGGAGCGAAGCAATGTATTTTGCAGACCTTGCCGTTCGTAAATCCTTATGGAACAAAAAAGGCAGCATCAATTTGAGGTTTAGTGATATTTTCAACACTCGCCGCCGCAGTTCTTACACCATTACCGACGATTACTACAATTACAGTTACAGCAAACCATATTCACAAAGCATAATTCTTTCTCTATCCTATCGTTTTGGAGATACTCAAAAGCAACAGCAAAAACGGCGAGACAACACTCAAAATCAAGACAATTCCATTATAGAACAAAACTATAATGAAGGCGAATAACACAGAAAAGGAACAAATTTTCTGCATCATTCGGCAGAAATATGTAACCAATACGCCGGAAGAATGTGTAAGACAAAATCTTCTGGCGTATTTCATAAATCAAATGCACTATCCGCAAACGCTTATTTCGGTTGAAGCACAAATAAAGGTCGGTAAATTAAATAAACGTTACGATATTGTAGTTTATAACAAAAATTTGCAACCATGGCTGTTAGTGGAATGTAAAAAAAACGACGTAACGCTGTCTCAAAGCACTGTTGCTCAAATTCTCGCTTACAATCTCACTGTGCAAGCCTCTTATTTACTCATAACCAATGGCTCAAAATCATATTGTTTCTCGCTAAAAAGCCAACAACAGTTACAGACTTTGCCTCAACATCCAAACATATAAATACCCTTGCCGAGCCGGTGCGTGTCGCACTCTCGAGGAGGGCTACCGCGTAATAACTTTTTTTCCAAAAAACGAAAAAAAATTTGCAGATTAAAAAATTAGTTGTACCTTTGCAGCCGATAAAATAGTAAAAAATATAAAATAATGATGGAAAATGAATACCTTATATTACTTACAGAAAAGGCATTTGCAGCCACTTCCGCAAACTGCGGGGGGGGGGTAACTCGCTGCAAAATAATGCGTTAGAAGCGATTTGTCGCACTCCTAAGGGGCTAATTTTTGACTATTCAAAACACAACATTTTTTACTCCAACATATATTCCCACAACATAAATTTTATCACAAACCATTTTGACAAACTTTCCGACCTTTCGGGAAATGTGTCCAAGCACTTCGGCAAGGTTTCGGAACTTCCCGATGGTATGTCTAAGCAGTCAGACAAGGTTTCGGGAACTCCCGATGGTGTGTCCAAGTACTCCGACAAGGTTTCGGGAACTCCCGATGGTATGTCCAAGTACTTCGGCAAAGTTTCGGGAACTCCCGATGGTATGTCCAAGCACTTCGGTAAGATTTCGGGAACTCCCAATGATATGAAAAAGAAATTTTTATTAACATTAAATAGTGATTTTTATGGCACAAGTTATCAAATTAGACCTTTCGAGGTTGCAAAATGAGCAGTTATTTGAGTTTTTGAAGCAGTTTTCCAATTTAGTTCGCAATGTCAGGGCTGAATCTTTGCATTTGCAGAGGTATTGGGAGGATTTTACAACCAAATTAGACCTGATGAACGCTCTGTTGGAACAGATGAGAAAAAGTTTGCTAACCAAAACTTTACAAGAGTTAGACGCCGTAAGAGATGAACGTTTTCGTTATTTGAGGACGGCGATTGAAAGTTGGACACATCATTACGATGCAACGAAAAAGGCGGCAGGCGAAAAATTGTTTGCGTATTACGAAGTCTATGGTAATGTTGTGAATGACGAGTACAACAAAGAATCCGGCGAGATTTACAATTTCATTCAGGACTTGTGGAATAAATGTAGTGCGGAACTTACATTGTTAAATTTGAATCAGGATTTAACCGAGTTGGACAATGCAAACAAGGCATTTGAGAACACTTATGCACAACGCAATGACGAGAAATCGGCTGAAAAGATTGATGCTAAGATGTACGATGTTCGCAAGGAAATGTATAAATTTTACAGGCTTTGTATTGAAATGATTGAGGCTGGCAGCGTATTCACTGAGGAGGCTATTTTCACAGAATTTATTAAGGATTGGAATGAAAACGTGCAGAAATACAAAAATATGTTAGCCCGAAAAGGTGGCGAAAAAGAAGTAGTAATTGAGAATAATTTAATCAAATAGAAAAATAAATTTTAACAAAAAAAATCAAACAAAATGAAGTATTGTATTAAATGCGGAAAGCAAATTGAAGACACCAGCAAATTTTGCGAATATTGCGGTGCAAACGTTGAAGGCAACAACAATCAACCGGTACAGCAACCAATGCAGTACCAGAATGTCCAGCCTCAACAGAGTTACGAACAAGAAAAAATTTTTTACCAAGCAAAACTTTGGCGTAATGTAGAAGTAATAATTTCTAATTCTAAAGTAGTTGTTAAAATTAAACCCATTTTTAATAGAAGCTTTGAAGAAGACATAATCTACATGAAGTTCATAACAGCCGTAAAAACAAAAACTC
>JAISTG010000114.1 GCA_031272705.1 Bacteroidales bacterium | reverse complement strand
GCCAAAACATTGCGAGGACAACACCCACAAAGCCCACGCACGCTTCACATCGGAGAACATATCGGGATTATCATAAACGACACACGCCTGTCTGTGCAGGTCTCTGCAATGGAGCGTTGCCTGTATCTCCTTTTCAAGTTCTACAAACTTTGTTTTTGCCACACGATAGAAGTTCATTACTTCCCTGTTTGTGTCGTTGAGAACTTCTATCTCGCTCGGTTCTTTTGCCCAGAATATTGCTGCCCCGCCCGCAAAAGGCTCGCAGTAGAGCTTGTGTTTTGGAATAAGCGGCACAATTAGTCGTACCATCGTTTGCTTTCCGCCATAATATGTTATAGGCGTTTTTAAGTTAAGTTTTTCACTCATTTTTGTTAATATTATTTTTTATAATTTTGCATCCTCTCAAAATTCATTTATTATAATAAATAAGGTGCTGACACACCTTGCGGGGCATAATTGCCTCTGCAGTGGTGTGTCAGCACCTTAAATGTTTGGTAGAGTTGAGAGTTCTACCTTAATGCAGAGGCACTTTTATTTACCTCTGAATTAAGCTGCAAAAGTATATTGATAAAATTAAAGCAACGGAAAAAGCATTAAGGCTATATATAATAGTTATAATTGTTAATACTATTATACATAGTCTTAATACTTTTTTGCTAAAACCATAAATTTGATTATATTTTTGCAAATTAAAATTTATGTTTTATGGCGAAAGAAAACAACAAAAACACAACAATGGAACTTGATTTTATAATCTGTGATAATACAATTAACAGGTACGGATGGAGACTTTTGGTTGAAGGTATTCAACTTGATGGTTTTTTGAAAAACCCTGTTTGCTGTATTCAGCACGAGACATGGAACTCTGCCGTTGGCAAATGGAAAAATTTAAGAGTGGAAGAATCACAGTTAAAGGGTACTTTGGAATTTGACAACGAAGATGAAGATGCGATTAAGTTTTACAAAAAGTACAAAAAAGGAATTATGAATGCCGTATCTCTGAATGTTATCCCGCTTGTAGAAAGTATGGAAGCGGTTGATTTATTGCCCGGACAGAAGTACCCGACCATAACAAAGAGTGAGTTACTTGAGGTGAGCCTCGTAACAGTACCCGGACAGAAGAATGCTGTGAGAGATGTTAAGTTATCTACGCCCGAAGGACATGAACATAAGTTAAACTTAATTATAACAGAAATGGAAAAAACAGAAAACAATCAGGAAATTGAACGATTGAACAAAGAACTCCAAGAGCAAAAACAACTCAACGCTGATAACCTTATCAAGTTACATCAGAATAGAGGCGTTATTGCCGAAGGAGAAATTGAGGCTTTGAAGAAGTTGGCTCTGGCTGACTTTGAAAGCACGAGCAAAATGCTTGAAGCAAGAGTGGTTACTCAAAAAAACGAAAATGAACCTTCAAAAGACCTTGCAGAAAGTCTGGTGAAGTTGCATTTTGAACGTGGAGCAATCACGGCAGAAATGAAGGAATTATATGTTAAACTGGCAATGCAGGACTTTGAAGGTACAAAGAAAGTACTTGAGGGACTGAAAGGCAAGGAAGTAGTTGCGAATTTCATAGGTTCTTCCAACACACATGGTAACGATGAACGTAAGGACTGGACTTATTTGGATTATTTCAAAAAAGACCCTGAAGCATTGTCGCTTATTGAAAAAGAGCAGCCAGAGAAGTACAAAAAACTTTGTACTGACTTTGAAGCAAAAACAAAAAAAGAAAATTATGGTATTATCTAAACAAAAAAAAGACATGAAAAAAAGATTTAAATTATTTAGCATTGTTGCAATGATTACGTTGATTGCTGTCAGTGCAATTTGTGGAGAGGCTGCAAAATCTTATGAATTTATAGCCATTATTCCGTTAGCAACTCAAAAATCTGTATTCTTAAATCAGCTGAAATCTGAATATGAAGCAATAGATACTTGGTTGAACGAAGCACAGGATTTAAGTTCGTTTGTAACGAATGCACAGCAGTTAAAATTTCCAGAAGGTGGTGCAGACCCTGCTGTTTATGTTGATAGAACGACTGATGTTGATTCGGTTGAACCGACAGAAACAGTCAACAGTGTAGATTTAAAAATTTATGATTCGCAAAATTACAAGTTACGTAATATATTTCTGCACGCTTTGTCGTTTGACAAAATACAGTTCTATACAAACAAATCGGCTAACGCTATTCGCAAAAAGGAGATAGCAGATGCTGCTTACGCATTAGCACCTGATGCTGTGGGAGCAAAGAAAATAATTATACCTACAACAGGCGATACAAGAGGCTTGTATAAATCATTGAGACTTGAGGACATTATAACTCTTGCTCGTTCTTGCGACAACGCTAATTTCCCTGCAACAGGCAGGAATTTGGTATTGCCATCTGATATGTGGTGGGATTTGGTTAATAACAATGACATACTTAAGGGTCAGTTGAGCAATCAGGCTAACACAGGTACAATTAAACCTCTTATTGTAGAGTACTACGGCTTTAAAATACATAAGTCAGAAATGGATTTGACGCTTGCTTATGATATTTCAGATGCAGAAAAAGCACCACAGGGAACGGCAATAGCGGGCGATGTAGTGCCTTGCGGCTTTATGTTTATCAACACCGAAGCCTTCCGTGCAGGCGGTGCGTTTGAGATGTTCTATCAGGACAAATCAACCAATCCAACAGGCAGGGCTTATGAGTTCGGCTTCCAACACAGGTTTATCACCGGGCAGCAGTTTTCGGGCGGCAGATATTCGGCAATGATATATTGTGCATTAGCATCTTAAATTTAAGACACAAAGAGGGATAAGACAATGACAAAAAGTGAGTTGTTAGCGATGATAAAGCAGCGGGCGAAAGA
>JAISTG010000112.1 GCA_031272705.1 Bacteroidales bacterium | reverse complement strand
TCTTTCGCCCGCTGCTTTATCATCGCTAACAACTCACTTTTTGTCATTGTCTTATCCCTCTTTGTGTCTTAAATTTAAGATGCTAATGCACAATATATCATTGCCGAATATCTGCCGCCTGAAAACTGCTGCCCGGTGATAAACCTATGCTGAAAGCCGAACTCATAAGCCCTGCCTGTTGGATTGGTTGATTTGTCCTGATAGAACATCTCAAACGCACCGCCTGCACGGAAGGCTTCGGTGTTGATAAACATAAAGCCGCAAAGCACTACATCGCCCGCTATTGCCGTTCCCTGTGGTGCTTTTGCTGCATCTGAAATATCATAAGCAAGCGTCAAATCCATTTCTGATTTATGTATCTTAAATCCATAGTATTCAACAATTAGCGGTTTAATTGTGCCTATATTAGCCTGATTGCTTAACTGCCCCTTAAGTATGTCATTGTTATTAACCAAGTCCCACCACATATCAGAGGGCAACACCAAATTCCTGCCTATTGAAGGAAAATTAGCGTTGTCGCAAGAACGAGCAAGAGTTATGATGTCCTCAAGTCTTAATGATTTATACAAGCCTCTTGTGTCGCCTGTTGTAGGTATAATTATTTTCTTTGCTCCCACAACATCAGGTGATAATGCGTAAGCAGCATCTGCTATCTCTTTTTTGCGAATAGCGTTAGCCGATTTGTTTGTATAGAACTGAATTTTGTCAAACGACAAAGCGTGCAGAAATATATTACGCAACTTATAATTTTGCGAATCATAAACTTTTAAATCTACATTGCTGACAGTTTCTGTCGGTTCAACCGAATCAACATCGGTCGTTCTGTCAACATAAACAGCAGGGTCTGCACCACCTTCTGGAAATTTTAACTGCTGTGCATCCGTTACAAATGAACTTAAATCCTGTGCTTCGTTCAACCAAGTATCTATTGCTTCATATTCAGATTTCAACTGATTTAAGAATACAGTTTTTTGAGTTGCTAACGGAGCAATGGCTATAAATTCATAAGAATTTGCAGCCTCTCCACAAATTGCACTGACAACAATCAACGTAATCATTGCAACAATGCTAAATAATTTAAATCTTTTTTCCATGTCTTTTTTTTGTTTAGATAATACCATAATTTTCTTTTTTTGTTTTTGCTTCAAAGTCAGTACAAAGTTTTTTGTACTTATCCGGCTGCTCTTTTTCTATAAGCGACAATGCTTCAGGGTCTTTTTTGAAATAATCCAAATAAGTCCAGCCCTTACGTTCATCGTTACCCTGTGTGTTGGAAGAATCTATGAAATTCGCAACTACTTCCTTGCCTTTCAGTCCCTCAAGTACTTTCTTTGTACCTTCAAAGTCATGCATTGCCAATTTAACATAGAGTTCCTTCATTTCTGCCGTGATTGCTCCACGTTCAAAATGCAACTTCACCAGACTTTCTGCAAGGTCTTTTGAAGGTTCATTTTCGTTTGTTTGAGTAACCACTCTTGCTTCAAGCATTTTTCTTGTGCTTTCAAAGTCAGCCAGAGCCAACTTCTTTAAAGCCTCAATTTCTCCTTCGGCAATAACGCCTCTGTGCTGATGTAACTTGATAAGGTTATCAGCGTTGAGTTGTTTTTGCTCTTGGAGTTCTTTGTTCAATCGTTCAATTTCCTGATTAGTTTCTGTTTTTTCCATTTCGTTTATAATTAAATTTAACTTATATTCACGTCCTTCCGGCGTAGATAACTTAACATCTCTTACTGCATTCTTCTGTCCCGGTACTGTTACGAGGCTCACCTCAAGTAACTCACTCTTTGTAATGGTCGGGTACTTCTGTCCGGGCAATAAATCAACCGCTTCCATACTTTCTACAAGCGGGATAATATGCAGAGACACGGCATTCATAATTCCTTTTTTGTACTTTTTGTAAAGCTTAATCGCATCGTCATCTTCGTTGTCAAATTCCAAAGTACCCTTTAACTGTGATTCTTCCACTCTTAAATTTTTCCATTTGCCAACGGCAGCGTTCCATGACTCATGCTGAATGCAGCAAACAGGGTTTTTCAAAAAACCATCAAGTTGAATACCTTCAACCAAAAGTCTCCATCCATACCTGTTAATTGTGTTGTCGCAGATTATGAAATCAAGTTCCATTGTTGTGTTTTTATTGTTTTCTTTTGCCATAAAACATAAATTTCAGTTTGCAAAAGTATAATCAAATTTATGGTTTTAGCAAAAAAGTATTAAGGCTATATATAATAGTTGTAACTGTTTATAATATTATATATAGCCTTATTAATTTTTTCAAAAGATTTATTTTTACAATCTACTTTTGCCGACCATTGCAGAGGAAAAAGCCTCTGCATTTTGTAAGAGGTATCAACTCTTATAAACATTTAAGGTGCAAGACCACCACTACAGAGGCAATTAACCTTTGTAAGGTGGTCTTGCACCTTATTATTTGTTTGAATGAGACGCTGCAAAGGTACAAAAAATATTAATACCACCAAATTATTTTGAAAAAAATGATTTGGTGGTATTGTGGTGAAATTTACCGCTATTGCTTGTGAGAGAGGCTGCGAATCAGTTTCAAAATACTGTCAGGGGCTGCAATACGGTAGCCTTCGCTTATAAAAATAACATCGCCATTCGGTTTCATCACAACCAATAAAGGAAAATTATTACCAAAGTCGTAATTGATAGCCTTCGTAACCCTGTTTAACAAATCCAACTTGCTGTCGTCTTGAAACATTGTTTGATTTGGAAAGTTATCTTTCATCGTTTGAGCAATTTGTGCATTGGAATTGTCGCCACAAACAGCCGCAATAACGCATACATCGGTGTTTTCAAATTCGGTTTTCAGTGCTTTGAAGTCGGCAATGAGGTGTCTTGTAGGTTCGTTTGCAGGATTTACAAACATCAAAAGAACATTTTTATCCGTACAAACTGCCTGCAACGGCGATATAACGTCTCCCTGCAACAGGAAAGGCATACTTTGCAAATTGGAATGAGCAATTACCTTAGGTTCGGTATTCACTTTCGGCAACGTAATACAAACAGTTGTGTCGCTGCCTGTAAGATAAAAATACTCCTCCCTTACAAATACACTGCCATCATCGGCTCTGCGTCCGGTAAGCAATCGATAGTATCCGTTGGAAAGAGACAATGTGTCGGGAAATTGAGAAAACGGCATATCATATTCATAATCCAAGGTTTGAAAACGACCATTTGTTAATTTAGAAAGGGCAAAATGATAAAAATACTCAGGTTTCGTGTCATTGGAACTTGACGACGTAACAATAACATTTGTCATCGGTTCTGTAACTTTTGCTTTCTCATCGCCAAATGTTGCATACTGCCAGCCCTTGTTTGGCAACATATATTGCGAACGCCCTGTCGCCCATTCGTAACGGGCTGCTATGCCAAGCGAACGGCATATTGCAACGAAAAAGACCTCTCTTGAAACTCTGTCTGCTTCTTTTGTTTTGAGGATACCCTCTGGTGAAATCACCTGACCGTAATAGTTTTCGGTGGTGTTAAGTTTTACGTTTTGGGAAATCCATTTTGCTATCTCCTGAGGGTCTTTTACGAATTGTTTTCCCTGCTTTGAAAATTCCATTTGCAAAGTTGGTCTCCATGTAGTTATCTTTTCAAGTTGTATTCGCGGGTTTAAGATATATTTATCTATCGTTTCCTCATCGTATTTCTTAATATTGTTTGCTTGATACGTGTGCAGATATTTTGAGAACCCAAAAGTAAG
>JAISTG010000037.1 GCA_031272705.1 Bacteroidales bacterium | reverse complement strand
AGAGTTTTGATAATTTTGATGATTTGGAACAATGTTATTACGCTGTATTTGAAGTTAATGTTTTTGGTTTTGTTGTATCAGGAAGTCCGAATCCACAATACAATTATAAGCCAATAATTCAGAAAGAGAAACCAATTTATATTGATAAAATAGAAATAGAAGAAATTTGTAATGAAAAATAAGAAAGGATAGAAGAAATGAAAAAAGTATTTTTAACATTAGTTTTATTATTTGCGGCTTTCGTTGGCAAAGCACAGTATCCAACTTTTGATACATTTTATGTACATCATCCACAAGATAGTTGTCTAATTGGTTATCTCATGAATTTTCAAGCCGTTAATATAAGATATATGTATTGTTATCCATACAATATAGGATATGATCCGACCAAACCTTGGACATCACCCATACAAGGTTATCCTTTTGGATATAACAATTATGGGATAACAAGGTATGCTCAACATTGGCATTTTGATTCTACTGTTTATGTCTGTGGAATGGCAATTTATCATATTGGAGAGGGTTTTAGCATCAATGCAGGTTATAAGGGTTATATTTTAGATTCAAATTTAGATTCATTGGGTAGAACTAACTTATATGGACATGATATGTATCAACAGCAGGCAACAATAGACCCACTTGGTTATAATATGTATTTCTTTGGTACTGCTATTCCTGTGCAGGACTTTTATTTAGCAGCCGATGTTGGCAATTATCAAATAATTGGCGGAACAAGGTCAATTAATTATCAAATTTCTGGTGGAGGTTTTACAGATACTTGTATTAAACAATGGTATTGGGAGCATTATGGTTATTTTGACACGTTACCCAGTGGTATGATACGTTGCTATTTTGATGATAGTCCATATTTTATGAAGGATGGGCAATGGGTACGTTTTGCAGATGACAGCATTTATGAACTTTATAAATCTTTTCGTATAGATATTTTGCCAATTCTTATGGTTTTGTCAGACACGATTATAATTACTCCTCCACCAGAGGACAGTTGTCGTTGTGAAAATTGTGGTTGTGATACTTGTCCGCCTTGTTGTGATACCTGCGACGGAGCATTAAGGCAGATAGACTTGGACAATCGTTGCAAAATTTATCCAAACCCTGCGAAGAATGAGTTGTTTATTCAAAGTGATTTTAAGGTAATAACGCTTGAAATATACAATAATCTGGGAGTAAAGGTCAAGGAGATGGAGTTGAACAGACACGAAGCAAAGATAGATATTGCTAATTTACCATCAGGCAATTACACATTGAAACTTCTAACCACGCAAGGCGAAGTAAAGAAAAAGTTTGTAATAAAATAAGATGCTCTTATATGACCAAAGCAGCCCGATAATATAATGTTGTCGGGCTGCTTTGTTGTTATTATATGGTGTTTTGCTTTTCTGAAATCAAATTACAGAATGCTAGAACTTGATTATAGAATTCTGTAATTTGATTCTAGCACGCTGGAATTTGATTCTAATTTTCTGTAATTTGATTTCAGGAATACGGAATGGTTTTCTGCGGTTTAGGTTTTTGATTTTGTGAAGATAATGTTTAAATTTTAACTTGTCTTTCAGTATTTTGCTGTTTTGAAAAAAAGTTGTATCTTTGCAAACTCTAAAAATGGCTTTTTGTCACTTGCCGGACATGAAATAAAGCCTCGTAAATAATTGATGTTAAACCCGATTGGGCAAGCAATCACAAAGTATTATTATATTATAATGAAAGATTTAAAAGACATTCGCCCATTGGAAGATTTTGATTGGTCATCTTTGGGAATTGATGCTGTGAATTATTCGCAGGAAGAAAAACAAAAAATGTCTGAAGCCTACGACAAATCCTTTAATGTGCTAAACAGCAGTGAAATAATTGAAGGAACAGTCGTTGCAAAAAACAATCGAGAAGTTGTTGTCAATATCGGATTCAAGTCTGACGGCATTATACCCGTTGCAGAGTTCCGTTACAATCCTGATTTGAAGGTTGGAGACAAGGTAGAGGTGTTTGTAGAAAATCAGGAAGACTCTAACGGACAACTGATTCTTTCTCACAAAACAGCAAGATTTCTTAAATCATGGGAGAAAGCCGTTGCCAGTTACGAGAGTGGAGAAATCATTAACGGCTTGGTTAAAAGCCGTACAAAGGGAGGACTTATCGTTGATGTATATGGCATAGAGGCGTTCCTACCGGGAAGTCAAATTGACGTGAAACCTATCCGTGATTATGACATTTACGTTGACAAAATTATGGAATTTAAGATTGTAAAGGTAAATCACGAATACAAAAACATAGTTGTTTCTCACAAAGCACTCATTGAAGACGAAATTGAAGCACAAAAGGCTGAAATTATGGCAGGTCTTGAAAAAGGACAGGTGCTTGAAGGCGTTGTGAAGAACATTACTTCTTATGGAGTATTTGTTGATTTGGGTGGCGTTGACGGATTGATACATATTACCGATGTTTCGTGGGGAAGAGTAAATCACCCTGACGAAGTAGTTCAGTTAGACGAGAAGGTAAAGGTAGTTATTCTTGACTTTGACGAAAGCAAAAAACGTATTGCTCTCGGCTTAAAACAACTTACGCCTCATCCTTGGGAAGCCCTTAATGCAAATCTTCAACCGGGTGATAAGGTTAAGGGAAAGGTTGTAGTTGTTGCTGATTACGGTGCATTTATAGAAATTCTTCCGGGAGTTGAAGGGTTGATACACGTAACCGAAATGTCATGGTCTCAGCATCTTCGCACCGCTCACGATTTCTTAAAGGTAGGAGATGAAATTGAAGCCGTAATTCTTACTCTTGACCGTGAGGAACGCAAGATGAGTTTGGGTATTAAACAACTTATGCCTGACCCTTGGATTAACATTGCAGAGAAATATCCTGTGGGGAGCAAACATGAGGCAGTTGTTCGCAATTTTACCAACTTTGGAATTTTTGTCGAACTTGAAGAAGGCATTGATGGATTGATACATATCTCTGATTTATCTTGGTCAAAGAAGATTAAACATCCTGCCGAATTTACAAAGGTTGGTGAGAAACTGAAAGTGGTAGTTTTGGAAGTAAATGCCGAAACACACAAATTAAGTCTTGGACACAAGCAACTTGAAGACAATCCTTGGGATGTATTTGAAAGCATATTCACCGTTGGTTCCAAACATAAGGGAACGATAGTCAGCATTCAGGATAAGGGAGGTGCTATTATTGCATTGCCTTACGGAGTTGAAGGAATTTGTCCGAGGGCACAACTTCAAAAGGAAGACAGAAGTAAAGCCAAACTTGATGACCAGTTGGATTTTGTTGTAAGGGAATTTTCAAAGGATAACAAAAAAATTATTCTTTCTCATACCAAAACATGGAAACAGGAAGAACCTACAGAAGAAAAACCTGTAACGGGTGCTGCTGCGGTTAAGAAAATCAATGAAGCGGTTGACAGAACTACTCTCGGAGATATTGATGCCCTTGCTTCATTAAAAGAGGAGATGGAAAAGTCCGAAAGTGCTGTTCCTGAAAAGAAGCCTGCAAAAAGAACCAAAAAGGCTGACACTCCAAAAGCAGAAACTGTTGAAGTAAAAGAGGAACCTGTTGAAGCGAAAGCAGAATCAGTTGAAGCAAAAGAGGAACCTGTTGAAACAAAAGCAGAAGAGTCTGTAAAGGAAGAAACTGCAGAACAAACTGAAAACTTGGAATAAGAAAATGATGTTTTTCTAAACCATAATTTAGATTTTTTATGGAGGGTGGTCATAACAGACCGCCCTTTTTTTATTTTATGCGAACCGGTGCGAGCCGCACGGGCGTTATGGGCTGCCGCAAACAAACTTTTTTTTCCAAAAAAACAAAAAAAAATTGTCAATTAAAAAACTTTTTGTACCTTTGCAGCCAATTAAAAATGTAATTTTAATGTATAAAAATTTTCATATAAGCAGTAGCCATAAAGGTAGGAAAGGGTTGAAAGAATCAATCCCGCTTTTTAGTATCTGTGAAAATTACTCTACTCTACTCTACTCTACTCTACTCTACATCTCTCCCTATATACTAAAAAATTTTTTCAAGAATTTTCCATCGCCAATTTTACACATTGTAAAAGTAGCCCCAAGTTTTGCGGGACAAGAATTACAGTATGTAAAAGTTATCCCGAACTTTGCGGGGAGAGAATTTCAGCATGTAAAAGTAGCCCAAAACTTTGCGGGACAAGAATTACAGCATGTAAAAGTAGCCCAAAACTTTGCGGCTTAAGAATTACAGCATATAAAAGCAATCAAAAAGAATTATTAACTAATGTTTTTAATCAAATAAAATAGAATAAAATGAAAGTAAAACATTTATTATTAGGAATGGCATTCTCCCTTGCGGGTTTGAATGCAGGCGTAATGAACGCTCAGGACATCATTACCAAAACAAACGGTGATGACATTAAGGTAAAAGTGATGAAAATCACGGATACGCAAATTGAGTACAAAGATTTTGACTTTCAAGATGGACCAATAAGAAGTATAAGTACCGAGAATGTATTTATGATTACGTTTGCTAATGGACAAAAGGAAGTATTTAAGCGTAATGATGTTCAAAATATCAACAAAATAAATGAAAATCCCTTGGTTGGTACCGTATGGGAAGACAGAGTAGGCGGAGTTAAAACTACCCTTACCTTTGAATCCGATGAATATGCCGTTCTTTATGGTACATTGTGTAATGTATGTACTTATACATTAAACAGTAATGGCACGGGTGGTGTGATGCATGTGATACAAAAAGAAAATTGGTTAAATACTGTTATTGTTAATGATTGTGATTTTATTATCAATGGTAATGAGTTGGAATTGAAAAGATGGAATGGGTTCAATCCTGTTTTCAAAAAGAAATCTTATACCAATATCGTCCAAAAAGAATATAATCCGTTGTTGGGTACTAAATGGAAATCTGTAGAAACTGTTAAGGGAGTAATTAGGCTTCTTACTTTTTACACGGATAATTTTGCGGTCTTTGAACCGATAGAAAAAGATGCAACTAATTTGCCGTATGCCTGTACATATTCCATAAACAGAGATGGTACCGGAGAAATTACCATAAGAAAAGATGATGCAGGCTGGGGAGTAAGAGATAACGAATGTGATTTTATTCTCAATGGTGATGTTTTGACCATAAAACGTTGGCACAGCAGAACATTTGATTTAATAAGAATAAAATAGAATATGTTAAATAACACTTTTTTTGAAATGCAAACAGGTACAGGTCATTTTTGTAATGTTACCGGAACCGTCGGTAATGTTACCGAAACGCAAAAAAATGTTGTAATCCATAGTAAAAATATACGAAATAGTAAATTAAAATAAATAATAAACAAAAAACAAATCAAAATGAAAGTAAAACACTTATTTTTAGGAATGGCATTCTCCCTCGCGGGTTTGAATGCGGGAGTAATGAACGCTCAAGACATCATTACCAAAACAAACGGTGATGAAATTCAGGTAAAGGTGACAAAAATCACGGACACACAAATTGAGTACAAAAAGTTCTCAAATCCGGATGGACCTGTTTATACCATCAACAAAAAGGAGATTTTCAGAATCAAGTATGAAAACGGCGAAACAGAGGTAATAAGCGGTTTGATAGAAAAGCGACAAATGGAAGAACAAGCCAGTCAAAAGACAAATACAGTTGCTTCATCAGTCATTTCTTCTGCAATGTCGTCTCCAACACCGAGAACACCAATGAGAGAAAAAAAAGTTCTATTCGGGTTCAAAACGGGACTTAACCTGTCAAATATAAGTTCCGATGCTTCTCTCTATGAGGGAGAATATGCCTGGGACAAAAGCAGTAAGTTTGGTTTTGGCGGTGGTTTTTTTATGGAATTCAGGATTACAGACTGGCTTGCCATTCGTCCAGAATTTCTTATTTCAATGAAAGGTTATAAGGATGAAGGTTACACGACCCTTACATATTATACTTATTATGAAGATAACCCAAGTCAAATAATTTCTTCTGAGGAATGGATTGCTTATGAAACTTCGGGTTATAATTTCACTTATTTGGAAGTACCATTGAATATTCTTTTCAGAGTTCCTGTTGGAAATTCAAGTTTTAATATTGGTGGAGGTGCATATGTTGCTTATGCTATTTGGGGAAAAAGATATTCTGATTATACTGTAAATGGAACGGATATTCATAATTTGGTTAATCATATTGAAGAAGATTTGGAAGAATCGGATTTGTTTACGGGAGATATAAATTATATGACCCTTTTGACTGGGGCTTTAATTTTATGCTGGAATATCAATTGCCGTTCGGTCTGTTTTTTCAGGCAAAATATGCTCTTGGTATGCAGAACATAATCACTAAAAAATATACAGATTATTTAACAGAGAAAAACTCTTCGTTTAATTTAGCAATAGGAATAAAATTTTAATTTAATTACAAATAAATTCAAATCAAAATGAAAGTAAAACATTTATTATTAGGAATGGCATTCTCCCTCGCGGGTTTGAATGCAAGCGTAATAAACGCTCAGGACATCATTACCAAAACAAACGGTGATGAAATTCAGGTAAAGGTGACAAAAATCACGGACACACAAATTGAGTACAAAAAATTCTCAAATATAAATGGTCCCGATTACACCATTAACAAAAAGGACGTTTTTATGATTAGGTATGAAAACGGCGAAAAGGAGGTAATAACTATTCAAAATGCTGCGGCAAACAATCAACCGAAGACTCTTGGCAGTGAATGGGATAATCCGTTCATGACTGCCGCCAAGTTTAATGCAATGGATGATGACGACGTTAGCGATTTTCTTGAAAAAAACGAGCATGGAGAAATCTATGATTTGTTTTCTTCCGGAATGCGAAATAGAAGAGCAGGAAAGGCTTTGTTGGGAGTTGGAATTGGTTTTGCCGGAGTCGGGTTAATATTTACTATCACCGGAGCGGCTCTTGGAATAGATGATTACTATTCTTCTTATGGTTATTATTATACAGGAGATGGATACGGTTTGTATGTGACAGGATTATGCTTTTTAGGTACAGGTTCGGGTTTGATAATAGCAAGTATTCCTTTAAGTGCAGTCGGTGGAGCAAAGAAAAGCCGTGCAAAAGAGGCTTATATCAATCAATATCTCGGTGGAAAGCAACAATCTTATCAGCCAACATTAAACTTTGGCTTAACAAGAGGTGGCATTGGTTTAACTCTTCAATTTTAGTATTGAGGTATGAAAAGCAAAAAGCATATTATTTGCATTGCGGCAGGCATAGTGTTGATTGTCGGAGCGTTCTTTATCGGGCAGTATTCTCATAAATTCGGAGTGAAAAAAACATCCAAGCCACAAAAACATCCGTTGATAGATATGCCTGTAAGCAAAACGCTTTTGCCAACATTGGCTTCTTTTTCTGCAGACAGTACTTATGCAGTTTGTATCTTTTCCTACACTTGCGGCAGTTGCTTAAACTATATGGAAAATCTGAAACATTATGAGGGTTCTCCAAACATAGACAAAGTGATGGCATTTGCAGCAGGTACGGATACAAACAATGAATTTACAAATTTTTTTAATCCTAATTTTGAAATAAAGGATGTGAGTTATGACACACTCATCAAACTGATAGATGTTGTACCCTCTATTCTGTATATCAAAAACGATACAATCAAATATGTAATAAGAGGAACTATTCCTTCTATTTATAATTTAAATAAGTTTTATTTTACTAACAATTAATTTTTTATTCATTATGAAAAGAAAACACTTTTTATTTGGATTTGTTGCCATCTTGATGGTAACAGGAGTTTGCTTAACAGCCTGTGATGACATCAATTGTTCTGATATAGGACAATTGGATTGTGGTAATGACACATGTTGCAAAGAAGATGTCCCATGGACTGATGGACATGGCTCATGCTACAGTTCTTTGTCTTATTGTAGGCAAACGGGCTGGAACTGTACAAAATGTTGGTAACATATCCAATTCTTACAGCATGATGAAAGCCCGATAGAAATTTAATCTGTCGGGCTTTTTGTTTGTATTAAAAGATTTTTTGTACTTTTGCAAGCAAAATTCAATACCAAATGATTTATGAGTGATTTTACTAATATGAATTATCGTTTTGTTTGGGATACGGAACCAACAGACGAACAATTAGAGGTTATTATGCAGGAAGTATGTGAGCAGGCAAAAGAAGATAATGATAAAAATATTAAAGCAATATATGCTGATATACAAAAGAAGGTAGAGCAGTTAAAACAAATCTATGCTTTATGACAATTCTGTTGATTTTGCACCATTGCAACTTCTTTTCCGTTTCAAAGATGGAGAATTAGTAAAACAATATGCAGAGATAAATCAATGGGCAATGCCTATCTTTAATGCACAGAAAAAATAGTTTTACATAATTAAAATTTAAGCCCGATAGAAATTTAATCTGTCGGGCTTGTTTTGATTATTAAATTCTAATTCGTAAAAAAAATATATCTTTGCAGTCTCATAACCTATTAAAAGAAACAAACAAAGCGTATGAAGATAGCAGTAATCGGAGCAACTGGCTTAGTAGGTCGCTTAATGCTTAAAGTGTTGGAAGAACGAGGTTTTACAGGACAGGAAATCTTTGTTGCCGCCTCACCAAAGAGTGTTGGAAAGATGATTAAATTTGCAAAGCGAGAATTGATGGTGCAAAGCGTTGAAGATGTAATTGCGGAAGGTTGCGATTTTGCAGTCTTTTCTGCCGGTGGAACAGCATCAAAGCAGTATGCACCGCTGTTTGCGGAGCTTGGAACGATTGTTATAGATAATTCTTCCGCTTGGAGAATGGATGCCAATGTGCCTTTGGTTGTACCTGAGATAAATGTAGATGCCATAAAACCTCATCACAGAATAATAGCAAATCCAAACTGTTCTACAATTCAAATGGTTATGGCTCTTTATCCTTTGTATAAGGCGTATGGAATAAGGCGTGTAGTGGTTTCTACTTATCAAAGTGTCAGTGGAACAGGTTTGAAGGCTGTAAATCAGTTAAAAAATGAACAGCAAGGCATGGTTACTGAGAAGGCTTATCATTATCCAATACACGAAAACCTTATTCCACACGGGGGAGATTTTCTTCCTAATGGTTATACCACAGAAGAAGAAAAATTAGTGAATGAAACACGTAAGATATTGGATGCTCCGCATATGTGTATTACGGCTACGGTGGTGCGAGTGCCTGTTTTGGGGGGACACAGTGAAAGTGTGAATGTGGAATTTGAAAGAGAATTTGACCTGAATGAGGTAAAAGATTTATTGAGAGATACTCCGGGTGTGGTAATTATAGATGAACCTGAGCAAAATCTTTATCCAATGCCGCTTTATGCAGAAGGGAGAGACCAAGTGTTTGTAGGGAGATTGCGGAGAGATTTTTCACAACCTTACTCCTTAAATATGTGGGTTGTAAGTGATAATCTGCGAAAGGGAGCAGCCACAAACGCAATACAAATTTTAGAATCCATTATTGGATAATAACCTTTTGACTAAATGAAACAAATTTTTACTCTGTTTTTACTTTCCTTTGCTATTATGAGTCTTCACAGTCAGCAACGGAACGATGTGTATATTTCAGCCTTTTCTCATTATGGTTCGGTAATATCTACAAATTCATTTCTCAATGGGGAGAATCGTTTGAACCAATCAGTGAAACGCTTTGGTGATATATCTTTACGCTGTGAAATACAAACTAACGGCTGTCGTCAATGGCATTCTTGGTATGATTATCCTTCTTTTGGGTTTGGTCTTTATTTGATTGATTTCAGGGATAATGGCTTATTACGGACACCAATTGCTGCTTATACTTTTCTGTCTTTTTCTTACTGGCATAACAAACGGTTGGATTTGCGAGGGGAATTTGCATTAGGACTTGCCGGAAACTGGGATTATTTCAGTGAAAATAACGTTCTAAATACCGCAATAGGTTCTCCAATAACCTGTTATTTTGATTATGGTTTTCATTTGTATTGCAATATCACCGGTCAATTTAAGGCAGGAGTGGGCGTTTCAATGACTCATTTTTCTAATGGAGGATTACGCAAACCCAATAAGGGAATAAATATGATTGCTCCTCGTTTTGCCTTAAAATATAATGCTTTCCCGCAGAAAAAAAATGATAATTCCCTGTCTCAAAACAATGTTTCAAAAGAACAGATGCCAAATGTGAATAAATTTAATTTTGTTTTAACTACATTCGGCGGCTCTTATGGACATTATTACAGGGCATACAATTACGGATTGGCAGATTCCATATTTCGTAAATCATTCTTTGTTTGTGGTATATCTCCTTCCGTGATTTATAATTTCAACATTAAACATGGTTTAGGTTTGGGTTTGGATTTTGCATACTTTGATATGGCAGGCAAAAGTACGGAAATAACAAACGGAGAAATTGTTCTGCGAGATGAAATTAAAAACCAACAACGTTTCAATGCTGCTCTCTTTCTGGCTTACGAATACAGGATACATCATTTCACACTTACGGTGGAGCCTTGCCTATATCTATATCAATATAAGTCCGAAACGGAAAACCTGATTACAGATGTGCCTGTTTTTTATCAGCGTATAGGAGTGCGATGGCAGGCTACAAATCATTTCTTTTGTGGCTTGAAACTGCGGGCTTATAATTTCAGTATTGCTCACTTTATAGAGTGGAACGTGGGGATAAGATTATGATATGTTAATTCAAAATCCTGTCCCAGTCTTTGAAAATTACGTCATAACCCTGCGAACGAACCATTGATTCCATTTCGGTTACGGAGCGATTATCGTTGATATGAAACTGTTCTAATTCCGTTTCAGGGTTGCAATAGCCGCCGGGATCGGTTTTAGAACCTGCACTGAGAGAGGTAATACCCAAAGTAACAAAGGCATCTCGCGTTTGGGGACTCTCCCTTGTACTCATAGCAATTTCAACATCATTGTCAAATATACGGAAGGTCCAGATGGTTTGAGCAAACTGTTTTTCGGTCATATTAAAGGCAGCCTTGAACTCTCCTTCCGCAGGTCGTATGCGTGGAAAGGAGACAGAGTACTTGGTTTTCCAGTAATTATGCGTCATGAATTGAAGATGTGCGGCAAGGAAATACATCTCCGTACGCCAATTTTGAAGCCCTATCAACGCACCGAAGCCAATACGATGAATGCCCGCTTGTGCTAACCTTTCGGGAGTTGAGAGACGATACTCGTAATGACTCTTCATACCTTTGGGATGGAAATAGCCATACATCCTCTCGTTATAAGTTTCCTGATAAACATAAACAGAGTTTGCTCCCGCACGTATCAGCCTTTTGTAATCCTCAACAGACATTGGAAAGACCTCCAAACTAATGGTTGAAAAGTGCGGACGGCACAAACGTATTGCGTTTTCAATGTAATCCACACCTGCCTTACGGGGATATTCGCCCGTTAAAAGCAGCACATTGTCATAGCCCATAGCCTTAATGACTCCTATCTCTGCCCTTATCTCATCGTCCGTAAGGGTCTTTCTCTCAATGGGATTGTTGTGATTGAAGCCGCAATAAATGCAATGATTGCTGCACTCGTTTGACAGATACAGCGGGATATAAAACTGCATAACCTTACCGAATCTCTTCTGTGTAGCGGCTCTGGAAAGCCTTGCCATCGTTTCCAAAAACGGCTCTGCGGCAGGGGAAATCAGGGCTTTGAAGTCTTCTAAAGATGGGTTTGGCTTGGCGAGAGCGGCTTTAACGTCCTTTTCGGTTTTGGTATTTATGGATTGAGTTACTTGCTCCCAGTCCCGGTGTTTTATTGATTCATAGAATGTTATCATTGGTTTTGCGAATGTTTTTTCTGCTCATCGGCAATCTGATGTGAGATACGCATTGCACAGAAATTAGGTCCGCACATCGTACAAAAATCATTTCCGTGAGAGGATTTGCCGAAATACTCTCTCGCCCTTTCGGGATCCAACGCCAGATTAAACTGATCATTCCATCGGAAATCAAAGCGAGCGCGAGACATGGAATCGTCTCTCTCCTGTGCCGAAGGGTGTCCTTTGGCGAGGTCAGCGGCGTGAGCAGCGATTTTGTATGCAATAATTCCGTTGCGTACATCCTCTTTATCGGGAAGGGCAAGGTGTTCTTTGGGAGTTACATAACAAAGCATCGCCGTACCGTACCAGCCAATCAGAGCCGCTCCTATGGCGGAAGTGATGTGGTCATAGCCCGGAGCGATGTCGGTGGTTAGCGGTCCCAGTGTGTAGAAAGGGGCTGAATGACATAACTCTTGCTGGCGTTCTACGTTTTCCTTTATCTTATTCATGGGTATATGTCCCGGACCTTCAATCAGTACTTGGACGTTATGTTGTCGGGCTATCTTTGTAAGTTCGCCCAAGGTTGCAAGTTCTGCGAACTGGGCTTGGTCATTTGCGTCGTGAATAGAGCCGGGACGCAACCCGTCACCCAGCGAAACTGCCGTGTCATATTTCGCAAGTATCTCACAAATATCCTCAAAATGAGTATAAAGAAAGTTCTCTTCTCCATTGGCAATCATCCATTTTGCCATTATTGAACCGCCTCTTGAGACTATGCCTGTGAGCCTTTTGGAGGTCAAGGATACGTAATTCTTCAGCAGCCCTGCGTGAATTGTGAAGTAATCTACGCCCTGTTCGCACTGCTCTATGAGCGTTTGGCGGTAGATGTTCCACGTTAATTCCTCTGCTATTCCGTTGACTTTCTCTAAGGATTGATAGATAGGGACGGTTCCTATCGGCACGGGGCAGTTACGGATTATGCGGTCTCGTGTTTGGTGAATGTTGTTTCCGGTGGAGAGATCCATAAGAGTGTCGCCGCCCAAAAGGCAACTGTATATTGCTTTTTCTACCTCTCGGTCAATGTCGCTTCCGAGAGCGGAGTTGCCGATATTGGTATTTATCTTTGTTAAGAACCTGTTTCCTATTATCATAGGCTCTGCTTCGGGATGATTGATATTGGCAGGTATCACGGCTCTTCCTGCGGCAACCTCGCTGCGAACGAGTTCAGGGGTGATGAGATAGGAGCCATTCTTCATATGTCCAAGGCTCTCTCTTATAGCGACATACTCCATTTCGGGCGTGATGATTCCCTGTTTTGCGAGAGCCATTTGAGTTAAAGTTTGTCCCTCATTGGCACGTTTCTTAATCCAGGGTTCTCTCAAACGTTTAACTCCTTTATTTACATCGGGTTTGGTGTTAGCAGACCATTCGCCTCCCGTATCGTAGATTCGTACTTTGGGAAGGCTTTTATCGGCGAGGGTTATCTCCTTCATTCCCACCTCTATATCGTGCAAAGTCCCCTTCACATATATTTTTTCGGAATTGCTGTTACAACAATTCGGCTTACAATTTTGTGTCATCTTTTTGATTTGTTTTGAGATTGCAAAGGTACAAAAAACTTTTAATATGGGTTGAAACAGGGTCAAAGACGCATTTTTTACACCTTATATATATAAGGTATATCCGCCGACCGAACCTTGAATAATTTGTATATAAAGATGATATTTTTTCATAATTATTTACACATTTTGGGCTATTTCCGGTAGTGTTTGTAAGTAACTGATAATGAGTAATAAGCAAACTCCGTTCATGAAACGGCGTTTCGTGACTCATGAAACGCCATTTCTCGAGTCATGAAACGCCATTTCATGAGTCACGAAACGCCGTTTCATGAACCGAGAAACGGCGTTTCGTGAACGGAGTTTGCTTATTACTCATTATCAGTTACTTACAAATATGATGAAAAAAACGCTTGTTTATTGGAAAAAAATACGTACTTTTGCAGCCGATTTTAACACTTAGTATAAATAAAAAAAGATTGAATTATGCCAACAGCAAAAGAATTCTTTATCACAGTTGATTTCGTTCAGAGAAATCAAACCGTAGGAGAAAACCCCGGAATGAAGTTTAGACCGCAGATACATAGACGGGAAACCATTCAACTGAACGCCATTATTGACAACATAGTTGCCAATGAGGGAATGACCGAAGGGGACGTTTATAACGCGATTTCTGCCTTTTTGAAGGTAGTGGAACATTATTTCGCACTGGGACATCCGGTAAAACTCGGCGACCTTGGAACGTTTTCGCCGGCGATTAAAGCCAAGAACTACAACTCATTACAGCAATGTAAGAACAACTGGCAGGCAGATACCAAAATCAGTAGTATCTTTTATCCGTCAAGCAAATTCAAAACCTTCTTGGAAGAAAAGGTAGGTTTGACGCACGAAGATACCGATATTACAGGGTTACAGCCTTAATTTTCACGTTGAAAATGAAGGCTTTACTAATTTACCCTCGCTGGAATAAACTGCCCGGTCAAACAACTTTCAACCTCCCTCCTCACGGTCCGGTAGCCTTTGCGGCTGCTTTACCTGAGGAGGTTGAGGTAAATTTCATTGACGAAAACGTGGAAGAAATTGACTATTCGGCTCAATGTGACTTGGTTTTTATTTCAATGATGCTCTCCACTCAGGTCAAACGCGGCTGGGAAATAGCCCGAAAATTCCGTGAAGAACGAGGTTTGAAAGTGATATTCGGCGGCATCTCCACCATGCTTCACGCCGAAGAGACAATGACTTATGCCGATTCTGTCTTTCTCGGAGAGGCAGAGGGACGTATGGAATCCCTTATCGCCGACTTCAAAGCAAACAAACTCCGGAAGGTTTATAACTATATGCGGGAACAACCCGACATAAACCTCGTGGGACCTTGCCGAAGAGACCTCTACAAAAGAGAGTTATACAATCATAAAGGTGTGCAAATGGTGGATTTATTTCACGCTTCCAGAGGTTGTAAATTCAGTTGTTATCCGTGTGCAGTGGCTTATCTGGGCGGGCGAATCTTCCGTCCGCGTCCCGTGAAAAAGGTAATTGAAGACCTTGAAACCATTGATAACAACCGCCTTTTCATTGTAGATAACTCCTTAGCTCAAGATAAAGACTGGGAGAAAGAGTTATTCCGAGCCATGATTCCTATGAAAAAGAAGTGGATTTCGCACACAATAGAGGACGATGATGAGGTATTAGACCTTGCATATCAGGCAGGTGCGTGGTACGTTTATCAGGCTGTCTATGACACTTCGGACTATATTCGTGAGCGGGTTAAGCGTTATCATGACCACGGAATAGGCGTTGAAGGAACCATTTTGCTTGGTTTGGACAATCAAACTGAGGACGATATCAAACGACTTATAGACTTTCTCTTGGAGATAAATCTTGATTTGGCTGAATTCACTGTAATGACTCCCTTCCCTCATACAAAGGGTTACGACGACTATTTGAGGCAAGGACGCATCTTTGATTTTGATTGGGATCATTACAATGCGGGACAAGTTGTCTTTGAACCGAAGAATATGACCGCCGATAAACTGCAATCTCTTTATGAATATGCGTGGAATACGTTTTATGAAAGCGAGACTCAGGAGGCGAAAATGTTTGGTTTGTTTTGTAAGGTTGCCCTCAGGGAAATGAACGAAGGTACGTATCGTCCCCGCAATAGAGAGTTAGTAAAAAAGTCATTTGGAAAAGAGATATAGGATATTTGTTATGATACAGTTGAGCGTTAATATCAATAAGATAGCCACTTTACGCAATGCACGTGGCGGAAATGTGCCGGACTTAATTAAGATGGCACAGTATATAGAGAATGCAGGTGCTAATGGAATCACCGTACATCCAAGACCTGACGAGCGACATGTGCGTTATCAGGATGTGCGGGACTTAAAAGAGGTATTGAGGAAAGAGTTGAATGTGGAGGGGTATCCATCGGAAGAGTTTATGACTTTGGTGGAAGAAGTGAAGCCTGCACAAATAACCTTAGTCCCCGATAAGCCCGAAGCCTTAACGTCAAATGCAGGATGGGACACAATAGAAAATGAATCCATGCTGCGAGATATAGTCTCTCGTCTGAAGAATACGGCGAGAGTATCTATCTTTGTTGACCCTAATCCGCAAATGATTGAAGGTGCAAAGAAGTGCGGAGCTGACCGAGTAGAACTTTACACTGAAAGTTATTCTAAACTCTATACGGAAGATAAGAATGAAGCAATTGCCCCATACATCGTTGCTGCAAAAGCCGCATTGGATAATGAATTGGGCTTGAATGCGGGACACGATTTGAACTATTACAATCTTAATTTCTTCAATAAGAAAATACCAAATCTTTTAGAGGTATCCATAGGTCACGCATTGATTTGCGATGCTTTGGAGTTTGGGTTGAAACAAACTATTCTTATTTACCGCCGTTGTCTTTACAGATCAAAGAAATATATCAATAAACACTGCCTTCTAAATGCGGAAGAGATGGAGCAGGATATGGAAGAGTTGGAGATTGATAACGAGATTTCTGATGAGTAATTGTTGAAAACCACGTTAATAATTTTTTATTTTGTTACGTTTTTTCGGCATATTATTATTACTTTTACAGCCTTAATTTAAGTCATATTTATTGAAATGAATGCAGATAAAAACAATTTAAGTATCTTATTATCAAAGGTAAATGTTCTTGGAGAAAGAATAATCAATCAAGAAGAAATTTCTCAAATTGATATTGATGTTTTGAAAAATCATTTGAGTACAATGTATGATTTGTTGCTTGATTTCCCTCTACATCAAACGAAAAATGAGGCTTCGGATGTAAAAATTGAAATTACAGAAGAGATTGAAAAGCCCGAACCGCTTCAAAACAACATTAAACCAGAAGAGATATTTGACTTTTATTCAGAGGAAGAGATTACAAATGAACTTCCTATAAATGAAGATATTGAGCCTGAAACCGAACAACCCGAAACAGATTTTGAACCGCCACAACCTGAAAAAATTGTGGAAAATACCCCCTCTGTATTGAAATATCTGCACGATAACATTATGAATGATGCGGCTAAAGAGAAGTTTTCTCAGTCTCCGTTAGACCTTTTCAACGAAAAACAAACTACAATAGCGGATAAATTTGGCGAACAACAGACTCTTAATGACCGAATGACCGAATCCATAATGGGAGATTTGAGAACAAACATTGGAGTTAATGAAAAATTTCTCTTTATAAATGAGTTATTTTTGGGAAATATGAAAGGATACACAGATTTCATTCAATCCCTCAACAATAGCGAAAGTCTGTCGCAAGCAACCAAAATTATCAACGCATATAAGGAAGAAAAACAATGGAAAGAAGCCTCTTTAGCATTTACAACCCTTACTTCAATTATAGATAAACGCTTTAAACATAACTCATTATAGCGACTCATTATGACAAAAAAAGACATCATTATCTTTTCTGCACCCTCGGGTTCCGGCAAAACAACAATCCTTAAACGCCTTTTTGAATTAAATCCAGACAGGTTTGATTTTTCTATCTCCGCAACTTCACGTGCAAAGCGTGATAACGAGATTGACGGAAAGGATTATTATTTTTTAAGTGAGGCAGAGTTTAGAAAAAAAATAGCCAACGGCGAATTTCTTGAATGGGAAGAGGTTTATAACGGGCTGTTTTACGGTACACTTAAATCGGAGGTAAGTCGCATAAGGTCAATGGGAAAGATTATTGCCTTTGATGTTGATGTCAATGGAGGCATTAGCATTAAGAATTTGTTCAAAGACAGTGCTTTATCGGTCTTTGTTATGCCTCCATCCATAGAAGAGTTGCGGCGGCGTTTGGAATTTCGTGCTACGGAAAGTACAGAAAGTATCGCTAAACGAATAGAGCGTTCGGCGATGGAACTGGCTATGAGTGAAAAATTTGACCACACAATTCTTAATGACGATATAGACCTTGCGGTAGCAAAAGCCCAAAAAATAATTAATACAGAATTAAAATAATTTTAGAAAAGCAAAAACTAACTGACAAAATGTCAGTTAGTTTTGCAATATAAAGTACAAAATCATACGAAGTCTCTTCAAAATTATACGCTGTATTTTTTTTGAACATACAAATCCTACAGATAACAAAACTGATACAAAAACTTTTGTGATATATGTAATTATATATAAATTGATATTTTGTCAAAATGTGACTTATGTATGACATTTTGTCAGTCAATAATGTGAATACGGAGTAATTATAAAGGATAGCAGCGACGAGCCTAACGCAGGCAAATCATATCTTGAAGGTGATTACGCTCAATGGTGCATTGGCATAGGCAAAACAAATGATTTGGGGTTGCTGCTTAAATGCACGCCCGAAGCGTTATCAAAGAAAAATATGCTGTCGTTCTGGTCCGCCTTCGGCGAAATCTTTGGTGCTCCCGTACGTATAGCAAAGGTAGCATCCAGAGACGAGAAAGATATTGATAAAACGGAGAATGTTATCGCCTCTATGGGAGCGTTATCTTATGGAGTGTTCCCGGAAGGGACAACGATAGAGTTTATTGAAACAAGCAGAGGTGACGCCTTTAACGTCTATGATAAGCGTATTGACCGAGCAAATAGCGAAATGTCCAAAGGTATCCTTAACCAAACAATGACCATTGACAGCGGGTCCTCATTATCTCAATCGGAAGTCCATTTGGAAATCTTTGAGAACGTGATAGAGCGTGATGCGGATTTCATAAAGGACATTGTTAATGGCAAACTCATTCCATTTATGGCAATGAAGGGTTTCCCCGTGGAAGGGCATACGTTTATCTGGGACGATACCGTTGATTACACGCCCGAACAAATGATACAGGTAGAACAAACTCTTTTGGCAAATCGTTATCAAATACCGGGCGAATACTTTGCCGAAAAATACGGCATACCTATTGAAGGAAGGGACGAAGTTAATTTTTTCGGGTAAGCCCTGCTTACTTCGCAGGGCTGCATAAGGCTCTCAAAACACTTTACAGCAGTACATCGCTGCAACTGAAATCAAATGAATCGCCAAAATTTGACGATAACTTGTGGAACGATGCCATTAAATACATTCATAAAGAAGGCAAATTTACGCCTGAAATGCTCAAAGCCGAACCCGTAAGGGCAATGATTGACGAGACCTGTAACGTTCTCGGCAATTCTTTGAGCAAAATTGAACAAAAGATACCACCGGAACTGACCGCTGCCCTTAATCAAAATGTGTATAAGTTTTCTGCTTGCAAAACAGCAGCGGAAATGAAGGAAGTAAGCAGCCTTTTGAAAGATAGTAACGGAGGCATTAAGTCGTTTAATCAATTTAAGCAGGACGTTGATAAACTTAACCTCACATACAATAAAACTTACCTTGAAACAGAATATAACTTTGCTGTTGCTTCGGCACAGATGGCGGCTAAGTGGGCAGATTTAATACAGGATGGAGAAGAGGAAGTTTGGCTGCAATATCGCACAGCGGGTGATAGCAGTGTTCGCCCGGAACACCAAGCATTGAACGGTATCACGCTACCCGCAAATGACCCCTTTTGGGACGCATACTACCCGCCGAACGACTGGGGCTGTCGCTGCACTGCCGTAGAAGTACGACAAGGCAAATATCCACCATCAGACAGCAGAGACGCTATGAAAGCAGGAGAACTCGCAACGGCAAAACCCGCTCAAAAGATTTTCCGCTTCAATCCGGGTAAAGAACAGGTAGTCTTCCCTGATAAACATCCGTACTTTAATGCAAATACGGATGTTAAAAAGGTCGTGAATAATCTTGCATTAGATAATGTTAGTGCAGAAATAAGAAAATGGGCAGCGACCAATGAACAAAAAAGATATAAATATGATAATTTGGAAACAGGTGTCTTAAATTTATCGGCAAGGGGATTAAAAGATGCAAGTTTTCTTTATAAAACACATACTCATTCGGCAGAAGAAAAGAGGATTTTTATTGACCTCGCAAAGAATGCAGGTAAATTAAATTTGATAAAAAGTGAACCGGTTGGAGAAAGAAAAGATTTAAATAATCTAACAGACTCTAAAAACATAAAAAATAAGAAAAAAAGAGGTGTAACTAAATATAACATCTATTCTTATACTTATAATGGGAAAAATTATGAAATTGGGTTTGAAGTAATAAAAGAAATTTATGAACAGCCTTCCTATGTAAAAGTGAAAACGTTGTAATCAAGGTCTGCCGCTCAACATGCAGCAATTTATGATTACAACGTTTTCAGGCTGCAAAAGTACAAAAAAAAATTAACATACAAACAAAATGAGAAAAAAAAGATTGAAATTCATAACTAATTCACCAAATAATTCTTTTTAATAACCCTTTTATCTCTCTTTTATTTTTGTCAATTTTGCCGAAAACAGCCTCACGATTGAGGTTTTTGGGTCATTTTTTTTGAATAAAGTTATATAGATGCCCTGTTGCTTATCTTGGATTTTATAGGCAAAAATGCAAAGTAAATGAAAGCAACTATAAATGAATGGGTGTTTCTATTTGCCACTTATAAATAAAATATCAACTATTGTAATATTTGAGACGCGACCAACGATGCGTAAAGAGGACTCGTGGTCAACAATTCTTCGTGTGTGCCGTAGGAAACGATTTTTCCGTGTTCTATAACGAATATACGGTCAGCGTAAATAACAGATGATAAGCGATGTGCAACTATTAACGTAGTGCGAGACTGCATTGCCGACCGAAGACTTTCTCTAACCAAAAATTCATTCTCAGTATCTAATGCCGAAGTCGCCTCATCTAATAAAAGAATGCAGGGATTATTGATAACAGCCCTCGCAATACATAAACGCTGTCGCTGACCACCGGATAGTTGTAGCGCCTTGTCGCCAGCAAACGAATAATAACCCTTTGGAAGTTTTATAATAAATTCATGTGCGTTAGCAATTTTGGCGGCAGAAACCACTTCATCTAATGTTGTATTTGGTTTGCCGAATGCTATATTGTTAAAAATAGTATCATTAAAGAGTATGCTCTCCTGCATAACAAGTCCCGTGTTGGAGCGCAGGGAGTTAATGTTGAAATTACGAATATCCATTCCGTCAAAAGTTATTTTGCCTTCGGAAGTATCTGCGAATCTGGAAATTAAGTCAAGTAATGTTGTTTTTCCTGCACCCGAATGTCCCACAAAAGCCACAGTTTCGCCCTTGCGAATTGTGATATTGATGTTGGAAAGTACTGTCTGCCCGTTTTTATATGCAAAGCTTACGTTTTCAAACACTATTTCCTTTCTCAAAGGTGGCATAATTACGGCGTTATCTTTCTCTATTATAATTTCTTCCGCATCAAATACCTGATAAATTCTCTTTGCCGCCGCATCAGCCTTTTGAAATGAATAATAAGCCGAAGAAATGGATTGAAGAGGGGCTACAATTCGTGCGAATAGTACAGTAAAACCAATAAGAACCGCCGCATTTATCTCATTATGTAAAACCATTGTGCCACCAAAAAGAACTATGACAACCAGCGTAAGAATGGAAAAAATTTCCGTAAGGGGAGTTGCCAACTCGCGTCTGCGATATACCTTTGTATTTATGCGGGTAAAGAAATGGTTATCCTTTGCATAATTTTCATACATCATGTTTTCTGTGTTATAAGCCTTTATAACTCGCAAAGCACCAAGCGTTTCCTCAATTTTAGAAGTGAGTATGCCTGTTTGTGTCTGGGCTTTCATGGAATTTCTTTTAAGGCTTGCTCCGATTTTATTTATGAAAAACATAGCCAAAGGAAGAGTTATCAATATGAAAAGCACTAACTTAACACTCATAAAAAGAAGGGTTATGAGGAACGCAATCACCATAAACGGGTCTTTTACCATCATTTGTAGGCAACTTAATACCGACCACTCTATATCCGCAAGGTCTGCCGTCATTCTTGAAATCAGGTCGCCCTTACGCTGGGCGGTAAAAAAAGATATAGGTAAGACGGTAATTTTATGATATATGTCTGCTCGCAAATCTCCAATGACTCCATTCCTAATGGGAGATAAAAAATACATAGCAAAGTATCTGCACAGGGAAGCAAAGAAGGCAAAAATTAAATAGCCACTACTGATGTAAAAAAGGCAGGCAAAAATTCCATGAGACTCCTTGTAATAGTTCAGATAATAAGACACATAGTCAATAAGTGTATCTTTGTCAAAAGAAAATGCAGGACAGGTTTCTGGAGAGGGAAGTAAGCCGAAAAGAACCGAAAGAAACGGCACTATCATAACAAAAGAAAAAAGAGAAAAAAAGACATAAAAAATATTAAAACCGATATTTAACAAAACATCTTTCTTATAATTGAGCAGATAGCGAAAAACTCGCAGAGCAGTTTTCATCCTTTGGCTGTGCTAAAATTTTATATTGCGAACAACGGCTTCAAGTTGCAGCAGAAGGTCTCTTTTAGATGTTTTAGGAGAATAAACAAATCCGTCAATCATTATAAGACTTTTGCCATCGGGGCTTTCAAAGCAATAATTCACAAACGCACCACCCATAAACGCAGTTATCTTTGCATCAGGTTCATACAGCAATCGCCATAATCCCCTTGTTTCTACGGCATCCACTTTGTTGTCAAGCGTAACGTTTGTACGTACCAACGGAAAGCGTGTCTCAACACCCATATAACTCCCTTGCGATGGACCGGCTATGTTATAATGAGTTAGATTGTTTCTTGTTTCAATTATATGTGACTCATCCAGCAAAGAAGGCTTAAAATCCGTTTTATAAATCATTAAACCCATAGAAGATTCGGACATTTCCTTGCGAATCCATATAAAATTATCCTTTTCCGTTGCGATATAAAAGTCTTCGGATACAACAAGCGTAAAACCAAAGCTGCTTTTTATGGCATTAGTTGCCTTTACATTTTCCAAATCCTTGAAGGCATTACCAATACGTTTGTATTCATTGGCATAAAAGTTCTCTCTAATCAAAGGAGCGGAACGTCTAATGAGAGCATACAAAGAATCTCTGTTGGTTACCGAAAACTCAAAGTAATTTTGCGGAATGGCTTTGTAGTCAGTGTATTTGTATAACTTGTTATGGTTAGTATCGTTCATACTTATAATGATTATATTGCGGTGTTTCTGGAACATTTCCGACTTAAAAAATCCCGCAGGTTCAATTCTCACCAAATCAAAAGAAGGTTCGGGTTGGTTTAATCCTTCACATTGATTGGCAAAATACACGCCAAGCGTATCTGCAAGTTCGCCTTTATAAATTGATTGCGGTACAACGAGCATCACTTCCAGCGTTTTACCGCCTGAAGATGGTTTTCCGCTCAGTTCCTTCATTGCTTTTTTGCTGCAACCTACCGTAATGGCGATTACCAATAGCATTATAATTATTTTCTTTGCCATATCAATGATAATTTATTAACGTTTTAAGGTTGCAAAATTAGCATAAAATTTTCAATTACACAAACAAATAAAAATATTAGCAAGGTTGTGTCCTTACCAATCCGTCCAACCATATAGTTTTCTTATATTTGCAGAATATTTCAAAAAAATAATATGCAGACATCTTGGTTTGGACGAGAACAAAGATAGTATATTTTGTTCTATTTTCGACAGGAAAAAGTTATTCTGTTGTAAAAGAATTTTCTACGATAACGGTTTTGATACATTCTATGAGTGCATATTTGAAGTCGGAAATGGTAAAATAGGTAGCAATGGAAAGCACCTCAACCTACTGGGTACCAATATGGGACATCCTGAGGGAAAATGATTTCTACTTGCAATTAGTCAATCCGTTGCATATAAAGCAGATGCCCAGTCGCAAGAGCGACGCAAAAGATGCGCAGTTGATAACAGAATTGCTGTACAAAAACACGCTGCGTGGTAGTTTTATTCCGTCGTCGCTGATACAGGAACTGCTGACCTTATACCCCACGAATACCGCAGTCTTGTCAATCCACGAACCAAAATTTTTATGTAGATTACAGACGCGTTGACTGGAAACATGAAAGCCCATCACCGCCTGAAACGGACAACTTAAATCCATACAAAAAGAGCATTCTTTTTGAGAATGCTCTTTTCTTTGATAATTCATTACATTATTTTTACTTAATAACTACCTTTTTTGTCGTTACACCCCCGTCATCATATATCTTCATAATGTAGTTACCACCTTTTAAGTTTTCTATGTTAATACTTATGGTAGAAGTACTTGCATTGGTTTCAAAGACTTTTTGACCTATTATATTAAATATCTCTACCTTACTGATATTTGTTGAAGAAATTACCTCTAAATAACTCTCCGCAGGGTTAGGATACAGATTTACGATTGCAGAATTTTCATTGTCAATATACGATAACGCATTCGTTTGCATACCACTTAATTCCATGTCCCACCAAAATACAAAACCATTATCTACTTGCCAATAATCTTGAATTATCAACTGCCATTCGCCATTAAGAGGGCAACCTGTCAAAGTACTAAACTCATTCCAAGGCTTAAAGTAATGCGATGTATCCGCTAAACGAGTAGAATCTATGCTCATTCCTGTAGTATTATTATCATTAACAGAGACCATAGGTGATACAGATGGAAAGTCATCAGCAACAGAAGTATTCATAAAATGAGTTGTAATTTCTATTTGTGTTCTCGTTCCTACTATGACAGTATCAATGGAATATGGATATAATTCAGAGAAACAATATGTCCAACCTGTTCCCGGTATATTTGGTGGTGCTGTACATAGATTAGAGAAATCGCTTCCAGTAAAATCCGCAGGACTTCCTAAAAATACTCCTCCTCCTCCACGGGTTTTCAATTCTGCTATTTTCCCATCAGGACATTTAATTTTAATTGAAAAATCACCAAGGAAGGAATGTTCCATATTAACACAAATAGAAGTTATACTTCCTTCTTCCAACGTTGCATCCTCTGCAAATTGATTGAACGTAAGAGGTAAAATAAGTACTGAGTCTTCACAAGAAAAAGGTCCGTCCGGAATAAAAGAAATGGAATCAATACGTAATTTAACTGTAATGTTTCCTGTCTGTGCCATTGCTGCAAGCCCTATAAAACATAAGGCTACAACCATAATTATTCTTTTCATATTTTTTAAGTATTTACTTATTTCAATTTACTCCTTTATATATAAAGGAGTGCAGGCTTCGCCTGCACTCCTTATTGTTTTTTTATTTTATAACCACATTTTTAGTTGCTACTCCACCATCAACAAAAATACGTGCAACATAATTTCCTGCTGCAAGTTCTTCAACGTTGATTGAAGTTGTTAATCCATTTTGTTCTGCCTCAAATACCTTTTGACCAAGAACATTGTAAATCTCAACTCTGTTCATATTCATAGCAGAGTTTAAGGTCAATACATTTGATACAGGATTAGGATAAACAGAAACTACATTATTGATATTATCAATGTTTGTTAAACCGTTTGTTCCTTCGGTTACAGCAATGTTATCAATCAATAATGCAAACATATCAGTACAATCAAAATGACGGAATGCAATATATACTTGTTGATTTGCAAATGCTGCAGGGATAGAAACAGAATGTTGTACATAGGTTGAACTTTCTAATGTTTCAGTAAATAGTTCTGTGAAACTGTTAGGGTCATTGTTTGTTGTAGAAACAAATACTCCATATTTTTCTTCCGGATAACCATCATCTAAAGCAGCAGCACTCCATTGTATTGTTGCACCGGCAGCAGGAATGTTAAGAGCAGGAGAAACAATCCAGTTATCAGGAGTTAAAGCCGTGTTATACCAAGAGTAAGATGCTGCTACATGTTCTGTTTCTGACAAAGCACCAACGAACCAATTGACTCCATCTCCATCAGCATCTATATAAGTCCAGCAATATGCAGTACTTGTTTCAAAGTCTTCAATGAATGGTAAATCATAAGCAGATAGACATTCATAACCGCTTCCTGTTAAACTAATGGTAGCGCTTCCACTTCCACTTGTTAAAGATACAGTTCCAGTTGCAAGTCCAACAGCAGTTGGGGTAAATTTTACATAAAGAGAACCGCCTGTTGCCGGAATGGTAGCAGTTGTTGCAAAAGATGTTCCATCATTTGATACTTCAAATGGAGCAGAAGTTGTTACAGAAACAGGATTTGTTAAACCTACGGTAGTAATACTCATTCCGTAAGATGTGTAAGATGATCCTACCTGAACATATCCAAATGCTAAATTAGGTGCCGACACATTTATAATTTCTAATGCACCATTGGTAATAGAAATATCATCTATTTTCATCACAAACATATCGGTACAATCGTAATGACGGAAAGCAACATAGATACTCTGTCCTGCATAAGCAGACAAATCTACTGTGTGAATAGTCCAATCACCTGCCTGCAATACTTCTGTGAATACGGGAGTAGTAGCAGTGAAATCTGCAGGAGTACTTCCTGTGGCAGATACGTAAACGGAATACTTATCCTCAGGCCAACTATCATCTTGTGCATCACTATACCATACAAGAGTGTTTTGTCCAGATGGAATGGCAATCTGTGGAGAAATCAACCAATTGTCAGGAGTAAGTGCTAACTGCGTGTTATAATCCCAAGAAGCACTTGATGCACATGACGTACTATTACGACCAGAACTATGTGTAGCCCAATTTAAACCATCACCATCGGCATCTACCATTGTCCATGTTGAAGGGATTCCACTATCAAAATTTTCTGAGAAAACTGTTGTTTGAGCCGAAGCCCCTACCATAAGTCCTATTGCAAGGACAGAAAAAATAAATTTCTTCATGATTTTGTTTGTTTTTTTGTTATTGTTTTTATTAAATTTTCCTTTATATAAATAAAAAGGAGCGCGGGCAAAGCCTACACTCCTTGATTATCGCTATCAAATTTATTTAACAACTATTTTCTTTGTTGCTACTCCACCTTCTGTATAAAGTTTAACT
>JAISTG010000105.1 GCA_031272705.1 Bacteroidales bacterium | reverse complement strand
AACTTGGTTTGTACGATATGACCGGCAATGTATTGGAATGGGTTAATGACTGGTACGCAGACTATACAAGTGATTCACAAACTAATCCTCAAGGACCAACAACAGGCTCCTACCGCGTTTATCGTGGCGGCGGTTGGGGCCGCGATGCGTCTGGCTGTCGTGTGGCTCGCCGTTACTACGCTGCGCCCGGCGGTCGCGGCAGCAACGTAGGCTTCCGTTTGGCTTGCAGTTCAAATTAAAATAAATTTCGTGCGGCAGACATTAAAAAGTCTTAAACAAAGCATTCTGCAAAAACAAAAAATAAAAATAATGAATTACATAAAAACAGAATTAGAAGGTGTCTATATTTTAGAACCGAAAGTTTTTAACGATAACAGAGGTTATTTCTTAGAAAGTTATCGGCAGGAAGAATTTGCCGCAAACATTGGCAAAATAAACTTCATTCAGGACAACGAAAGCAAATCTACTTATGGCGTTTTACGTGGATTACATTTTCAGCGTCTGCCGTTTTCACAGGCTAAATTAGTACGGGTAGTGTATGGGAAAGTGCTTGATGTGGCGGTGGATATTCGTAGGGATTCCAAAACGTTTGGAAAGCATATTGCCGTTGAACTCTCCGGTGAAAACAAACGGCAATTCTTTATTCCGAGAGGATTTGCACATGGTTTTGCCGTATTGAGTGATGAAGTTATTTTTCAATATAAATGTGATAATTACTACAATCCACAGAGTGAAGGCGGAATACTTTGGAATGATTCGGCAATAGGTATTGACTGGAAACTGAAAGCAGAGGATATAATTCTGTCGGAAAAAGATAAAAATAATCCTTTACTTAAAGATTTTGATAAAGAATGAACATAATAGATAATAACATAACAATAGACGAACTTAAAATAATTGCTGAAAATACTTTTGGAGATTTGGTTAAGGCTGTTGTTGATATAAAGCAAAGAATTCTCGTTATTGATGCTGAAATGCACGCAGATATGGAGGCTTTTTTGTTGGAAAATGGTTCGCAGCAGGAAGATATTTGGGGTATAAATCTTCGTCCGTTTGAAGATATTGATAACTTTGTGGAGTTTGATTCTATGATAAATATTCGTCCAAGGCAGGGAAATCGCAGTATAGGAGTAGGAAATGAGGAAATACAACTTCAAATAAAAGAATTGATAAATAATAAAGTAGTAAAGCAATAATGTTTGTACATAAAGATTTGGCTGCAGGACGCTGGGGTGAATTAAGTCTTAATGCTCAATTAGGAAACGTTGGTAGTGAAGTGTCAAGACTTTTGAATAGAATGAAAAATGGCAACAGTATTGCAGCACAACAAACCTTTGAAAGAGCGTTGGAACTTATTGATTTGACTGTTTTCTTTGCCGAAAGATACCCTGTATTAAAAGAGATATGCAGATTAAGAGAGTGTTTTATTCAGGCATATATGGAGAAAAATAATCAGGAATTGGAATATATAAATACTTATCTGTATTACTTTGCTTATGCGGAAAGAAATAAAATTAAATAAAAAAAGTTATGGCTGATGATATGATTAGAAATGCAATTCGCTGGACAAAAGCCCTGCCGTATCTGCATAAAATCTTATGGTTTAATTTCCATTACCTGCCTTTTAAGCAGGCAATAAAACTTCCGATACTTCTGTATAAACCGAAACTTATCAGATGTAAAGGGAAAATAACCTTAAAAGGTGAGATTCGTTTTGGGATGATTCACCTTGGTTTTTTCATAGTTCCTAACTTTCCTAACAGAGGTATCGTTTGGAATGTACGGGGAAATGTTGTTTTTGATACTTATTGTATCGTTGGAAATGACTCCGTATTTGACGTTGGAGAGAAAGGGACTCTTACTTTTGGAGAGAATTTTGTAACGAGTGCATCGGTCAAAATTAACTGTTATAAGGAAATAACTTTTGGACATCACGTTGGATTAAGTTGGGGTTGTTCCTTTTTAGATACCGATTTTCACCAGTCGAAAGTTATAAATGCAGACGGAAGTATTTCGGTTTCCAAAGGCTATGCACCGATAAGAATAGGCAATTACAACTGGATTGCGATGAATACTACAACAATGAAAGGTACAATAACGCCCGATTATTGCATTGTGGGAGCAAATTCTACGCTCTTAAAAGACTATTCCAACCTGCCGCAAAGATGTTTTATTGTTGGCAATCCCGCCGTATTAAAGAAAGAAAATATATATGTTGAACTTCAAAATGACGAAATGAATTATGAATAAAAGAATTTTATTATTACTTACAGGACTAATGTTTGTAATAAATATGGAGGCACAAACCGAAGTTTATTCAATGAAAAAGGAAGGCAATCTGCTGCAAACATTGAAAAAAGAATACAGGTCTGCATTTATGATGATAAAAGAAGGAGTATTTGATACGGTTGAAGGAGTGGTACAAAATGAAGAAGAGTTTGATGCGTTATATGAGAAATATTGGCAATTTTTAACCGATATGGCTACATTTTTTAAGCAAAATGAATTCTTTCTTAATGAGAAAATGTTTATGGTAATGTTCTTTAATAAGGATGGCGAACCTCAATATATCTTTTATAATGCAGCGGAAACATCGGTCTTATCGGACGAAAAAAAGGAAGATAAATTCAAACAGTTACTTAAAGAATTTTCTAAAACAAATAAGATAAACTACCCAATGAGAGATAAGTATTCTCAATGTGGTACTATTCATTTGGAGATAATGGAGGATAAAAAATAACATTTTAATATATGAAAAGAATTTTAATTACAGGAGGAGCGGGCTTTATCGGTTCGCATGTAGTGCGGTTATTTGTTAATAAATACCCCGATTACCACATCATTAACCTTGATAAACTGACGTATGCAGGCAATTTGGAAAACCTAAAAGACGTTGAAAATAAGTCCAATTACACCTTTGTTAAGGCGGATATTTGCGACTTTAACACCATCTTAAGCCTCTTTAAGAAGTATGAAATTGACGGTGTTTTGCATTTGGCAGCCGAAAGTCACGTTGATAGAAGTATCAAAGACCCCTTTACTTTCGCACAAACCAATGTGATGGGAACGTTATCTTTGTTGCAGGTTGCGAAGGAATGTTGGCAGGGAAACTTTGAAAACAAGTTGTTTTATCACATTTCTACCGATGAGGTTTATGGGGCATTGCAGTTTGACGGCACGCTTTTTACGGAACAAACCAAGTACGATCCGCATTCACCTTACTCGGCTTCCAAGGCTTCAAGCGACCATTTTGTACGGGCATTTCACGACACTTACGGCTTGCCTGTGGTCATTACCAACTGCTCAAACAACTATGGTCCGTATCAGTTTCCCGAAAAACTTATCCCGTTATTCCTGAATAATATCCGTCAAAAGAAGCCTTTACCGGTTTATGGCAAGGGAGAAAACGTTCGTGATTGGCTGTATGTGGAAGACCATGCGAGGGCTATTGACCTGATATTTCACAGAGGAAAAATCGGTGATACTTACAATATCGGGGGCTTTAACGAATGGAAAAACATTGATTTAATTAAGGTTATCATCAAAGTTACGGACAAACTTTTGGGCAATTCCGAAGGAACTTCGGAGGCACTTATCACATTTGTTACCGACAGAGCGGGGCATGATTTGCGTTATGCCATTGATTCCAACAAGTTAAAGAACGAACTTGGCTGGCAACCATCCTTGCAGTTTGAGGAAGGAATTGAAAAAACCGTACGATGGTATCTTGATAATCAGGCTTGGATAGACAACGTAACGTCAGGCGAATACGAGCGTTATTACGAGCAAATGTACCGAAACAGATAACCAAAAACAAAGAAATTCTATGGAAGAAACCCCAATTATTCAAAAGAAAAACATCGTTGGACAGACTTACAGAGCCATAAAACGTATCATAATATATGCGTTTTGTGAGCGGAAAAAGGAATATGATTTGATGATGAAAATTTACAGAGAATTCATCACAATCCCCTTTATTGAAAGACTTTATGTAAAGAAATTCAATAAACTGTGGCTGAAAACCGATGGCAATGAGAAGTATTTTGACTTTCAGGGGGCGTTATTTCCCGACATTTCTTCCTACAAAGAGATGCGGGAACTCGCCGCTATTTTTGAAGATGTACTGCTGATTCCTGCCGTATTTGATGACAATTACGACCGAAAAATCACCCGAAAAATGGACAGATATACCAAAGAAGGACCTTACGGATACAAGGATAAGGACTTTGATGTGAAGGTTTTAGAGGGAGACATTGTGATAGATTGCGGGGCATGGATAGGGGATTTCAGTGCGTATTCTGCGTCAAAAGGTGCTGTGGCTTATGCCTTTGAGCCTTCAAAAGACGTGTATGAGATACTGAAAAAAACCGCAGAATTAAATAATAAAGCGGGCAAAGGCAGGATAATTCCCGTTCAAAAGGCGTTGTCCAATCGCACGGGTGAGATGACAATTTCTATTGAAACGAGGTCTTCAGGCGGCAATTCCATATTCATAAATCGGGGATTGGACGGTACGGAAAAGGTTAATGTACAGACGCTTGATGACTTTGTTCGTGAGAATAATATCTCTAAAATTGACTTCATAAAAGCCGATATTGAAGGTGCGGAAAGGTTACTTTTAAGCGGTGCGACGGAGGTTTTGAAGCATCATCAGCCCAAACTTGCCATCTGTACTTACCATTTGAAAGACGATAAAAAAGTCCTTTCGGATATAATTCTCAAAGCAAATCCGTCATATAAAATCGTACATTTAAGGCATAAACTTATCGCTTACGTGAGATAAATTTTGTATTTTATGAAAAAATATGTACTTTTGCACGCTGAAACAACGCTGTTTTGTCGGTTTAATTCTATAGAAATGTGATGTAACTGACGGGGCTTTGCCGTAAGAAGAGCAGGCATTTACGATACGTCAAAAGCAGAAATAACAACGAAAAATAAATCATATTAAAATCAAATAAAAGTAATAATAATTAAAAAAAACAGAAAGATTATGGTAGTAAGAACAACAGAAGAATCCATGGGATTTGCGAGAGTTACACGGAATATCCACACAGGTGAAAATCCGGGAATGAAGTTTGGTATCGTAAAAGCGAGACCCGGACGGGTAAGTACCGACCAGATTGCGAAGGAAATAGCCGAAACTACAACCCTTACAAAAGCCGAAGCAAAGTTTGCAATGGCTTCTGCTATGGAGATAATTTCGAAGTATGTATGTATGGGTTACAAGGTTGATGTTGAAGATTTTGGCACGTTTGAGGCTAAAATATCCGCAGAATTTCAACCTACTTTGGCTCAAGTTACCCTTGATACCATTAGAAGTATCGGTATGGGTTTCCGTCCATGCAAGGAGGTTTCGGAGCGTTTGAAGAATGTACATCGCTTCTTTACCGACATGGATATTACGGGTTTGCAACCGTAAGTCGGGGATATAAAAATTGAATATCGGCGATATTGAGGTGTCAAATGACTGATATTGGGGTGTCAAAACTATAGACTTGAGTACTGCAAAACTACTGATATGCAGGGTCAAAATGGCTGATATTTCACCGCAAAATCAAAAATATTGATTTGCAATAAGTTACAAAAGCACTAAAAACATCATAAATTTATGGATAAAGTATTGGTAACAGGAGGTGCCGGTTTTATCGGTTCAAACCTGTGCGAAGCGTTATTGGAAAAGGGTTATAGCGTAATTTGCCTTGACAATTTTGCGACAGGACACATAGAAAATCTTTTGCCTTTGATTGAAAAATACGGCAAACAATTTCAACTAATAGTAGGAGATATAAGGAAGATTGACGATTGTAAAAAGGCAGTTGAAGGGGTTGATTATGTGTTGCATGAGGCAGCTCTTGGCTCTGTTCCCCGCTCAATCAAAGACCCAATCACCACAAATGAAGTAAATATAAGCGGATTTTTGAATATGATGATAGCCGCAAGAGATGCCAAAGTCAAGCGATTTGTTTTCGCTGCTTCGTCATCTACTTATGGCGATTCAAAGACTTTGCCAAAGGTTGAAGAGGTTATTGGCAAACCGTTAAGCCCTTATGCTATAACAAAATATGTTAATGAACTTTACGCAGACGTCTTTTCCCGAACATATAACTTTGAATATATAGGTTTAAGATATTTTAATGTATTTGGTCAAAGGCAGGATCCGAATGGTGCTTATGCCGCTGTTATCCCTTTATTTGTTAAGCAACTCATCAATAAAACCGCCCCAACAATAAACGGAACAGGCGATTATTCAAGGGATTTTACCTACATTAAGAATGTTATTCAAATGAATTTATTGGCAATGGAAACCACAAACTCCGATGCAATAAATCAAATTTACAATACGGCATTTGGGGAAAGAACAACGCTTAATCAGTTATTTAATTACCTGAGAGAGTTTTTATCGGAGTTTGATACGGAGATATTGAAGATAGAAGCAATTCACGGTGCGGAGAGAATAGGGGACATTCCTCACTCATTAGCGTCAATAAATAAGGCGAAATTGCTTTTGAATTATAATCCGGAATACTCAATGCGAGATGGCTTAAAAGAGGCTTGTCGCTGGTATTGGGACAATTTGAAGTAAAGAATTTAAGATAGTTTTTAGTTTAATATGTCATATAATAAGTAATAATCATCATAAATTATGGATAAAGATATTAAAATTTGTGTTATTGGATTGGGTTATGTTGGGTTGCCTTTGGCGAGATTGTTCGCTACGAAATATCCGACAGTCGGCTTTGATTTGAGCCAAAGCAGGGTTGATGAACTTAATTCCGGTGTTGATTCTACGCTGGAAGTGGATAACGATTTGTTGAAAGCCGCCCTCGCAAAGGGCTTAAAATGTACCACAAAACTTGACGATATAAAGGATTCAAACTTCTATGTTGTGGCGGTACCTACGCCTGTTGATAGGCATAATAACCCCGATTTAACCCCGCTAATCAAAGCATCGGAGACGGTAGGTCGGGTGATTTCCACCGGAGATATAGTGGTTTATGAATCAACAGTCTATCCCGGAGTAACGGAAGATGAGTGTATTCCTGTTGTGGAACGGGTGAGTGGCTTGCGATTTAACGAAGATTTTTATGCAGGATACAGCCCCGAACGTATCAATCCCGGCGACAAACTGCACACCGTAGAGAAGATAAAAAAGGTAACTTCAGGCTCAACTCCTGCAATAGCTGACGTAGTTGATGGCATATATAATTCGGTTTTGACTAACGGAACGCACAAAGCACCGTCAATAAAAGTCGCAGAAGCCTCCAAAATCATAGAGAATTCGCAGCGAGATGTCAATATAGCCTTTATGAATGAACTCTCAAAGATATTCAATGCAATGGGAATAGATACGTTGGATGTCATAGAGGCTGCATCGTCAAAATGGAATTTTATTAAGTTACAACCGGGCTTAGTCGGGGGTCATTGTATAGGAATTGACCCGTATTATTTGATACAGAAGGCTATGGTTTATGGAGTAATGCCCCGTATTATGTCCGATGCTCGCCGTTTGAATGACAATATGGGTGATTACGTTGCCAACAGAACGATAAAGATAATGAATAAAAAAGGGGTGTTGGTTAAGGATTCCGAAATACTGATACTTGGCTTTACTTTCAAGGAAAACTGCCCGGATATACGTAATACAAAGGTAGTTGATATATTACATTCGCTTGCTGTCTATACGAAAAATGTAACCATTTATGACCCGTTAGCAAGCAAAGAAGAGGTGAAACACGAATATAATGTGGATATAATAAGCCATTTACCTGATAAAAAATACGATGCTATAATCCTTGCTGTCGCTCATAATGAATTCAAACAAATAGACTTTTCTTCTTTGAGAAAGGCAATTTCTGTTGTCTTTGATGTTAAAGGAGTACTGCCGAAAGAAAGCATTGACGGCAGATTATAAGGGATAATCCCTGATAATTACAACCAAATATGGATACGGATATTAGGTGGTTGCAACGACTGAATAACTTTACTAAGGCTTTAAACAGAATAAAAGAAGCCTTGAAAGGAGTATCTTCTACGGCTGAATTATCCGATTTGGAGAAGGAAGGATTGATACAACGCTTTGAATATACTTACGAATTGGCATGGAAAACCTTGAAAGACCTATTGGAATATAAGGGATATATCGATGTAAAAAGCCCGAATGAAGTTTTGAAACAGGCGTTTGCAGACGGATATATTCAAAATCATGATGCTTGGAGACTAATGCACAGGGCAAGAAATCTTACTTCTCATATCTATGATGAACAGGAAGTTTTGAATATAACAGAAGAAATAAGCAAAGTATATATTCATCTTTTGGAAGCCTTAAACAAAAAGTTACAGGAAGAAAAAGACAAATGTTAAGGTTTGGATTGAGTGAGAAGGTAATAGATGATCTTTGTGGAGTGTTTAGAAATTGTCCGAATATTGAAAAGGTTTATCTGTTTGGTTCTCGTGCAAAAGGTACTCACAAAGAAGGTTCGGATATTGATTTGGCGATCGTTGGGGAGAATATCGGTACAAATTTATTATTGGAGATACAAACGAAGATAGAAGCACTGGAGTT
>JAISTG010000035.1 GCA_031272705.1 Bacteroidales bacterium | reverse complement strand
TAAAAACATTTCAACGGCGGTTATTAGTGCCGCAGTGGGAGCAGAAACCACTCAAAACAAACGGGAGAGTGCAAAAATCCAAAAGAGTAGCGGAAACATATCAATTAGTGTCCGTTAAGGAGCAGACGGAAAACAAAAAAAATTATGACAAGATTAAGGCGAATTTTTTTAATAACCGTAATTATTGGTTTTGGTGTTATGTTTGTTGGATGTACAACACAACAAAAAGTAGTTAGATTAGAATCACAGGTTCAGCAAACACAGCAAGAACAGGGACTGAAAAGAAAAGTTGCTATTGCTCGGTTTTCTAACGAAACGCAATATGCAAAAGGTGTTTTTTATGATAAAGGAAATGACCCCATTGGAAAACAGGCGCTTGATATTTTATCAACAAAGCTTGCGCAATCCGGTAAATTTATTTTGTTAGAAAGACAGGATGTTGATAAAATTATGGAGGAAATAAAAATTGCAGGAAATGAAAATTATGAAAAAATAAGTGCAGATTATTTAATAATAGGTTCTGTTACAGAGTTCGGTCGTAAAAATGTGGGAGATGTTAATGTCTTTTCCCGCAGCAAAACGCAAACTGTCTATGCAGGAGTCAGCATTAGATTGGTTGATGTTTCAACAGGACAAATTATTTATTCTGAAGAAGCAAAAGGAGAAGCCGAAACATCTAATAAAACTGTAATGGGTTATGGTGAAAGAACGGATTATGATGCAACTTTGAATGATAAAGCAATATCAGTTGCTATATCAAAACTTGTTGAAAATATTATAAATAATTGCATGGATAGACCATGGAAAGCATATTTCCTGTCTTATGATGAAGAAAACATCATTATATCTGGAGGGAAAAGTCAGGGAATAAAAACAGGAGATTTATTTAATGTTGTTGAAAAAGGTAAGAACGTCAAAAATCCACAAACAGGAATGACGGTGGAGTTACCGGGCAAAAATGTTGGTAAAATAATCGTAACTTTTGTTGGAGGTGATACAGCGCAAAATGAATTTTCTATTGTGTCTTTTGTGGATGGAAGTATAGATAAAAATAATTTGAATAACTATTATATAACGGAGGTGAAATAAATGAAAAATTTAGGAATTTTAATTGTTACATTAACATTATTGCTTGTAACAGGTTGTACGGGAGTAAAAACTCAAGCAACAGGATTGGAAAATGAAGCATTTTTAACATTTGTTGGAAATCCAATAAAATATATCGGTGGAGTTGATGTCAATATTGACGATTCAATAGTATTTGAAGCTAAAGTAACAAAAGATTACGCAAAACGTCCAAAAGGGAAAACGTATGCAATATCAACAGGTACTCATAGTGTTAAAATAACTTATAAGTCGGAAGTTATTTTTCAAAAACAAATATTTGTTGCGGCACAGGAAACTAAAAAAATAATGTTACCATGAAAAAGTGTTATTTAATATTGATTGCAATATTAGTATTTATTTCATGTAAAACTCCCGACTTGTATACGTGGGATAAATATGACGATAGAAGTTATGATTTTATCAAAAATGCAGATGAACAATCAGTACAAAATTTGATAAAAACATATCAGAAAATTATAGACAAACAAAATGGTACTAGAAAAATTGTTCCACCGGGTGTTTATGCAGACTATGGTTTAATTTTATTGCAAATAAATAAAACTGCCGAAGGTAAAACCATGTTACAAAAGGAAATTGAATTATATCCAGAATCTAAAGTTTTTATTGACAGAATTTTAAAATCACTCGATAAATGAAAAAGATATTATATTTATATTTAATTGTTTTGTTGTACAGTTGTTCTTCAACACAATTAAAAAAAGACGCATATAAAGGGCTTTATGAAGAAAAACCTGTTTCTGTTTTAATAATGCCTCCAATAAATAGAAGTACGGATGTTGATGCAAAAGAATATTTTCATTCAACATTACTGACTCCGCTTGCTAATGCCGGTTATTATGTTATTCCTCCTTTTTTATCTATGGAAATATTAAAGAAAGAAAGTGCGTATGATGCAGAATTGTTCATGGATGCTCCATTAAATAAATTTGGAAAAATCTTTGGAGCAGATTTAGTTCTGTTTACTGTTATAAATAAATGGGACAAATCAAAATTAGCAGGGAAAATATATGTTGAACTTGAATATATATTCAAATCTACAAAAACTAATGAAGTTTGTTACTCTCGTACAGCAAAAATAAACTATAATACATCTATTAGCGGTTCTGGAAGTTTATTGGCAGACATGGTACTTACTGCAATTTCTACTGCTGCTACAAAATATGTTGCTGTTGCAAGAGAATCTAATAAATTTACACTTAAAGACTTGCCTGTAGGTAAATATCATCCCAAATATCAAAATGATGGAGACGAAACAGCAGGAGCAAAAATATTCAAAAAGAATCTGCCTTAATAATGGTTAAGTCAATTCCCAAAGCCCGATGGAAATTTAATCTGTCGGGCGTTTTTGTTTTTACACAACTTGATTGCAGAAATGAAAAGGTTGTCTTGGATAATTTTTTCATTATTATGAGGTTTTGTAATGCTTTTTTCAGTCTCTGCAAACGGGATATAAGTAATGGAGTATTAAATTTCTGTTTGCGTTTGAAAGATTTTTACTACTTTTGCAATCGGATTTAATATAAATAAATTATGGCTTTATTAGAAATAAAAGACCTGTACGCTTCCATAAAGGAAAAACAGATATTGAAAGGCGTTAATCTTACCGTTAGCAAAGGCGAAGTGCATGCCATAATGGGACCTAATGGAAACGGCAAAAGCACCCTTGCATCAATAATAGCAGGTAAGGATATTTTCAACGTTACAAAGGGCGAAATACTATACGAAAATAAAAATCTGTTTGACCTTTCCGTTGAGGCTCGAGCAGCAGAAGGAATTTTTCTTGGCTTTCAGTATCCTGTTGAAATCCCGGGAGTAAGTATCGCAAACTTTATGATGACGGCACTGAACGAACAACGAAAATACAAAGGACTTGACCCACTAACCCTTATTGAGTTTATGAAACTGATGAAAGAAAAACAAAAGATAGTAGAAATGCCGTCCAATCTTGCAAATCGCTCCGTTAATGAGGGCTTTTCCGGTGGAGAGAAGAAGAAAAACGAGATATTTCAAATGGCAATGCTCAATCCTACGCTCGCTATTCTTGATGAAACCGATTCGGGCTTGGATATAGATGCGTTGAGAATTGTTGCCAATGGCGTAAATGCTCTTAGGTCAAAGGATAATGCGATTGTGGTCATCACACACTATCAAAGGCTTTTGGATTATATTGTTCCTGACTTTGTACATGTGCTTTACGAGGGCAGGATTGTTAAAAGCGGCACAAAAGAACTTGCTTTGGAACTGGAGAGTAAGGGTTACGAATGGATACGTAAGGAATTGCAAACTTCTAATAACTAATGTCGTATGAGCAATCCTGATAATAACTTCATACATTTTAATTGCAGCATTCCAAATCTGCATACGGCAAAAATTATGCAGTGTAACGGCACTTGCACAGAGCCTTTGGATATGCCTGAAAATGTGCTTTGCAAGGTTGAAACAGGCAAAACCATTATTGAAATCCCCGATAATATACATCTTAAACTGCCTCTGCAAATGGTTAATGTACTTTCCGATAAACAGGACATTCAAACACAGACGCAAATCCGCATTGGGAAAGGAAGTAAAGTACAATTCATTCATTGCGACGATTCTTTGGGGGAGCAGGAAGCAAAATCCGTTAATGCAATAGATGTTTTTTTAGATACAGATTCCGCTTTTGATTACTATAAAATGGAGAATTTAAACAACGATTCGTCCATTGAAACCAATGTTAATTTTCATTTGTCGCAGGGTTCTCAACTTACAACTTACGGGTTCAGTCTTAACGGCAGACATATTGGCAATATGCTGAATGTTTATTTGAATGAACCGCATTCAACGGCAGATTTGAACGGGCTTTACCTGATGGACAGGCAGCAAAAGGTTGAAACGGTAGTTAATGTCTTTCACATGGCAGAAACTTGTCGTTCAAAGCAGTTGTTTAAGGGTATTTTGGACGATGCGGCACAGGCAACTTTTCTTGGACATGTCTTTGTGAATCACGCTTCCAAAGGAACGGAAGCAATGCAGATAAATAAAAACATACTCCTTACCGATAAGGCAAAAGTGAATGCACGTCCCTTCCTTGAGATATATAATGATGATGTAAAATGTTCTCATGGTGCTACCACAGGACAGTTGGATGAGGATGCGATGTTTTATTTGCGTTCAAGAGGTATAAGTTTTCGCTCTGCCAGAATGCTTTTGATGTATGCCTTTTGCAGGGAAGTACTGACCACAAGCAACATTGAACCACTTAAAGAAAGCATTGGCGAAATTATTAAAATGAGATTGCAGGGCGAACTCTCTGCCTGTACAAACTGTGTGTTCCAATGCGCCGCCGCACACAGCATTAACGAACTGACAAAACCTTAAAAACAATCGACAATATGATAGCGCTGTACGCCAAAACGGTAAAACAGGAAGATTTTCCTTATATTCAAGACCTTGTAACGGGTTTGGAACGTTACGGAATGAAAATCGGATTTTACGAACCCTTTTTCAAACAGATTGAAGCCATTATCAAATGTAACGATTACAGCCTTTTCAAATCTGCTACCGAACTTACTCCTTATCAATATCTTTTTTCTCTTGGCGGAGATGGTACTTTGCTTTCGGCAGCAAGTCTTCTGTTTGAGCAGGAACGCAAAAGCGAAATCCCTGTTTTGGGAATAAATTTCGGCAGGCTTGGTTTCCTTACATCTGTGGGCAAAGACGAACTGACAAATCTTCTTTCCGAAATACACCATCGTACTTACAGTATTGAGTCTCACAGTCTTATTCAATGGAAAGAGCGTTTTGCACTGAACGAAGTATGTTTGCGTTCTGGCAAAGCAGGAAATATGATGGATATTGCCGTTTTCATTGACAACAAACCTCTTACCATTTACACAGCTGACGGTCTTATAGTTGCCACACCAACAGGCTCTACGGCGTATTCTCTTTCTTGCGGCGGACCTATTGTATCCCCGAATGCCGAATGTTTTTGTATCACGCCAATAGCCCCTCATAATTTAACCTGTCGTCCTTTGGTCATACCTGATACGCACAAAATACGCTTGGAAGTCTGCAGGTGTAGTTCCGAAGTGTCGTTACATTTGGATTCTGCTGCGTTTTTGGTGAACCATAATGAAGAATTTATGTTACAAAAGGCTGATTTTGACATCAAACTTATGCGTCTGCAACATCAGGATTTCTTTTCTGCCATTAGTAACAAACTGATGTGGAGCAGAAACATTGTTTAAAACTTACTTGGGGTCATTATAATAAGGGTTTTCCGCATAACTATTTATTAAAACTTTGGTTTGAATTTATGAAATCAAATTACATGCAGAAAAACGAAAAGTACAAAATGAGTGAAAATGAGTTTAATAATAACCTGAATTTTGCCTGAAACACCGATATAATAAGACTTTGAAAAAGAATAAAGAAAGAACAAACAAAGTCCAAAAGCCATTAAAAACACCCTTATTTTAGGTGTGTTTTTTATTTTATCTTCCATACAACTCCTTTTTAATCCCTTTTATTTTCTCATACTCCTGTTTGTATCTTTCTGCTTTTGCTGCATCGCCAATTTTTAGGTAAATTATTGATATTAAGTTCAATGGTGATTCTTCCCAAGTTGCTTTATCTTTTGCCTTCAATGCTTCCTGTAACGATAATTCATATTCTTGAAATTTGTACAGCATACTTGATTTCCAAAAATTCAATGAAAAATCTTTCGGAAATTCTCGTATCCCTTTTTCAATAGTATCAAATGCTGATTGATAGTCATTTCTTATTAAAGCATAACCTTTGGATAAAAATTTAAAATCAGAAGACAATCTATTTTTTTTATCATCTACAACTTTAATTAGGAAATTCATACACAAGTCAAATATCGTTTGATAGTCAGGAAATTGAGACAAACGATTTTCATAAAGCCCATCAATTATAGCCTCACTCAAAACTCTTTTCAACAAAGTGCTATTGGGGAATTGTTGCAACCATTTCAAAGAAAAATCTTTGCTGCTATCAAATGCTCCTGTCATTAATAAATTTCGCGACATATAAAATGCGTTAATCTCGGTAGTCCCTTTCTGTATCCGACTTATTTCTGCGCCTTCTGCTGAAGATTCGCCATACTTTTTTAATTTAAACAAAATATTTACTATTGAATATCTTGCTGACCAAAAGTGAGGATTTAATTCTTTGGCTTCTTGCAACAACGATAAAGCGGCTGTGTAATTTTTGATTGCTTCGGGGAAATTAGTGATTTGTTGAGTTTCTGCTAATTGATACAATACCCCGGCTGCTTCCTCTAATGAATGAACGTCGCGTGAAACCTTAAGTCGTTGAGTTGCCGATTCGATTGCCTCCTTTAGTTTATTCTGATTTATTAATGCAATAGTTTGGTTACCAAGCAAATCTGCATCATCAGAATATTTAATCAATCCATCGCGACAAATTTTTTCTGCTTTCTCGTTTTCGTTTTTTAGAAGATAATACAATGAAAGATTAACGTAATATTCTGCAGGTTTATCTTCTGCATTTTCTATAATTTTTATCACAGAAATTGCATTATCAATTTCGTTCAAATACCTTAAAGTTTGAGCATAATTTATTACTATCATTTGTGTAAATTTGTCATCAGGTGTTTTTGTAAATAAATCAACAACGAAAAATTTTTTGAAAATGTTTTTTGCTTTTTCGTATTCACCTAATGTCATTAAATTAACTGCCTCATTGATATAAGGTTGTAAATCTTCCTGCTCAATTATTGCGTGTTTGCCATCTTGTGAATAAACTGCTTTAATCTTTTGTTCTTTTATTTCCTGTACAAACTCATTTTCTCCAATTATTGGCACTTTGTAGCGTTCTGTTACTGTGAATTTCTGATAATTTTTACTTTTACTTGCTACGGATTGGAAATCCGACAACAGTTCTTTGTATGTTTGATAACGGTTATTCGGGTCTTTTTCCAAACATTTGGCGATAATGTGTTCAACTTTGTAGTTTGTCGATTTCAAAAAACCGCCAAATTTTTTCGGTTTTTCGCACAAATGTAAAGTGGCTATTTCCTGTGCTGTTCTTGCCATAAACGGCAAACTGCCCGTTTCCCATTCGTACATCATACAGCCCAAAGTATAAATATCGGAACGGTGGTCAATGTTTGGCTGTCCCAAAATCTGTTCGGGCGATGCATAAACAATCGTCCCCATAAAAGTACCTGCCTCCGTTAAATTAATTCTTCCCGATACTTTTTGCAAAGAACCACCAAAATTATGTTCGTTATTCGGTTTTGAAATCGGACGGGCAAGTCCCCAATCCGCAATAAAAGCATCGTTGTTTTCGTCAAGCAAAATATTTGCGGGTTTTAAATCGCGGTGGATAATGGTGTATTTTGAAAAAGCCCAATCCAAAGTAGAAATAATGCGGTCAAATGTGCAATAGAAAAAGTCGGAATTAATTGTTTTTACATACGGTTTCAAATCGCCTTTTTTCATCCAACGCGCAACAATACAGGGGATTTCATTGACTTTTGTCAAACAAATTGCCTCAACTACGCCATTACAAGCCGACAAAGTGAGCCAAGTTTTCATTTCCTCAATGTAACGCTGCAATGCTGTTTCATTCTCAAGCAAACTTGAATGTATGATTTTCAGTGCATAAAGAGTGTCGTCAAATGCGCGAATTTTTGCGCAAGTTCCCATTCCGCCTTGAAAGATGTTTTCAACAGTAAATTCTGGCGAAGTTTTTCCCAAATTTCCAGACAAATCGGGGATAACCAGTTTTTGATTCGGATAAAAAAAAGTATTTTCCATATTTCAATCATTTATATTGCTTCTAATCCTTTGAAAGCAACGATGTAACGGTCGCCGCAAAATAAAACGATAACCAAATTCTTTTTCGTCATCTTCATTTTCATAAATGTATTCACACCATTGAAAACATAATGTCCATTCGCCCGTATCGTACTTTTCGGGTACTTCATTCAGTATTTTTACTTTTGCCATAAATTTTACTAAAACTTTCGGTTGCAAAAGTACAACTTTTTTTGAAATAACCACATTTTTTATGACAATTTAATTGGATTTTCTTTAATGACCTTTAATAAATACTTGTAAATATCTGTATTTCTGTTATTATATCTAAACTCACATTCCTTTAAGTGGAGGTAAAATTTATGTT
>JAISTG010000048.1 GCA_031272705.1 Bacteroidales bacterium | reverse complement strand
GCGGAGTATTATTATTATCGTCAGTTGGTTGAAACGGACATTAGAAACATTTATAATCAGTACATTAGGTTCAATCCTGCTGCGACACCGGATTTGCGTGCGGCGTTGGGGCTTCACATTCCCGACACGACCAAAACGCCGATTCACGTACCTAATGAAGCCCCTGCGATAGAGATAAATTTTTTAACGCATTTGCGACATTTCATCATTTTCGGGCATTATAATTCGCTGGGAAAAATCCTGAGGGGATTGCCGAAAGGTGCTACGGGAGTTCAAATTTGGCAAAAGATTGGTGGCGATGAACCGCCGACTTATGACGAAATGACTTTTCTTGGTGAGGAGTCAAAAAGTCCGTTTATGGTGGAATTTGCTGCGGAGCATTTTGGTCAAAAAGTTTGGTACGCAGTGCGTTACTACAATTTTAAACACGAATACAGTGCGTGGTCGGCAATCAAAATGGCATTAGTAAACTAAAAAATTTTAATAATAATAAAAATCCTGACGAGGTTACTTAAAAAAAGGGGAGGACGCTCCAAAATTATTGTATGAAGAAAATTCTTTTAGGACTGATGTCCTTAGCCGTAGTGGCAACAATGACAATGGCGTTTGTTATCAAAACGGAAACAAACAGTAATGCCGACGAAAACTCTTGCACCATTACCATTAAAGATAAACGTGGTTTGGAAATGACAGAGAGCAAAGTAACTATTTTTTATTGCAGTGGAGGAAGTGACTGGAAAGATTTCTACACTGACAGACACGGAAAGGTTACTGTAAAGTGGGCAAAGAACTGCGAACTGAAAAAAGTTTGTTGCAAAGGAGAGTGCCACAAGGTCAGTTATGAGAATGGCGGAAGTTATACGCTTACTCTGGATGATAAGTACATTTTCTAACATTGATGAGTCCGGTAGTTTTTCGGAACGCAATCCGGACTCTTTTTTATTAACTTAAAGTATTTAAGAAAAGATGAAACGAACATTTATTTCTGTAATGGTATTTGCTGTTGTAGCAGCAATAACAATGGCATTTGTTTTTCAGCCGCAAGGCAAATCTCAACCACAAAAAAGCAGTTTGCCAAAAATTGAAATGGTATTTGTCAAAGGCGGCACTTTTTCTATGGGTTCAAACGATGGAGACAGCGATGAAAAGCCAGTTCATAGCGTAACTGTCAGCGGCTTTTACATCGGCAAATACGAGGTTACTCAGGCACAATGGAAAGCAGTAATGGGCAACAATCCTTCTAATTTTAAGGGAGATAATCTACCTGTTGAGAATGTAAGTTGGAACGATGTTCAGGAGTTCATACGGAAATTGAACGCAAAGACCGGCAAAAACTATCGCTTGCCGACCGAAGCGGAATGGGAATTTGCAGCAAGGGGCGGCAATAGCAGCAACGGCTACACATACAGCGGCAGCAACTCCATAGGCAGCGTTGCTTGGTATGACGGCAATAGCGGCAACAAAACACATAGCGTCGGCACGAAACAGGCAAATGAACTTGGGATTTATGATATGAGTGGTAATGCATGGGAATGGTGTAGCGATTGGTATGGAGGTTATAGTAGCGGTTCGCAGACTAATCCTCGTGGTGCTAATAGTGGCTCCTACCGCGTTCTTCGTGGCGGCAGTTGGTACTACGATTCGTCTTTCTGTCGTGTGGCTATTCGTGACTACAATACGCCCGACATTCGCAACTACATCATAGGCTTCCGTTTGGCTTGCAGTTCAAAGTAATCCTTTGTGCAAGCAAGCAAGCAAGAGACAGGAGGAGTTTTGCCAAAAAGCGAAGGGAAGCGGAGCGACCGAAGCAAAAGGCAAAACTCCTTGCGGGCGCAGCCCGCAAAAGACCGCCGCAGGCGGTCAAAAATTTTTTGAGACTCTCATAACCTTCCCTGAATGTTAGGAAACCTTCCCCGAGACTCTCGGAATCAAATTACAGAATTCTATAATCAAATTCCGGCGTTCTATAATTTGATTATAGAATCCTGAAACTTGATTATAGAATTCTGTAATTTGATTCCGGGAAATTAAAATCAAGTTTCAGAAAAATAAACAAAAAAAATGTATCTTTGCACCCTGAAAATAAGGTTAAAACTCCTCAATTTGTCTTGAACCTAAATTTTTATTACCTTTGCAGGCGAAAAATGAAACAGTTGTTTTAACAAATAATAAAATATAACAAATGAACGAAGATTTGAAAGGCTTAAAGCCACAAAAGGTTTTTGGATTTTTTGAAACCATTCTCTCAATTCCAAGACCAAGTAAAAAAGAAGCAAAAATGACGGCTTTCCTGTATGAATGGGGTCAGCAAAAAGGACTTGACACAACAAAAGATGCCATAGGTAACGTGCTGATACGAAAACCCGCAACAAAAGGATATGAAAACAGAGAGTCGGTTTGCTTGCAGAGTCACATAGATATGGTATGCGAAAAAAACTCCGACAAGAATTTTGATTTTGAACGGGATACCATTGAGGCATATGTGGAAGACGGATGGTTGAAAGCACGCGGAACAACGCTTGGTGCTGACGATGGAATAGGAGTTGCAACTGCTCTTGCCATTTTGGATAGTGATGATATTGAACATGGGGATATTGAATGCCTGTTCACCGTTGATGAAGAGACAGGCTTGAGCGGCGCTGAAGCATTGGGAGAAGACGTACTCAAAAGTCGTATTCTCATAAACTTGGATAGCGAAGATGAAGGCGAAATCTTTATCGGTTGTGCGGGCGGAAAAGACACCATAGCCAAGATGCGTTACGACAAAGAGGATTTTCCTCAGCCGGCAACGGCATTACGGCTTAGTGTAAAAGGCTTAAAGGGAGGTCATTCGGGCGATGATATAAACAAAGGTTTGGCATGTGCCAATAAAGTACTCAATCGTATGCTGTGGAAAATAAATCGTGATTACACAATAAGATTATCTTCCATTGATGGTGGCAATCTGCGTAATGCAATTGCACGTGAAGCGTTTGCAATCATTGCAGTACATCCTGACGATGCGGCTCAAATATTTGCAGACGTGAAACGGATGGGCGAAGACCTGAAATACGAATTTCGTAGCACCGAACCGACAATGCAGATTGAAATATCGGAGACACAAAAGCCTAAATTTGTGGTTGATGCCCTGACCAATGACGACCTGTTTAACGTTCTGTATGCCTGTCCTCACGGAGTATTGGCTATGAGTCGGGAAATACCGAATTTTGTTGAGACTTCAACCAATTTAGCAAGCATAAAGATGGACGATGAATTTATCATCATAACCACTTCGCAACGTTCGTCGGTTGAGAGTGCCAAGGAAGCAGCCTGCAATCGTATTAACGCCTGTTTTTCGCTTGTTGGGGCTGATGTATGGCACGGAGATGGTTATCCGGGCTGGTCTCCTAATCCGTCAAGTCGCATTCTCAAGGTGGCGGAAGAAAGTTATGAACGGCTTTTCGGCAATAAGCCTGTTGTAAGAGCAATTCATGCGGGATTGGAATGCGGTCTCATAGGCGAGAAATACAAAGGAATGGATATGATTTCCTATGGTCCAACTTTACGAGGCGTGCATTCACCGGACGAACGTTTGGAGATAGCCACTGTAGAAAAGTTTTGGCTTCACACGTTGGACATTCTAAAAAACGTTCCATTGATATAATTCCATATAATCAAGAATGTATATTTGTAAAAGGCGTTTTAATAATTTGAAACGCTTTTTTGTTTTTCTACTTAATGGACAAACGTAAGGCTGAAATGTGTTTAGTTTATAGAATATCTATTTATTAGATACTTTGCCCGTGTTCAGCACTCTTAACGTAAGAAAGATTGTTTAGTTTGGTAAGAGTTTTACCATCAGGATTTCTATATACATCGTTTTCACTCGTACCTCTCGCTTTTTGGTCGTGTATGAGTTCTTTATCGTCAAGGAAAGATTTATTCTGCCAAACATTATTCTGTTTTGCTTGCTTACGTAATTCGTTGCGGAAGTCTATTATATCAAAGTCAGGGTTTATTCCCCTTCCTTCCAGTTCTTCTCGTTCCTCAGCCGAGCGAACATATCTTTGGTTTCCTGCAAAGTTAGTGGCTTGGATTGTTTTATATATTCTTTGCATTGCTTGCTATGTTCCCAATGGTATATACTTGGTATTGCTTGCCATTGCTCGTCCGTTATCCAATCGGGATGAGGTTGCATTCTGCGGTAATCGTTGTCCGTCATTATTATCTATGTTTTGATTTGCAAAATTACTATTATTTTTTGAATTGTTAAAATCAAGTTTGTTTTGGTTATGTATAGCCTGTAAAGCAGCGGCAAATTGCCGCTGCTTTACAGTAAATTGCGTGTTAATTTGCTTTGAATATTATTAATTTTGGTTCAAGACTATTTAAAGTTCACAAAGGGACTTTTCTCTTAAATTGCCTTGAATCTTATTCTTTATTAAGTCAATCTCCTTTATTTAGAATAGTTTTTTCACGTGAAACATTATCGATATTTTGCCACAAACTCCTTTAATAGATTGCAGAAATCAATATGTTTTGTAAAAGGAAGACCAACTCCATCGTCATAAACAGTATGGTATTCGTTGTATTCGCAACCGTAAGTGAAAAGAAAATGGGCAGCAACTCCTTTTTGAACAAACGGACAATGATCGCTGTTGCAGGATTCTTCTGCAAGGTTAATTGTTTTGAAATACCTGTTATTCTCATTTATCTTTTGCAATAACTCCCCTGCCCTATTCTCTTTCTGTCCATTGATAACAGCAACACCACCCGAGCCTGTACCACACATATCCAAATTAAAAAGAAATTTTATCTTTGATAAATCAATAAGAGGATTTTCAGCGGCATAAGTAGAACCAAGCAAACCTATTTCTTCTCCCGAACACCACAAAAACACAACGCTGTATTCTGCCGGATTTTTAGCAAAGTAACGAGCCAAATCCAAAACAACCGATGTCCCACTTGCATTATCAGCAGCACCGGGATAGATTGCATCTCCACAACGTCCCAAATGGTCATAATGAGCCACAAAAACAAAAAAACTGTCCTTGCATTGCGTCCCTTCAACCATAGCCCAAACGTTCTGTGTCCGGTATTTATCAATATAATTTGCATCAATAGTCAAGTGTAAGTAGTTTATTGTTCTATTGATGTTTTGTCCCTTCAAAAGCAAAACAGGATATTTCCCTACCTTTGTTGAAATAGGATACTGTATTTTATCAAATCCCTGAATTATTACTAATTTCGGACTTATTTTTTCTTTATTTAACTCTCTCAAAAACAAAATAATATCTCTATATGACAAAGATTCTTCATTCTTTTTCTTTACATCCTGATTGAAAATGACTGTTTTATTATTAAGTTTATATTTTTTCAATTTTTTAAGATACGATTCGAAAGAAATAGAGATAGGTTTTTCCTTAATCAATTCAATATCGCACGATGGTGAAGTGCCGCTTACTACAAATTCCACACCAATCTGTTTCGTGCTGTCCTTATGACCAAGAGACAAAGTTGCACTATTGATATTATTGATGGAAATATCAAAATTTTGAAACCACGACTCCCCTACCCTTTTCAATCCGTTTGCTTGAATTTCATTTTGTATAAAAATTGCAGATTTTAAATTCCCATCATCTTGATAACCTCTGCCTGCCATAAATTTTGAAGTCAGGGTGTCCAAACAAAAATGGGCATATTTGTAAGATTGAGAAAAAGTTCTTACTGCAAAAAGAGAGAAAATTAAGAGCAAAGATGCTTTGAGAATTAAAAATTTCGGGCAAATGGTCGGTTGCAACAAATCCGTGCGATTTATAAAGCGTCTTTTAAGGTGTTTTTTTGTCATTTTTTTATTTTAATTTATTGATTTACAACTATATTTATCTTAATTTTTGTCAAAATAAAATTGATTGGTTTTTTATTCTATTTTGACTTTTTATCGTTTGCAAAATTACATATTTTTTTTCACCAAGCGTTTTTTTAATATCTGTTTTATTTTTTCAGTTATAAATATATTTGAAACTACATATAAAACAAGAAAATTTTGCTTTGTATTATTATAATCAAATTCTAACAAAATGTAATTTGATTATAGATTTTTATAATCAAATTATAGCAAACTGTAATTTGATTATAGAAGTCTATAATTTGATTCTAATAAATTATAATCAAATTCTGTAAAATGAAAACTAAGATTTGTTTTATTTTACATTTATTTTGTCAATACGTTGCTGGTGTCTGCCACCTTCATACGCAGAGTTGAAAAACGTAAGAACGATTTGCAATGCCTGTTCTTGCGATATGAAACGTGCAGGAAGTGCTATGATGTTAGCATTGTTATGATTACGTGCAAGTTTTGCTATTTCCTCACACCAGCATAAGGCACAACGAACATCGGGATATTTGTTTGCAACCATTGAAACTCCATTACCTGACCCGCAAATAATGATACCGATTTTGTATTTGCCCTCACTGACTGCCTTTGCCAAAGGATGAATAAGGTCAGGGTAATCAACGCTTTGACAAGAATTAGTTCCCATATCGTTAAGTTTGTAACCTGCATTGGTTAAGGCTATTATAAGATATTCTTTCAGGTTAAAACCGGCGTGATCGCTTGCTATGGGGATATTTTGTAACATTTGCTCGGTGTAGATTATTTCTACATTTCTCGCATATTCAGGTGCGAGCGGATTAATAATTTCTTTTGATATTTGCACCATAGTGTTGAAAACTTTTTTTGTTGTTTATATATTTGTTTTTTGCTATTTTCCTTAACGTAAATGCGTTAAATGCAAGTGCAAAATTAACAAAATAGTATTAAAAGTCTTATTTTCAAAGTCAAAAAGTTTTCAACATATATTTATTGATAAGTTTTTTATTTGCTGTTGTTAAGTTTTTACAAGTTGTGAGTTTGTTTTTAGGTGTTGAAAAAAGATTGTTTTTTAATAAGATTTTAACAACATATATTATTTTTTAATTATTGAATAACAATGCTTTATAAGGTTATCCACAAAATTAACAACATAATAATAATTATTATATTTAAATAAAATAAATAATAGAATAAAATAAAAAAACTTACCTTTGCAAAATGAAAAGAGAGATTTATGAATTTGAAGCAATAATACATAATGTTGAAGGTATTGATGGCGCTTATGTTGTTTTCCCTTACGATTTGCGAACAGAGTTTGGCGTTGGCAGAATAAAGGTTGAGGCTACTTTTGACGGCTATCCGTATAACGGAAGCATTGTTAATATGGGCATAAAGAACAATGACGGTTCGGTTTGTTATATTATAGGGATTCGTAAGGATATTCGCAAGGCAATAAACAAGCAACCGGGTGATGTAATAAAAGTAATCATAAGACCAAAAATAACAGAGAGATAAATTATTTGTATTTTTGCAGGCGTAAAACAAAGGGAAATGAACAGCGAAATAATAAAAGAAATCATAAAATTGAAGCAACAGAAAAACGCCGTACTGCTTGCTCATTACTATCAGATAGCAGAAATACAGGATATTGCTGATTATATTGGCGACAGTCTTAATCTTGCTCAGGCAGCACAGGCAACTAATGCTGATTTAATACTTTTTTGCGGTGTGCATTTTATGGGAGAGACCGCCAAAATACTCAATCCGTCAAAGAAAGTTATCATTCCCGATCTTAATGCAGGCTGTTCGCTTGCCGATTCCTGTCCTTACGATGATTTTAAGGCTTTTAGAGATGCTCATCCCGAACATTTAGTTATTTCTTACATAAATTGCTCGGCTCAAATCAAGACTTTAAGTGATATAATATGTACTTCGGGTAATGCCTTACAACTTGTTAATTCCCTGCCACAAGAACAAAAAATCATATTTGCCCCTGACAGAAATCTGGGTGGCTATTTGAACCGAATAACAGGAAGAAATATGTTGCTGTGGGAGGGAACCTGCGAAGTACATGAACTTTTAACAGCAGAGCAAACCTTAAAATTGAAACTCCAATACAAAGATTATAAACTTATTGCTCATCCCGAATGCAATGCATCAGTGCTTGAACTTGCCACTTTCATTGGTTCAACGCAGGCAATGATTAAATACGTGAAACAAAGCAGTGATAAGAAATTCCTTGTTGCTACTGAAAGCGGCATAGTACATCAGTTGAAAAAGGACAATCCGAATAAAGATTTTATAGTTGTTACTACGGATGAAACCTGTGCTTGCAATGATTGTCAATATATGAAACTCAACACATTGGAAAAGGTTCTCCATAGCCTTCAAACCGAAGAATATGAGATTATATTAAATGAAGACCTGATTGAAAAAGCGAAACAGCCTATTGTTCGTATGCTTGAAATGTCTCGTTCTCTTGGATTGATAAAATAAAAATTTAGTTATAAATGTGAATTTTTGATAATAAAACCATCAAATTAAAAATGAAAATAACAAAGTGTTTTAATGCTAAAGCAAAAGTTACAATGTTAAGTAATGTTTCATATCTACCAAAAGATAAAGAAGCGAATGTTGATGTTTATATAACAAATAGACCGACAAATGAATACATAGAATTTGCTTTAATTAGATGCAGAGATACTAATGAAAAATGGTGTTTGGAACAAATAAGAAATGCAGCACGTGAAACGGGTGCAGATGCTATTATAATAATAGATAAGGTCGGTGCTGCCGGACTCGGATATATCTATACTTATAATCAGGGGTATGGAATGATTGCTGTTGCTATAAAGTATAAATAACTAAAAATATTTAAGAGTTTGCAAAGGTAATAGTTTCTCTTAATTGTCTTTTAGCAAAATATCATTTTGTTGTTTTGCATTGTAATAAAAAAATTATTAGTATCTTTGCAGCGTTTTTCTTAATAAAAAAATAAAAAATGAAACAACTTAAACAAAAACTTGTAAATGATTCAATTGTTAAACAGGCAGAACAAATAAAGGCAATGGGCGTTTACCCTTATTTCAGGGCTATTGAAAGCGACCAGGACACTGTTGTAACAATGAACGGACAACAAATACTTATGTTTGGTTCTAATTCATATCTTGGCTTAACTAATCACCCTAAAATTAAAGAGGCTTCCATTGCTGCAATTCGCAAATATGGAACGGGTTGTGCAGGATCTCCTTATTTGAATGGAACAATGGATATTCATATTGAACTGGAAGAGAAACTTGCTAACTTTGTTGGAAAGGATAAGGCTATTGTTTATTCTACCGGATTTCAGGCAAATATAGGGGCAATTCCTTCAATGATGGGCAGAGAAGACTATATTATCTGCGATAAATTGAACCATGCTTCAATTGTAACAGGCTGTCAGTTATCTGCTGCAACCATAAAACGATACAGACATAATGATATGGATAGTTTGGAGAAAACATTGCAGGAAATACCTCTTGATAAAATAAAACTGATTGTTATTGACGGCGTGTTTTCTATGGAGGGAGATATTGCTCCTTTACCACAAATTGTTGCTCTTGCAGACAAATACAATGCTTCTGTTTATGTTGATGAGGCTCATTCGCTTGGTGTACTTGGAAAAGAGGGTAGAGGAGTTTGCAATCATTTTGGTTTGACCGATAAAGTAGATGTTATAATGGGTACATTCAGTAAATCGTTAGCAGCCATTGGTGGTTTTGTGGCTTCTGATGCGGATACTATGAACTTTATACGTCATCATTCACGTTCATATATCTTTTCGGCTTCCATTTCTCCTGCTGCTACTGCATCGGTTATTGCAGCTTTGGATATTATGAAAGAAGAGCCTGAACGTATTGCTCACTTATGGGAAATAACCAATTATGCCCTTTCTTCATTCCGTTCTCTTGGTTTTGAGATAGGAGCAACAGAAACTCCTATCATTCCGCTTTATGTACGTGATATGGAGAAGACCTTTATTATTACGGCAGAACTATATGCCAATGGTGTATTTGTAAATCCTGTTATTCCACCTGCCTGTGCCCCAGATGCGACCTTGGTACGTTTTGCTCTTATGGCTACACATACAAAGGAACAGATAGACCGTGCTGTTGAGATTTTGACCAAAGTCTTTAAGCACTATGGCGTGATAAAATAAAATCTGTTGAAATGCTTTACGGATATAATGAAACTTTATTTGGCAAAGAATTGAGATATGTTAATGGTAATTTAATTAAAGAAAATACCACTAACGTGCTTGATCAGTATTTTACAAAGACAGAACTTGCAAAAACTCTTTTAACCGATTGGACAAAGTACGCAAGTTTAGCGACAAACTCCTGCTATCATATTGGGAAATCAAATATATTTCTTGTATTAAAAGACAATTCATTTATATTTATGAAATAACTGACAATGTTTAACTTAACACGATAATAAAAATAAGCAGCAATAGTTCAGCGGTAGAATGTTGGCTTCCCAAGCCGAAGGTCGCGGGTTCGAATCCCGTTTGCTGCTCTTTTAATAATACAAAAAGAAAGTATAAATCTTATGAATAAAAATATTACCCTCGTAGCAAATAAAATAAGTAGAACAATTATATTATTTGCTATTTTTTGTGTTCCTTTTATAGTTAATTCTCAAACAACAGTAAATAACTCATCAGACCTTGCAAATAACACAGGCAAACAAGTGATTATAGAAGGGAAAGTTTTACATGTTTGTCCTGTTGCAAAAAACAAAATTAAATTGCGGATGTCGGATGGAACAGTTGTTACTTTGTTGCATAATAATGAAAAACTTCAAAAGCAAATGAGTGAAAGCGGTAAAGATTATATACCTGTTTTCATTCTATATACGGAAAACATAACAATAAAATAATATGGGACAGAAGATTACCATTGTAGAAGTAGAGAACAAAAAGCAATTTAATGCTTTTTTGAAATTCCCTTATCAGTTATTTAAGAACGATAAAATGTTTGTACCTCCGTTGATAATGGACGAGAGATGTACATTTAACAAAAAGAAAAATCCTGCGCTGGAGTTCTGTGATTATAAAATCTTTTTAGCGTACAAAGACGGCAAAATAGTCGGACGTATCGTAGGAATGATTAACAACAAGGCGAATGCAATCTGGCAGCGAACACGAGTTAGGTTTGGCTGGTTTGATTTCATTAACGATAAAGAAGTTGCCGATGCACTCCTTACTGCTGTTGCTCAATGGGGGAAGAGTAGGGGAATGGACAAGATTCTCGGACCGATGGGCTTTACCGACATGGACAAGGAAGGAATGGTCGTTGAGGGTTTTGATGTTGATGCACCGATGGCTTGTTATTATAATCCTGCGTACTATCCGCAGATTATGGATGAACTTGGCTACCAAAAGGAGGTGGATTGGGTGCAGTACGAGATTGTAGCCAACCAGCCGGTACCCGAAAAGATAGAACGGATAAATGCACTCATCAAAACAAAGTACAACCTGCGGATTGTGAATAATATATCTAAAAAAGAGATTGTTCGCAGATATGCTGAGAAGATATTCCGTACATTAAATAAGGCGTTTAAGAATCTGTTTGGTTATGTACCTTTGGACGACAGGCAGATAAAGTTTTACGTGAAACAATACTTTCCTTTCCTTGATAAACGCTTGATTTGTTTTGTTGTAGATGATAAAGATGATGTGGTGGCGTTTGGAGTTTCCATGCCGTCTTTGTCTCAGGCGTTACGGAAGAGTAGGGGAAGGATGTTGCCGTTTGGATGGTTCCATTTGCTGAAAGCACTGCATAATTTTGAGAAGATAGACCTTTATCTTAACGGTGTTGCTCCCGAATGGCAGAATAAAGGAGTGCATTCGCTATATTACGCAGAGATGAATAAGAGATATATAAAATTAGGAGCAAAAACCGCCATCGCTAATCCGCAGTTAGAAGACAATCAGGCGGCTCATATATGGGAAAAATACGAGAGTCATATCGCAATTCGTCGCAGGGCTTATGTTAAAGACATTTAATAACTTAATGCGGTAAAAAGAGAGTAAAACGTATCATAGTCAAATATCGGAAATATGAAAAAAGTATTAGTTACGGGAGCCAGCGGATTTGTCGGAAGTCATCTGGCAGACAGTCTGTTGGAGGCAGGAGACTACGAGGTATGGGCAGCAGTCCGTGCAACAAGTAGCAGGAAATATCTCACGGATTCAAGATTAAAATTCATTGAGTTGTCGTATCGTAACGCCAACGCCTTAAAGGAGTTAATGCAAACGCACGATTTTGATGTCGTGTTTCACATCGCAGGGGCTACAAAACAGAAAAGGGTAGGGGAGTTTGAGGAGGTAAATTACGGAAATACCAAGTCGTTGGTGGATGCGTTGCAAGGGTTGCGGGCGAAACTGATTTTCACTTCGTCCTTTGCGGCTCATGGTGCGGCAGACCCCGTAACCAACGAACCTGCAAGGGTTTCCGATGAATGCCGACCCGACACCCAATACGGCAAAAGCAAACTTAAAGCCGAGGAATACATCAAAGAAAATTTCACAAGCGGCAACTACATCATCCTTCGCCCCACCGGCGTTTACGGGTCGCGAGAAACGGACTACTTTACCTACTTCCAAACCATTGATAATCACCTTGAACCGTATCTTGGCTTTAAGCCGCAGCGCCTTACCTTTGTTCATGGCAAGGACCTCGCCGACCTGTGCGTCAGGTGCGGCGAAAGTAGCGTCAGGGGCAGGACTTATTTTGTCTCCGACGGCAATCTGTATATGGATTACGAGTTTGCACAAATCACAAAAGAGGTACTGAAAACCAAGACCTTGAAGGTAAAATTCCCACTTTTCATTGTGCGGGGCGTGGTCTTCCTTTTGGATTGCGTAAGTCGGCTCACGGGGCAACAATTCACGCTTAACAAGGACAAATACAACATCTTAAAGGCACGCAACTGGGCTTGCGATACCACAGACCTTCAAACCGATATAGGCTTTTCACCGAGGTATGACCTCAAAGCAGGTGTAATTGAGGCGATTACGTGGTATAAAAAGGAGAAATGGCTATAAAATTTGTCCCTTCCGCCGTCCGTTGAAAAAAGAGCCGCTTTTATTTTTCTGAAAGCGGCTTTTATTTTCATGAAAGGGGGGTTTTATTGTCACGAAAGGGGGTTTTATTTTTCTGAAAGGAGGATTTGCTGCGCCAAATGCTGCATTCAGGAAAATATTTGCTGCAAAAAAAAAATTATTTGCTGCATTCAGGAAAATATTTGCAGCAAATAAAAAATTATTTGCTGCACTCAGGAAAATATTTGCAGCAAAAAATTTTTCAAAGTGTGATAATGGAAAAATTTAAGGCGAAGGCGTTGCAACGAACCGACTAACTAACAGAACCAAAGCAATTTATACAAATCCAAAAAGAGCATATAGGGATGTCGGCTGCGAAGTTGATGCGTCAAAAGGGGCAAAAGAACAGGGCGAAGGCAGCGAAGAACGGAAGCAATACGCAAGATACTGAGCCGATTATAGATTTTAACTAAACGAATAGACGATATAACCCGTTTATATGACTGATTATCATATAGTTTCCTCAAATTGATGACGGCGCTTCGGGTGTTGTCCAAAAAGATGTCGGTGTTGTTCAAACCGAGGTGGAATACGGGATTTTCAATCAACAACAAACCGTAACCTTTGCTCAAAAGGGTGATGCCGAAGATGGTATCCTCGTGTCCATATCCCTGAATATCAGTGTCAAATCCGATGTCCATAAACACGTTTCGCTTTATGAAAAAATTGTTCGCCATAAAGGAATTTTGACTTCGGGCAGCCTTCATTTCCCTTCGCGTTCCGTAGGTCCAATGGAGGGTTTGGGTGCGTTGAATGGTGGATTTGTCGTTATATATCGTGCCTCCGCAAATGCAGTCCGCCGACCCTATGCAATCTATATACCTCTTAATGAAGTCGTTATCGGCAGGCATTGAATCGCAATCAAGGAACAACAAATTATCATAACGAGCCGTCGCAGCCAATAGATTTCTTATTCTACTGCGTCCCTGATTGGTTGCCATGTATTGATGTTTCACGTGAATAAGTTCGGATAACCCCTTGATATTAACCGATTTGGACGTGGAGCAATCGTCAAAACACAGAATTTCAAAGGGGATTCCCAACGCCGAAACCTGCGAATGCACCGCCCGAACGAGCAAAGAACAATCGTAATTGAAGACCGGTATCAGTATGGAGAGCATCGGCTGCAATTAGTTGAGATTCAGTATTTGCCAAACGAGATTTTGGATTTTTTGTTCCTCGTTCTCCCAGCACAAAATCTCACTCGCCGCAAACGTATTGTGCTTATATTCAGCCAGAAGGTCGGGTTGCAAAAGCAGATTGTTGATACGGCGGGCTATTTCCTCAGGGGTGATTTCCGAAATGAACTCCCCAACCTTCAAATCGCCAATGGTGTGGCGTATTTCCTTGAGGTCGGAACACAGTATCGGCACGTGAGCCGCTATGTACTCAAAGACCTTGTTGGGCAGGCTGATTTCGTAATTTCCGTTGGTGTTTTTGTCCAACGACAAGCCCAAAGTAGCCTGACGAGTCAAGGACATCATACGTTCAAAGGTCAATCTATGGATAAAAGTTATCTTACCGTAAAGTTGTTCCCGTTGAACCGTGTCCCTCAAATAGTTAAGGATGGGACCTTCGCCGATAATGTACAGCCGGGCATTGATTTGCTTCATGGCACATATCAACTCCTCCAAACCCCTCTCGATGTTGATGGAACCTTGCCAGATAAGGATGGGTTTATCGGTGGGAATAATGTAATCAAATTGTCCGTGCATCAGATTGAAATCAAACGATATATCTTTGGGCGGAAGATTCCGTACGATGGTTGCCGACACGCCGTAATTCTTCGCAAAATACTCCGCAATAGGGTTACAAACGGTTATAACGTATTTAAGTTTCGGCACAATGCACTTCTCAATCCGTTTCCATGTTTTCTTTGCAAAACGGTTGTATTTCAGTTCCGGCACCTCCGTAAAGAGTTCGTGGCTGTCGTAAATGAGGGGGATACGTTTTAGCCTGCTCACAAGGCGGCAAGCGGGCAAGGTATCAAGGTCATTACTCCAGATGATGTCCTGCCGATGGCACAAAAGGTAAATACCCAACCTGAAATTGAACTCCGCATAGAACCATAACGATTTGCTAAACAGCAGATTCATTCTACGGACACGATAAGACCGTTTGGTCATACGGGGAGACCGTCCGCGCTTTCTTCGCCCTATAAGAGTAACATCCAAACCCATCCTCATAAGACTGCGACAGGTTTTAGCCACACGATTATCCGATACAAGGTCATTTGAGACCGCTACACAAATACGTTTCATAAATATTCTGTTTTGAGATTGCAAAAATACAAAAAGTTTGGTAATTGAAATGTTTTATGTATCTTTGCCGCCGAAAAAGGATAAAAATCAAATGAAACGGGAAAAACTTATACTAATCACTAATGATGACGGCTTTTTTTCAAGAGGTATTGCACGTCTGGCTGAAGTTATGAACCGACTTGGACGAGTTGTTATTGTTGCTCCTCAAACCGAAATGAGCGGACAATCACACAGCATAAGCGTTGTACGTCCCATAAAATTCCAACAGGTAACCGATAGTCCCTTTGAATGTTATGCCGTTGACGGAACACCGGTTGATTGCGTAAAACTTGCTATGAATAAAATTCTTCCGCAAAAACCCGATTTGCTTGTAGCAGGTATCAATCACGGATGCAACGCCTCTATCAACACTATCTACTCCGGCACTATGGCGGCGGCATTTGAAGGCTGTGCGGAGAGCATTCCGTCCATCGGCTTCTCAATGAACAGCCATTCAAAGGACGTTTGCCTTGATTATGTTGGCGATTACATATATGAAATTGCTATGGACGTGTTGTTAAACGGCTTGGACGCCAACACATGTCTTAATGTTAATTTTCCGGTTGGGGAGATAAAGGGAGTTAAGGTTTGTCATCAGGCTCGTGCTTTCTGGCGAGAGGAACTTATAGAGGACAAAGACAACAGCGGCGACACGGTCTATTGGCTCAATGGGCAGTATCACATCTTGGATACTTCGGAACGGGCGGATTTTAATACATTGGAGGACGGCTACACGTCAATAACGCCCATGCAAGTGGATTTTACGGCTTATGGAGTCTTGAAAAAATATGCCGAACGCTTTGATAGATTATAACAAAACTTCGTTTGCATTTTCCGAAATCAAATTATAGAAATTTATAATCAAATTCTATCGTGCTGAAATCAAATTCTAGCGTTCTGTAATTTGATTATAATTTTCTGAAATCAAATTCCGGCACGCTGGAAATTTAGGCTTAACTGACAAAATAATAAAAAAGCCCGACAGGTTGAAATTCTTGTCCTACATTTGCGGTTAAGGGACTTTTTTTATCCTTTTGATACTGTTTTTCAAACGTTGGAGAGTTCCCACAGGTCGTTGCATAGTGATGAGAAAAGAAACAGTTTTTTACATATAAAAAAAAGAACAGCCGTTAAAATACGACTGCTCTAAAAAAAATGTAAACAAATAAAACTAATTAATTACGGACAACTTATGTTTCCAAAGTTTCCTGTCAGCATCTAATACTTCTACAAAATATGAACCCGAAGGCAAATTAGATATATCAATGGTGTTGATTTGCCGTGCATTTAGCGGCTGTCCGGCAACCTGTTTGCCTGTATTGTCATAGATTATAACCGAAATTTTCCCGCCGTCAATCTGAGTCAGGTCAAGATTCAACTTTTCACTTGCAGGATTGGCATACATTAAAATTCGTACCGAATCTGCCGAAGGTTCGTCTATGCTTGAAGCAGAAAAACTTTTTACAGCAAACATAAATCTGTCTTTTTCACCAAAAAGTATAGGTGTATTATGACAGGTAACATTCGTTCCCGATGAACTTACACGTTGAAATCTCGCAACACCATAGGTACCGCTTCCGTCATACCAGCCATTATATAAACCACAGCCGTCCAAATTTGTTACTTCAAACATATAACAACCATCAGCCAAAGTAAATTCTTTGTTATAGGTCTGTCCTGCCTGCATACCATTGTCGCTTTTTACTACGATATTGTTTTCCGAATCATAAATACGCCAATACGTACGGGAAGGATTTACAGGAGATTTATATTCTACTCTGTAATTATAAACATTATAAAGAGGAGGCAGTTTATAGGAAGAATTCATGTGATTGTTATATGGAGTCGGGTCTGTTACACCGTTTGGATTAAGTAATTCTACGTAGAAATCACCTGTAGCGTTACTGCCACCAATGGAATCAAAATTAGGATGAGGTAACTCCACAACAATTTCCTGCATTGGAATTAAATTACCTGTCCATTGATAAGTATATTGATGGTTGTCGTAACGATAATGAATATCAACAGAAGTAAGATCATTTGCTCCAAGGTTTTTCATTTTAATAATTGCATCTTTCCAAGTAGGATTATTGCGATTATTCATAGGGTCGGTAGATGGAGATAAAATATCTGTTAAAGCAACATCTGTCGATTGATTTATTGAATCATAAGTAACAAGTTGAATAACCACATTGTAGGAACCGTAAGGATCAGCAGTTATATCATAATCAAAGTTTATGCAGTTGTTGTTAATGTACTGGGTTAATTCAAATTCGCGAGTTGTTGCAGGCATACCGGGACACCAGCCTGCACGTGCAAATGCCCAAGTTCCATTTTGTGGAGAAAGTGGCGTTTCATAACATGGCTGTATGATATTCCAACTGCTTACCGTTTGATTGTTTGCTTTAAGTGTATGTATGTTATCGCAAAATTCGGCACAATTATTATTATCCGGGTTATTAAATCCGTGTCCTGTAAGCATAGCACGTACTTTAACCATCTTCTCATCAGGCGATAGAGAGATTGTTGTGTCTGTAATAATGTTGTCAAACTGACTGAGAGATACCTGTCTGCCCAATTTATGCCAAACATTGCGAACATTGATAACATTCCTTGCAGGAGTTCCTTCAATGAACATAAATTTAATATCCACCAATTCCTGATCATTTGTTGAAATCACAGTTAGTGAATCGTGCATGAAATGCACAAAATCCGATACATCCGATACATAAGTAAAACCATTGTTACCCAAAACCGAACTTAATCCGTTGCCATAAGGAGTAACATAGCACTGTAACAGAAGTGTATCATAAGTAATGGAGTCTTCTACGGTGTCTTTTGGTACTACAATATGAGTGAAGTGTTCCCAGTCCCACTCACCGCAACCCGTACTTGGATCACACTTTACTGTGTAGAGCATCAATATCTTTGAATAAGAGTTACTGTTGCTTGGAAATAAGAATTTTCCTGTTTTAGACCCTCTGCCGTCTGCAAAAGAAAAAGTTTGCACAACGGTAGTGTCTCCATCACTTGCAAATGCAGTATTTACTGCACATAAAAATAAAAATATAAACGTTAAACGTCTCATAGAAATTAAGTTTTTAGGACTTCTGAATTAGTAATTTATTTATATCATTGATTTTTTGCAAGAGCCGAAGCCCATTAAAACTCTATAAAAAATCGGCACAAAGATACAACTTTTTATTAAAATATGGCTAAAAAAAACAAAGAAATAGTGAAAAATGCGAAAAAATTTTATTGGATTTTCATAACGTGTTGATTATACACTATTTTACAAATTCAAAATAACTGACAAAATTTACTATTCATAATAATAAATTTACTATTTTTTATTTTATCCAAGTCTTATCCTATTAAATTTGAACGAATAGAAGTTATATAAAATTGAAACTTGATTACAAAAATTTATAATCAAATTATAGCGTTCTATAATCAAATTACAGAACGTTAGAATTTGATTATAAATTTCTGTAATTTGATTTCATTTTTACAAAGTAAAATTTCCTGATTATCAAATCTTTATTATGATATATTTTTATTTCATAATTATAAATTAAAGTCGGTTATAATGATGACGAATGAAAAATTTGAGGAATTGAAAAGAGAAAATTTTGGTATTTGAAAAAAAAGTTGTACTTTTGCAACCTCAAATCTACCAAATAATGCATCTGTGGCGGAACTGGTAGACGCGCTAGACTCAAAATCTAGTGAGCTTTAAACTCGTGCCGGTTCGATTCCGGCCAGATGTACAAAGATTATAACTTAAGGACTTCTCGTTTATGAAAAGTCCTTATTGCTTTTTACTATTTTCATTAGCCGCTTGAATATTATTTGGTCTTATAACACTTTCCGGGAAGTGATATAATAAAATTATCCATCTCCAAATTGAGTAAAGCAGAGGCTAATTGTGTTGAAGTCATTGAAGATTTGACAGATAAATCATCTATGTTTATGCCTTCATTTTCTTCTATTATCTTATATATTTTTGCATCGAGAGCAGGTAAATCGGGTTTGGAAACAGATTTATCAAATAATGAAGGCTGGTTTTCAGTCTCTTCGTTCCAGTTCATAAGATAAGAAATCTCTGAAAAACGGCTTAATATATGCGCAAGATTTTTATAAATTAAGGCGTTGCAACCTGCAGAATTTTCATCGTTAAGTCTGCCGGGTACAGCAAAGACTTCACGATTATAGTCATTTGCAAGCCGTGCAGTAATCAAAGCACCACTCTTATATGCCGCTTCTACAACAATAATCAGGTCGGATAAGCCGGCAATGATTCTGTTTCGTAATGGGAAAAGAGCAGGAGATATTTTTGTTTTAGTGAATTGTTCGGTGATAAGACCTCCATTTGCTTTCATTTTTTGAGCCAATTCAAAATTTTCTCTTGGATATATCATGTCTAAACCGTGTGCTAAAACGCCAAAAGTTTGTAGCCCGTTATTTAAAGCTGCTTGATGTGCCGCAGCATCAGCCCCATAAGCCAAGCCACTAATGATTGTTACATCATACTTTTTTAAGGATTCAACAATATCGTTGGTTACTCTTTTACCATATTCGGTTATCTTTCGCGAACCAACAATACCTACATTTCTACTTATATTAAAGTTTATATTTCCACAAGAGAAGAAAACTATTGGCGGGTCAGATATGTTACTCAGGCGTTGAGGATAATTTTCATCAAGAAAAAAGAAAGAATTTATGCCATATCGCTGCATAAATTCCAACTCTTTTTCGCATTGTGGAAACATTGAACGGTTGATAATTTCATTTATAGTTCTCGGTTGTTTTCCAAGCACCAATTCAAGATTCGCTCTGTTTTGCTCAAATAACGCTTTGGCAGAGCCGAAACGTTTCATCAAACCCTTTGCTGTATGAATACCTATGCCATAAGTCTTTGCAAGGGCTAACTCATAAATAGTAACCATTTTGAACGTTTTATCGGCTTACCATTTACCTTTATGCTTCTCTATTTGTGTCTTTAAAGCGTCAATGCAGAGCATTGTTGCTTCTTCAAATGTGTTTGCTTGCTTTGCAGAGAACAAATCCCACCCCGTAACAATTAATCTTATTTCGGCGATTTTGTTGTTTTCCGATTCGGGTTTTTCTATTTTGAGTATAATATCTGCACCTGTGATGTCAGGAACATGTTTTTCCAATTTGGAAATCTTTTTTGTGATGAAATCTTCCAATTTTTCATCAATCTTAAACTTCACTGCGTTGATTTTTACTGTCATAATCGGTTCTCCTTTATTAAATTATTTTGTTATGATTTGTTAGTTATTCCATTATATAACGTAATAATGTCCATAAAAGTATGCCTTAAAGCACGCTGCAAAGATATAAAAAAATAGAAAAAGTAAAACATAACCAATAAAATTTATTTTTAGAGATTATTTTTTGAATGGAAGTTGTTAATGTAATTTTTTTGTACTTTTGCCACTCACAAACAGCAAAAAACGTAATGCTTAAAGATACAAAATTTGACGAAATACGTCCTTATTATGACGAAGAGATAGCCGATGCAATGCACAGAATTGCTGAAAATGAACTGTTTTATCCCGTTTCCGCTTATATTTATCCTGAGAATGACGTAGATTTTGTGCGTAATGAACTGAAAAAATGCAGGACTATTGACGAATTTCAAAGTAAATTTATGTCAAAAGCAAACGAAGAAATTATAAAAAGGAGCATTAGAAAATTCACTTTTGGCGGTTTGGAGGCATTAGATACCGAAAAAAAGTATCTTTTTGTGTCAAATCATAGAGATATTGTGCTTGATGCGATGCTGTTTCAGTACATTTTGTGGCAAAAAGGGCATAAAACATCTCAAATAACCTTTGGAAATAATCTTATGAGTAGCCATTTTGTGATTGACATCGGGCGTTCAAATAAGATGTTTAAGGTGATTCGTGGAGGAAATATGAAGGATTTTTATCGTAATTCCTTGCTTTTGTCGCAATATATAGCCCATACTTTGCACACAAATAACGAATCCGTATGGATTTCTCAACGAAATGGACGTACAAAAGACGGGATAGATGCAACAGATCAGGGGATTATTAAGATGTTTTATATGTTTTCGCCGGAAAATGCGGTGGAATCGCTCGCAAGTTTGAACCTTGTACCCGTTTCCATCTCTTATTTTTGGGAAACAAATGACAGGATGAAGGCTCACGAACGCTGTATTTCTGCTCTCAATGGTTCTTATAAGAAGGCTGATGGGGAGGATTTGCGGAGTATTTTGGAGGGAATAAGTCAGTATAAGGGCGATGTGCATATTCAATGTGGCAAAATCATTACCGAAAAAGACCTTTTGCCTCTTGCAGATTTGCCGAATAATAAATTTAATGCAGCCGTTGCATCCTTAATAGACAAAGAAATACGTAATAATTATAAACTTTTTCCAACCAATTTCATTGCTTTTGATTTACGCAATGGCTCGGATGCTTACGAAAATGTGCGATATTCCCTCGAAGAAAAGGCGTTATTTTTGCAAAGAATGAACGGATTTGTAGCGGATTATGGCGAAAATCGTAAGTTGTTTGAGGAAAAATTTATTGATATTTACGCTAATCCTGTTTTGAACTGTTTATAATCCAACGACTACCGATTTATCATATCGCACGACGCCTTTTGTCAAAATGATACTTACAGATAATTCTCATTGCCTTGCATATTCATATCCTCAAAGGGCGATTTTTTGCCTTTTGTAAGTGATTGATTATCAAAACTCCCACAGTTGTCAAAATTATCGCCGTACTTTTTAAAATTATCGCCGTACTTATTTTAAA
>JAISTG010000019.1 GCA_031272705.1 Bacteroidales bacterium | reverse complement strand
ATTTATTTTTATTTTTTTGTTTGATGTTAAAATTACATTTTCACGTGTGAAAAATTTTTCTGCACATGTGAGAATTTTTTTCTCACATGTGAATTTTTTTTCTGCACATGTGAATTTTTTTTCTGCACATGTGAATTTTTCTTCTGCACATGTGAATAAATTTTTCTCACATGTGAATTTTTCTTTCTCACATGTGAATAAATTTTTCTCACATGTGAATAAATTTTTCTCACATGTGATTTTTTCTTCTGCACATGTGCAAAAGTTTGATGCAGAAGTTACAAAATGCCATTTACCAATTCCCATTTGAAAAAAAGTTGTGGCTGATAAAATAAAATTGATACTCTGTGCGTTTTCTATGAAAAAAACTTTGAGAGGGCGGGCGGGTGAAGTTAGTGGAAGGTGTGTGTGTGTGTGTGTGTGTGTGTGTGTGTGTGTGTGTGTGTAGATACGAAAAATAAATGACTTTCGCAAGTTTTTTGCGAATTATTTTTTACATTATTATGTTTTATACTTCGTATCATTTGATTGACATTTTATTGTTTTTATCGGCTGCAAAAGTACAAAAAATATTAATACCACCAAATTATTTTCATTTTTTGCGATTTTTTTTACGCGTCAGCCCTCCTCGTGAGTGCGACACGCACTGGCACGCACTGGCACGCACTGGCACGCACTAAATTTTCATTTTATGCTTATTGTTGTACAGCGGATGAAACAGCATAAGCGTTTCTCTTAACGTAGAGGTATCAAAATTAGTGTATATTTCAGTGGAACTGACGCTGGTATGACCCATCATATCCTTTACTGTCATTATGTTTGCCCCTCTCATCACCATTTCGGTAGCAAAGGAATGCCGAAGGGTATGTGGATGTACGTTTTTGGTAATTCCTGCCCGTAAAGCCAAGTCCTTCAATACCATAAAAGCATATTGTCGTGTCATTTTATTACCACGCCGATTCAAAAAAATGTATTGTTCGTTTTTGGGGGGAATATTTATTGTTGTTCGCCAATTTCGTATAAAAATTTTAAGTTGTCGCAGGGCTATTTTCCCAATCGGCACTATGCGTTCCTTGTTCCCCTTGCCCACAACACGAATAAATTCTTCCCGAAAAAAGACATCACTTATTTTTAGATTGATTAACTCACTTATTCTTAAACCTGTGGCATACAGGACTTCAATTAAAAGATAATTTCTAAAACCATGATAAGTAGATTTGTCGCAAGCGTTAATCATAAGCATAATTTCGTCATTTGTAAGTACTTCCGGTAGTTTTGAAGGCAACTTCGCCTGCCCTACAAGTGCAGTTGGGTCGTCCTCAATCTCATTTTCAATGAGCAGATATTTGAAAAACGCTCGCAGAGAAGACAAAAGACGATTTTGACTGCTTGCTTTCAAAATTCTACTGTCCGCATCCCCATCAACCTTCGTATTTATGTGATTTACAAAGTCTCTTATGTGTGCTGTGGTTGTGCTTTGGGGCGTTATATCTCTATGATTTGTGTTCATAAAATCAAAGAATTTTTGCAAGTCAAAAAGGTAAGAAACGAAAGTATTTTGCGAATACGTCCGTTCCATAAGGATATATGCCTTAAAACCTTTTATATACTGCTTCCAAACGTCCATTCTACTTAAATTTCACAACACCTATTACGTTCATTCTCTGCATTATGGATGCAACACGTGATTTGTAATACTTTGTTTGCTTCTTCGGATTTCGGCGAAGAGGAGACGGGAGAGTTGCAGCCAGCATTGCGGCTTCGTTTGCCTTCAAATACTTCGCTTTTTTACCGAAATAGTATTGCGAAGCAGCCTCCACGCCGTATATTCCATCGCCAAATTCAATCACATTCAAATAAACCTCCATTATTCGCTTCTTTGACCAGATTGCTTCGGTCAAAAGAGTGTAGTAAGCCTCCAATCCCTTGCGGAAATACGAACGATGATTCCACAAAAACACATTTTTACACATCTGTTGACTGATTGTACTGGCACCCCTTGGTGCTTTGGCTTTACGTTTGGCTGCTTTACGTGCTTCCTTTATTTGTTTGAAATCAAAGCCATTATGCCTTAAAAAATTGCAATCTTCCGCTGCTATCACTGCACGTATCATCTGAGGTGATATATCCTCAATATCAACCCATTGCTTACTAATCCGTACTTCTCTATCCTTAGAAAAAGTTTGCTCAACGGCTCTTTGAAGCATTAGAATCGTAACAGGCGGATTAGCAAATGAATAAAGCAAAGTTAGAAGTACCGAAAGACCAAAATATCCAACGATAATCCAAAGCAAAATCTTCCAAAAACGTCTCTTTTTCTTATGTTTTGATGTCATAATATCTCATTTAACGGCTGCAAAATTATAAAAAATTATCATAAATACTCACTTTAACAGCCTGAAATTACATTTTACAATATTACCCTCCTAATATATAACTGCATTTTCTCGTTTAATTTTCCTGTAATTTGATTACAGAAAAATAGAATCAAATTATAGAACGCTAGAATCAAATTACAGAACGCTAGAATTTGATTATAGAATTTTGTAATTTGATTCCGGAACGCTGTAATTTGATTCCGGAAAATTAGAATACCGTTTAGATGAAACAAAACAAAAATTTATCTGCGACAACCTTTGATGCCATTTACTTATTTTATGAGGCAATGTAACATTTGTTCGTTTTGAAGAAACCCTTCAAAGAAATCACCTTTCTCTATTGGCATTGCATCACAGGGAGAGCCTGTAAAAATTAAATCTCCTGTTTTTAACGTAATGTATTGTGAAATATGGGAAATCAGGTCATTGACAGGAAAAATCATTAAAGAAGTATTTGCATTCCATATCCTTACTCCATTCTTCATAATGTAAAAATCTATATTTTGTATTTCTCTTTCTACGTCCGCAATAGGAACAAAGTTATGACTTATAAGGGCAGAATAATCAAAGGCTTTAAGAACTGCGGATGACAAATTTTGGTCTGTTCCCTCGTTTTCTGCTGTAAAATTCATACCCAAAGCAACTTGCGAATAGTATTTATGAGCAAATTTCCTGTCAATACATTTTCCTACCTTATCTATTTTGATAACTAATTCACATTTACACTCAAAACGTTGTGCAAAATCGGGCAGATAGAAATAATTATCGGTTGTAAGGGCAGTATCGGGCTTGAAAAAAAACGAAGGGAAGTTTGGAAAATAATGTTTTAATCCCTGTATATGTTCCCGATAATTGTTCTCAACACAAATTATTTTCATTTGAATAAATGCTTACGCTTTGTTAGAGAAACGCGACATTATTTCATAGATAACACGTTTGGTTGAAAGAGGAAAATCGGCTTTCATAACCCAACGGAAATAAGATGGGTCGGTTTTAATTATATCTTCAACAACCTTACCTTTGTATTGACCAAAATTAAATATCTCTTTACCTTCTTCATTATAATACAAAAGTCCTGTGAGGTCAGCACATTTGATATAAATACTGAACTCATGCAGGGCATCTAAATCATTTACTATCGGTGTAGATATGTTTCCGTTCTCATCTTCGTATTCCGCACCCTGATAAAAGTCTAATTGGCTTTTCAATATCTCGTAAGTAGCCCTTGTATCCGCAGCAGCACTGTGATTATCCACAAGTTTCTTTTTGCAGTAATACTTATATGCTCCTTTCAAAGAGCGAGGCTCCATTTTGTGAAATATGTTCTGCACGTCTATAAATCTTCTGCCTTTTAACGGAAAGTCAATCCCTATACGCAGAAACTCTTCCACAAGCATTGGAATATCAAAACGATTGGAATTAAATCCGCATAAATCGGCATCACCTATAAAGGTATAAAGTTCATACGCCACTTCCTTAAAAGTAAATTTGTTAAACACGTCCTCATCTCTTATTCCGTGAATGGCAGTTGCTTCAGGAGGAATGGGAATCATTGGATTTATACGCATTGTCTTCTCTTCCTCCGTACCATCGGGCATAATCTTGAGCATACATACTTCAATAATTCTGTCATGTCCAATAACTATGCCGGTGGTTTCAAGATCAAAAACTACTAATGGTTTGGTAAGGTTCAGTTGCATTTATTTTTTAGTTTTGGTTGATGGTTTTTTGGTATTGGCAGGAGTTGTTTTAGGTGTAACTGTTGATGTTTTGGTATTGCCCTGTTGCACTTTTATCGGTTGTGCATTCAAGGATGGGGCTGGTGCTTCACCTTTTTCTACCTTTACTATTTCAAGTTCAAAAAGCAGAGGCGAATAAGGCATAATTTCTCCTCGCTGCTGTCCGCCGTAAGCCAACTCCGAAGGAATGAGAACGACTGCTTTACCTCCATCATGCATCATTTTAACGGCACGTTCAAAACCTTCAATCATCATGTGTTGCCCTATAGTAAATTGTAACGGCTCATAATTCCTGCCCGGTTGATGTTTCCCTTCAGCATTTGCTACTTCTTCAAGGCTGGTATCAAAGAGTTTACCGTTTAGAAAGCGTCCTGTGTAATTTACATGCACTTTGTAATTAGCCTCAGGTTTTATTCCCGTTCCTTCCTGTATCATCTTAAAATATACACCACTCGTTGGAGTTTTCGGCAAATCGCTCGTAAGCAGATATTCGTCAATTTTACTCTGTTCAAGTCCTTTAAGACTGTCGGCAATGCGAGTTTGCTCTATGGCACGAATAGAATCTTCCCTCTTCAACACCTCTTCCGTAGTAAGACTGTTAATACTTACGCGGAAATAAGCATAATCCTCCTGTTTAAAGAAAGGTGGTAACTGCATAGCCTTTGCTATGGAATCGTGCGGAAAGGCAAAGGTGCAAATCTCACCTGTCTTCATCAGCAACAACCCTTCCATTAAATCGCCCTTAAATACGTTTTGTCGCATTGTAACCATAAATATCGGTTGCGGAGGCATAGAAAAGCCGTTCATTGTCATAGAATCTCCGAGCGAAATGGAGGCTTGCCCGACTATTATGTCGCCTTCCTTAACCTGTGTTCCAGTTTCGTTACGTTTTTCAAACTTATACAATACGCCCTTGTCGGATTTGGTGAAACCCTCTAACTGATTCTGGGCAAACATTCCTTGAATGGCAAACGCCATTACTAACATTACAATCGTTTTTTTCATTTTATATTTTTCCTTTATTTCGGTTTGCAAAAGTACAACTTTATTTTAATATACGGAAACGCTGCTTTACGTTTTTTATTATTTGATTATAGAACGCCGAAATTAAATTTCGGAAAATTCTTATTAGTTATTAAGCAAACTGAAACTATAAAGGAATGTCGTCAAATGGGTTTATAGTTTCATTATTGTTTATAAATTCAGTGATATTACTGTTTTCCATAGGTTGCTCTCCAAAAACAATTTGTGCAAGAGTTTCTTCCTGTTGATGCTCACGGCTAAAAGAAGAGAGTATTTGTATCTTTTCGGCAATTATTTCGGTTTCCCGATGAAACAAACCGTTTCTATCCTCCCATTTTCTGTAATTCAGTGAGCCTTCAACATAAATTAGCACCCCTTTTTTAACATATTGTTCTGCTATATCGGCTAAATGTTGCCAACAAATGATATTATGCCATTGTGTATCTTCATTTTTTTCTTTTGTTTTGCGATTTGTTGCAAGTGAAAAAATAGCCTTCTTTTTGCCATTAAACATAAGAATATCTGGTTTCTCAGCCACATTTCCTATAAGTAAAACTTTGTTGATTCCTGCCATTATTTATGAGTTTTAGAACTGCAAAGATAACTTTTTTTCAAATAAATGATTTGGTTATCAGTTTTTTTTGTATCTTTGCAAACTCAAATCAACAGATTTTGAAACAGAAATAAAAAAATAATTAATTAATAACTAAAAATTAAAATTGTATGACAAAAGCAGAAATCGTTGCGGCAATCGCAAAGAAAACAGGAGTAGAAAAAGCAAATGTTGCTGTCTCCGTTGAAGCATTTATGGACGTATTAAAAAGTTCATTAACAAAAGGTGAAGCCGTTTATTTAAGAGGCTTCGGTAGTTTTATTATTAAGAAAAGAGCGGCTAAAACAGGTCGTAATATTTCTAAAAATACTACTATAAAGATTCCGGCTCACAATGTCCCTTCATTTAAGCCTGCAAAAACATTTGCAACTGAAGTTAAGGCTAAAGTAAAAGTTAAATAAGGGAGACATTATGCCAAGCGGAAAAAAAAGAAAAGGTCATAAAATGGCTACACATAAACGTAAAAAACGTTTGCGTAAAAACAGACACAAAAAGAAATAAAACGTAAGTGTCATTTTTTGAAATTTTGAAGCGAAGCATGGATTTGGAAAATAGTTATTGCTTCGCTTTTTTTGGTTTTACAATTTAATAAAAATAAAACTCCAGTGGATAAAGATTTAATTATAGATGTAAGCGATTCGGGAGTTGAAATAGCATTGCTTGAAGATAAACAACTTGTAGAGTTTTATCAAGAGAAAGCAGACAAACATCACTTGGTTGGAGATGTGTATTTGGGTATTGTTAAGAAAATAATGCCCTCACTTAATGCAGCCTTTATTGACATAGGACACGAAAAAGAAGGCTTTTTGCATTATTTGGATTTGGGATTAAAGTTTAGAAGTCTCTCAAAATTCACACGAAATGCAATAAATTCAAATGCTGATACCAACATCAAAGAACCCAATCTTGAGAAAAATGGACAGATAAGTAATGTTTTGAAGCAAGGACAAATCATTCTGGTACAGATAACCAAGGAGGCTATTTCTACAAAAGGACCTCGTTTAAGTGGTGAAATATCATTTGCAGGTCGTTATGTGGTACTTGTTCCGCTCGCAAAGACAATAACAATATCAAAAAAAATCAAAGACATAACCGAAAGAGACCGTTTGAAACGCCTGATAAGCAGCATAAAGAGTGAGAATTCAGGTATTATCATACGTACAACGGCTGAAGGGAAAAGTGTTGCTGAACTTGATGCCGACCTTCAAGACCTTCAAGGTAAATGGGACAGCCTTAAAAATAAACTTTCAAAAACATTACCACCAGCCAAACTCATTTCGGAAGTTGATAAATCAACAGCCATATTGCGAGACTTTTTTACAGACGAGTTTAGTAACATTTATGTAAATGATCAGGAAACATACGATGACCTGAAACAATATCTGCGCAATATATATCCGGAAAAGGAAAGTATCTTAAAGCAATATAAACAAACGACTCCCATCTTTGAAAGTTTCGGAATAGCCAATCAGGTGAGAGGTTCTTTTGGAAAAGTAGTTACAGTTCGCAGTGGAATTTACATAGTAATAGAACAGACTGAGGCAATGTGCGTGATAGATGTTAATAGCGGCAATAAAATTAAGGATACACACAATCAGGATGAAAATCTCTTTGGTGTAAATTGCGAAGCGGCTGTTGCCATTGCACGTCAGTTACGTCTGCGAGATATAGGAGGCATTATTGTCATTGATTTCATAGATATGACTTCATTAGAACATAGAAGGCAGTTGTATCAGTTGATGGAAGCAGAGATGCATAAAGACCGAGCAAGGCACACAATCCTTCCATTAAGCAAATTTGGCTTGATGCAGATTACAAGACAAAGAGTTAAACCCGTATTAGATGTTAATGTTACGGAGGTTTGTCCTATGTGTGAGGGTACGGGTAAGGTAAGAGCCTCTTTGAGTATCATTTCGGATATTGAAAACGACATAAAATATCTCGTACAGGAGCAAAACGAGAAACAATTAACCCTTATTGCTCACCCATTCGTTTGTGCTTATTTAACTAAAGGTCTTTTCTCGTCTGTTAAAAAGCAATGGAAGAAAAAATATGGAACAAAGATTTCAATAGAAAAGTCTGATGTGGTGGGTCTTTTTGAATATCAGTTTCTTAATAGCAATAAAGAATTGATAAAATTGTAGATTGGAGCATTAACAACCGCAGTTTTATTGAAGTCTTTTACAAAACAGGGATATTGAAATAAAATATCCCTGTTTTGTATGCTCCTATAGACTCTTTGCAAACGTATTTGTCGCAGAACACAACAAAAATTCATTTACAACAGGCTAATTACCTGTGTTATACCTGTCAATGTTATTATCGGATTAACAAACCTTCCACTTATCTTACTGCAAATTCTTTCACTCTCTCTTTAATAATGCTTGGCGAAATTCTTATTTATAAATCTATTTTGTTTGATTTGTAAAATTACTACTTTGTTTTAATGTTCTAAAGGCAAGAAATAAATTTCTATCTCTTTACTTTAGAATTATAACTCTTGATGCTAAAAAATTATTTCTTGATTTTGAATGATTATTATTTGATTATAGCACGCTGGAATTTGATTCTAATTTTCTATAATCAAATTCCAGCGTTCCGGAATCAAATTATAGAAATCTATAATCAAGTTTCAGGATTCTATAATCAAATTACAGAAAATTAAAACAATATCTTTGTTTTTTTTTATCAAAAGCCATCATTTCGTTTTTTTATTATACTTTTGCACAATAAAATAAGTGAAAAATAATGAAAACCAATACACAAATAGTCTCTTTATCTACTTCAATTTTACTTTCATCGGTAGCGTTAATACTTGTGATTGTGCTGTTTATACGGGCAGGTGAGGAACCCGATAACAATAACGAACTTTACAAACAAACTGTTAAAAATTCGTATAGAAATTTCGCTCCACCTTTACCGGAAACAATGAGTCTGTGTGGAGAAAATGTACCGTTGGAATTTGCATCTGTACGTGAAAGTCTAGATAGAGAAATGATTATAGTGATGTACCAACATTCTCAATCCTTCCTTATATTGAAACGAAGTTTAAGATACTTCCCGCAAATAGAGAAAGTGTTGAAAGCCAATGGGGTTCCTGACGATCTGAAGTATCTGTGTGTGGCAGAGAGTGCTTTAAGCAATGTATCCTCTCCTGCAAAGGCAGAAGGTTTTTGGCAATTTATGTCCGTCACTGCGAAGAAATATGGCTTGGAAGTGAGCGATGAATACGACCAACGTTACGATTTAGACAAGGCAACGGAAGCCGCAACAAGATATTTGAAGGCTGCACGGGAACAATTCGGCTCTTGGACATTAGCCTGTGCTTCTTATAATTGCGGAGAAAACGGTCTCGCCCGCCGCATTGCCGAACAGGGTGTAACGGATTATTGGAATCTGTCGCTCAATACGGAAACTTCCCGTTATGTTTTTCGCATTCTGGCTTATAAATTGCTGTTGGAAAACCCTCAACTCTACGGATATTACGTCAGATTGAAGGATTGTTACTACCCAGTTCGTACTTCAGAAATACAAATTGACTCTTCGGTAAGCGATTTTAATAATGTATGCCGTCAATTAGGGGTAACATACAAGACATTTCGGCAGTTTAATCCGCAATTACGACAAAACAAACTGACAAATAAAGACAAAAAACCATATACATTTTACATTCCGCAGGGCAGGGACTTGCTTTGGCGTAATCTTTTGCCTAAAAATGCTCATGGAAACAACTTTCTGCAACAGGATTAAGCAACTTGAGCCAGTACCATGACGCTAATCTTTGACGGATTGGCTTTATAAACAGTCTTTACGCAATTTTTCAGAGTTGAACTTGTGGTTATAACATCATCTATTACTAATACGTACCTGTCTTTTATGATATTGGCATCACAAACGGCAAATACACCTTTCACATTCTCTATTCTGTTAATACCGGGTGTTGTTTGAGAAGGCGTATTTTTCTCTTTTACAATGGCTTTGGTCATTACAGGTTTTCCCAATACCTCTCCGATGCAACGAGCCATAATTTCACATTGATTAAAACCTCGTTTTGCCTTCTTACGATGATGTGACGGCATAGGAATAATAATATCTATATCCTTGAATTTTTGATATATATCAATATGTTTAAGATACAGATCCATTAAAAGTTGTCCTGCTTTTCTGTTTCCCTGATATTTGAATTTGTGAATAAGGGTTTGAATAGGTAATTCTTGCCTGTATTTGAAGCAGACAACAAAATGCGACACCAAATTGATAAGTCCATATCTCTTTTTCAGTGTTTCTTCGTCCATATCCGCATATACGAGGTTGGAAAAGCACTTAAAACATAGTATTTGCTCACATTCGTTGAGATTTTTATTGCAGTGATAACAGCGAGGTGGCAAAAAAATATTGCAAAAAGAAACAAGAGATTTATAAACCTTTGTTATGTTTTTTCTAATTAGTGTTTTGTCCATTAGAATTGCTAATTTACTTTATTACAATTTTTTTCTTTACTTCGCCTTGAGTTGTTAGAAGTTTCAATGTGTAATTACCTGATAGTAAATTAGCAATATCTATCTTTGCTTCGTGTCTATTCAATTCTATCTCCTTGACCTTCACTCCCAGATTATTGTAAATTTCAAGCGTTATTACCTTAAAATCACTCTGAATAAACAACTCATTCTTCGCAGGATTTGGGTAAATCTTAACAGTATTTTCATTGCTTATATCATCCAATACATTATCACATTGTTTTATAAAAGACCCTATTTCTTCTCCGTAACTTGTATCTAAGGCATTGATGAAAAAATAACGATAATAATAATTTTTATTACAATCTATTTGATTGTATAGAATAGTAAAATTATAATCATTTATTGTTGAGTCAAATGGCAATAGCATTTTATTTGGATTCGCAAAAGACAGACAAGTTTCTGTAGAAATTGTATCATAAATAAATCCCACAAATGAAGGAATAGGATGTCCAAAATCTGTGATTGATATATTTACATTTATTGTTTGCTGTATACTGTCATTTGTGTCAGATATAGTAGCATGAGTATAAACATTCTCTCCAAGTATTGGAAACAGATAAATAAATGGGTAACAACCTGAATCAACCACTACGCCAAATAAATTGTAAATTTCAGATGTTCCAAACGGATACCAACTTCCATCATATTCCAAAACAAAAGGCGGTAAATCTTCACAACACAGTTGGTCCGGTTTATTATTATATTGACTTTTGTTTATTAAACTTGACCATATTTTTGCCATAGAAGAACATTCTTCTGCAAACATATCTCGAGGTACATCAGCTACAACATAAAATAATCCTTTAATAAATATATTACTGTCAAAAAACAATTCCGTGAATCTTAAACTATCGTAATTAGAAACACCAATATTGGTTACTGTATCATATCGTAAAGCAGCAACTATTCTATTTCCTAATGGTTGTTGGATTTCTAAATAGGCAGAACATGTAAATGCTCCTGCAACGCATATAGAAAGTGCTTGTACAGATACAAAAGTATCAATATAATAAGGTTGAGCAATTTTAGTAAAGCCACTCTCGTGCATAGTATTATGAGGATCTTTTATTTGAACAGTACTATAAATACTATAATCATCTGAATTGTTTGCCGATTGCAAAATAGGAAGAGTCCCATTTTGAATACATGGAGGAAATAAATAATGATTTACGTTTAAAGGTAAAGAAGGTTGCCCTATTAAGTTAAAAAAACATAAGGTTATTAAAACGGATAAAATACTTTTTTTCATGACTAACACTTATTATTATTTACAAATTATTGTTATTGGATAACTATGAAGAATTGTTTGTGAAAAAGCAATAAAATTATCGTCATCTACAGATAGAATTTTTTGCGTATAAGTATAAGCAGAAAATCCCTGTTGTATTTCATACACTTCACTTTGTATGGCTTGTTGTGCTATTATATTACTTGTGTAACTAAGTAATAACCACAAAAAACATAAATATATTTTCTTCATCTTTTTTAATTTTTAATTGATTACAGAATCACTTTAATTTATGGCGACAAAAGTAAAACTAATTTTTGATTTTACAACATTTTGCAAGAAAAAAATGCAAGAAAAATTTATCATAACATTATAACGTATTGGTTATAATGTTATTAACAAACTACAAGTAATTAACATATTTTCATTTTTTGCGACAAAAATTAGTCGTTTTTTTGTTATAGATGTACATTCTTTCGCTTGATTTGCGTAAAACAATGTTTCGTAAAATTGAAACTTGATTATAGATTCCTGAAACTTGATTATAAATTTCTATAATCAAATTACAGAACGCTAGAATTTGATTATAGGATTCTGTAATTTGATTACAGAATCCTGAAACTTGATTATATAGAATTTTATATTTTGCTATGTTAAAACAACAACAAATAATAAAAAATAAGAATAAGATATTTGCTCACGATAATACTTTTTCTTCATAGCCTATTTTAGAGTTTGCAAAGATAGCAGTTTCTCTCCAAGTATCTTAAACCTAAATTATATATGGATAAGATTTGCATATAGGCGGCAAAATTTTTAATTCATAAATTCTGTGCAAACAAAAAAAATTATTTTGTAAAAAAATAATTACATATTTTTTGCGTTTATAATTTTTTTTTGTAATTTTGCAACCCGAAATTATAAGATAAATTTATGTTAAGGACACATAATTGTGGTGAATTAAGACTTGAAAATCAAGGAGAAAGGGTTATACTTTGTGGTTGGTTGCATCGCAGCCGAATACTTGGAGGAATGACATTTATTGATATTAGAGACCGATATGGCGTAACGCAACTTGCATTTGACGAACAGAAAAATGCGGACTTATGTATGAAGGTTCGCTCTCTGGGACGTGAATTTGTATTGCAGGCAGAAGGCATTGTGCGGGAACGAAGCAGTAAAAATATCAAACTTGTTACAGGAGATATAGAAATAGAAGTTACTGATATAAAAATACTTAACCATTCCAAAACACCTCCTTTCACAATAGAAGACAATACTGACGGCGGAGACGAATTGAGAATGCGTTATCGTTATTTGGATTTAAGACGAAATGTGCTGAAAACTAACCTTGAACTTCGTCATCGGTTGTCTTTTCTTATTCGTAATTATATGAACGAGAACGGATTTATGGAGATAGAAACTCCTTTTTTAGTAAAATCTACTCCTGAAGGAGCAAGGGATTTTGTTGTTCCTTCCCGTATGAATGCGAATCAGTTTTATGCTCTGCCTCAATCACCGCAAACCTTCAAACAACTCTTGATGGTGGCTGGTTATGACAGGTATTTCCAACTCGTTAGATGCTTTCGAGATGAAGACTTACGGGCAGACCGTCAGCCGGAATTTACACAGTTGGACTGCGAAATGTCATTTGTGGAACAGGAAGACGTGTTGCAAATGTTTGAAGGCTTAATGAAATATCTTTTTGAAAAGGAAAAAGGACTTTCTTTTGGTGATTTCCAACGCATAACTTGGGAAAACGCTATGAAGTATTATGGTTCCGACAAGCCGGATATACGTTTTGATATGAAATTCGTAGAACTTGACTGCGAGGTTAAAGGTTTTGGCTTTAAGATTTTTGACGATGCGGAACTGATTGTTGGTATTTGTGCCGCAAATTGTGCAGACTATTCCCGCAAACAAATAGACGAACTGACCGAATTTGTAAAACGTCCGCAGGTTGGAGGTAATGGCTTAATATATATAAGGTATGGTGAAGACGGAATAAAGTCCTCTATTGACAAGTTCTTTAACGCCGAACAATTAAAAGCAATAGCACAAAAATTTAATGCAAAAACAGGTGATTTGATGCTGATTATGGCGGGAAACAAAGCAAAAACCCGTACAGCATTAAGTTGTTTAAGATTGGAATTAGGCAGTCGGCTTGGTTTGCGATGCGGTAATGCTTTTGCTCCTTTGTGGGTTACTGACTTTCCTCTCTTGGAATGGGATGAGGAAACGGCTCGTTATTATGCTATGCACCATCCTTTCACTGCTCCAAAGCCGGAAGATTATTCCAAATTATTCACACATCCCGCAGAAGTGAGAGCAAATGCTTATGACCTTGTGGTTAATGGAGTGGAATTAGGCGGAGGATCTATCAGAATTCACAACAGGGAAATGCAAAACGATATGTTTAAAGCATTAGGTTTTAGTGAAGAAGAAGCCAAAACTCAATTCGGCTTTTTACTTGACGCTTTTGAATATGGCGCTCCGCCTCATGGAGGAATTGCTTTTGGATTTGACAGAATTTGTTCTGTTTTTTCGGGAGCAGAATCCATAAGAGACTTCATCGCATTCCCTAAAAACAACAACGGAAGAGACATTATGCTTGATGCTCCTGCAAATATATCGTCCGTTCAATTAGAAGAATTAAATATAAAATTAAAATAATAAAATTAAACCTATATAAATATGGAAAAAAACAAAAAAAAATCACTGAAAGAACTTGAAATAAATCTTTCAAAAGCAAAAAATGACGTTCCAGTTGTGAAAGGTAATATCATTTTAGAGTATGAGGAACATGCCGTTTGCAGTAACTGGACTTCCGATTATCGTATCGGATTCAAAGGTTACCATTTCAAAAACAATGACAGGCTTACTACGGATTTTGGAAAGGAATTCCATACAATGTGTTTTCTCTTAAAAGGCACAGCTACCCTGTATTATAATGACAGAGCGTACGAACTGCAAGAGAATACAATGTTTCTAATTCCTAATTCCGTAACTTGTGTTATTGAGGCTAAAACAAAGGGATTTATATTGGTAAATCACTTTGATAAACCTCTTGGAAGGCACATTGATACCTGTGAAAGAATGAGTTTGGAAAGCATTACTCCTGCATACAACAAGGACAACGAAATGTATAATCCTGTAATAGAGATTAGACCTGCGTTACAAAATTTCCTTACACTGCTGACTCAAATAATTAACGACGGAGTGTATTGCAAACATTTTCACAATGAAGAATTTAACAAATTGTTTTTCCTGTTGCGTTTCTATTATTCAAAGCAGGAAATAGGCATATTCCTTTCACCTGTGCTTGGTTCAAATTTAGATTTTAAGCATTTGGTTTTAACAAATTACCATAAGATTACGTGTATAAAAGATCTTGCTGTTTTGTGTGGATATTCGTTGGCAACTTTCAATCGTTTGTTTATGGAGAATTTCCATGATACACCTTACAAATGGTTACAAAAGAAAAAATTGCAAGTTGTTATAAATTATCTTTATGACCAAAACTTGTCCATATCGCAAATTGCAGATTTAACAGGTTTTTCTTCGTCCGGTCATTTAACCGTTTTTTGTAAGGAATTTCTGCATTTGACACCATCGCAGTTCCGTAAGCAGCACAGACAATTTAATATAGAAGCCAAAAAGGCAGGTTTAACGGAAGATACGTATAATGAATAATTTATAAAAACCGATTCATATTAACTTCGGGGCGTTTCAGTATTTACTAAATGCCCTTTTTTATTGGTGCAAACCGCTGAAGAGATATAAGGCTGATGGTACAACCAAGTCTGACGCGTAAGATACGTTTCGGGGGCTACCGGAAATGCTCTGGGGGCTACCGGAAACACAAACACACACACTTTATATCTAATAAAATATCCAAATCGGTAAATTAAGGAATAAACCAAATATATAAACAAATAACGAATATGTTATTGGGCTTATTTTTCTATTTCACAACCACTTCGTCTAAAAAGAACCACGACTTTTCACCTGCAAAAGTATGCCATTGAGGAAGTTGTTTTGTGCCTTTGACAATGAATTTGATATAACGGAAAGATTGGTTGGGAATGTAAATATATTCTTTTTATTTGTAATTTGCAAAATGTAGCAAGGTTAGTTTAAAATACTAAAAAGCATTGTTATATTTTGGTAATTTGCCTTTATTAAGTTCATAATATTTTTTTAACAAACTGCATTCAACAACGGCAGGAATATTTTCCGAACATTTACTGCATTTATTTTCGCTGGTAACATACCAATATACTTTATAATTATTCTTACTTAACCACTCCTTTTTCTTCTTTCCTTTCATTATTCTTTTCCTCAATGTCTGTTTTCCAAATTCGCCATTTTGATTCATTGTCCCGCTCTTTCCAATATAAACTATCTTCTCATCATCATTATCTTTTTCTGTAAAAAAGTATACTCCATAATTGTCAAGTTCAGAAGGAATTGTTTTTAATGTTGTTTTGCGGTTTGTTTCAAAAGAGCCATTAAGAGTAAATTTACTCAACATCTTTTGAATTTCTGTTAATGTACTCATGCTTTATTATAGTTTTTGATTATAGTTAAAACTTCATTGCCATATTTTGCCGAATTAACTTGTCCAACTCCATTTATTACTAACATTTCGTCAATAGTTTGTGGTAAATTATTAGATATTTCTATCAACGCTCGTTGAGAAAAAATAATATATGGAGGCATATTCTGTTCCATGCTTTTGTTTAATCTCCATTGTCGTAAAAGCTCAAACAATTTTTTATCTTTTATTTTGGGCAATTCTTTCTTTTTGTTTGATATTTTAATTATACTTTGCGGTATTTTGGAATATATCTCCTTCTGTAAAATTTTGTCTAAATTTCCACCTTTGGTGAGACTCCCTACAAATATTTGATTTGATACTCTAATAATCAGTTTGTTTCTTATATATGCTGTTTTACTAGAAAATTTTATTACATCATCATCAAATACACTTGCTACTAATATCTTATTACTTTTAATTACTCTTTGGATTTTATCCTCAAAAATTTGAGAAAAACCTGTTGCCAACACCAACACAAAAGGAGCAGAATTATCCAATAATGCTTCTACTATATCTTTTTCAATATCAGTTATATTTCCACAAACAATAGTTTCATTCAGTTTAATTCTATCATAAACCCATTGTTTGCATAATATAACCTCTTCATTGGATATTTTTCGTGAGGAAAGAAATCCTATAAGATTATTTTGCAATAAATTTTTGTTTCCAATCAGTCTAACATGCATTATATTATATTTTATGGTTCAAGACAATTTAAGGTGTCTTTTTACCTTGTGTTTCGGTTGCAAAATTACTAAAATAATAAACACATATCTATTTCACAATCACTTCGTCTAAAAAAAACCACGATTTTTCACCTGCAAAAGCATGCCATTGAGGAAGTTGTTTTGTACCTTTGAAAATGAATTTGATATAACGGAAAGATTGGTTGGGAATGTAAATATATTCTTTTATCTGTTGTAAATCCTTTTGTTCATAGCCATTTGAAATCGTGCCGATACTAAGATAATCGTTGCCATTAGAAACAAAACATTCAACGCTTGCAGGGTGTAAAATCCACGCACCGGGAATATAAAGCGACGAAAGAATAATGCTGTCGGCGGAAATGGTACTGTCCATATCAATAACGATTTCCGTATCCTCACCGAACCAACCGAGCCAATGCGTCTTATGGTCGGAAGTGCCGCAAACTCCATTAAGCAATAAATCAATCGTGCCACCGCCATATTTATTGCTTGGCATTGGATTGGCGGTAATCTTTTTATGAAACGCTTTGTTGTCCTCAATCTTTATGTCAATAAATCTCAATGTTGTTGCATAGTATTGTTGTGGAGTCAAGCCGTTTTCATTCAACAGGCGAACATTATTCTCTTTACAAACATCGTAGAAATCCTGCAACATCTGTTTCATTTCCTGTTTCAAAACAAACTTTCCGTCCCCGTCCTTTTCATACCAGCCTCTTTCTCCAAACATATCTACCTTTCCAATTTCCATTTGAGCATACCACAAAGATAATAACTGCATCAACACTCTTTTTGTGTAGATAGAACTTTCTTTTATTGCATATGGCAATAAGTCTTTATAAATTTCCATTTTGTCTGCATTCAAAAAGGTATTCATATATTGAGTTGGTGGGGCGTAAATGTCAAGGAAATCGCCCGATTGTTGTGCAAAATAATGCAGGGTGTCAATGTATTTGCGAAGGTATGGGGCAGCCTCTCCGTAATAAGCGTTAAGAAACTCGTTAATAATGCTGTCGGTGTCAATGTTGATATTCCATAACAATTTGCTCACAAGATAGGTTTTTAATTCGGCAAACTCGTGTCCTGTTTCGGCAAAAGCCTGTTGATAATGTTGGTGAGCATTGTTTTGCATAAAGAATTCAATGTTGGGTTTCAAGGTATGCAATAACGGAAACGGAGATACGGAATGATGAAAGTTACATTCGTAATCCCAAAGGAAAATGTTATTAGTTATCTTACTCCACGCCTCCAAATCCTGTGCAAAATGACTTTTACCTTTCTTGCCGGACTCTTCAATGGTAATGTTTCTGTCTTCTTCAATGGTGCAGAGCATTATTTGCAGGTTGTTGGCAGGTTTAGTATGTACAGGAGCAGTGCGGGAGTATTGATAGGCAAGAGTGGAAAACATTTGAGCAGGGAAACGTTCGCAAACCTTATTAACAAACCTGATAATTGTTCCCGCAGGACTTTGTTCATAATCATTTGTTGCCTTACATTTGTTGCAGTTACAATAAGCAGAGTTATCATTTTGACTTATGGAAATGATTTTGTGTTCGTGATTGTTCTTTATCAAGTCCGCAACATTACGGCAAACAATTTCAAAGACGCTGTCATTACTTAAACAAATCTGATCAATATGTCTTTGTCCGTTGATAAGTGCAAAATATTCGGGGTGAGCGTCAAAATATTTTTCTTTCGGTATAAGTTTATTGAAAGTATGCACAAAATAACCTTTCAAAAACATATCATCATAATGATTTTGCTTTAACCACAATTTGAAATCCCTGTTGTCTTTTGTGAAAGAACTTTGTATCTGTCTGAAAGTATTTTGCGGAGCGTAATGATCGTTCAAATCCTTTTTAGCCATCGTTATTGTTTTCTTTTGAGGGTAAAATTCGCAATCGGGGGCAAACTTCCTCACACCAATCTTTTCCAGCAAATCAACAACGGCATAAACAGTAAAAACATCTTCTTCCTCCCAGGGTTCAGCGAGATACGTTTCAGTACCCCAAAGAAAAATCCTGTCGTTACAACTTTCCATCATATAACCATAAGAGATAACGATAACATTATCTCTTTTACATTCTCTATCGGTTCTTCCAATAACTATTTCCTTTTTTCGTTCCTTTTTATCACTTGTAACAACAGGGATTTTGCAACCTGAAACCTTTTCAATGTCTTTTTGCAACAATTCGGCGGCGTAAAGAATGTTGTTTGAATGTTCTTT
>JAISTG010000084.1 GCA_031272705.1 Bacteroidales bacterium | reverse complement strand
GCAATCCGTAAGATTTTACCATACTTGATGGAAGGCGATAAATACAGCGAGGCAATGAGTTACGCAGGTTACGACCATTCTAATTCGTTGACAAAAGATGAAAATCTTGGGCGAAAATTATTGGATAAATTGAAATCGATTGAGAAAAATTCGCTGCGGCAACCAATTGTAGAAAAAATTCTCAATCAGATGGTAAATGTGGTCAATGCCATTATTGAAAAATACGGAAAACCTGACGAAATCCGCATTGAATTGGCACGGGAACTGAAACAAAGTAAGGATGAACGTAACGATGCCGATAAGCGTAACAGCAAACGTCAACGCGAAAATGAAACTATCGCAAAAAGTTTGGCGGAATACGGTTTGCGAGCCACGCGGAACAATATTATAAAATGGCGATTGTATGAAGAAATTGATAATCAGGATAAAAAGTTTAGCGCAATTTGTGTTTATTGCGGTCAGCCGATTTCTTTAACCGAAGCGATAAAAGGCAATGAGGTTGATATTGAGCATATTATCCCAAAATCAAAACTCTTTGATGATTCTCAAAGCAACAAAACATTGGCGCATCGCCGCTGCAATTCTACCAAAGGCGATATGACGGCTTACGATTTTATGAAAACGAAATCGCCGGAAGTGTTCAATCAATATGTTGAGCGAGTTAATTCGTTGTTTAGCAATAAAATAATCAATAAAGCAAAACGTGATAAATTGTTGATGTCGGAAGATAAAATCCCTGATAATTTCATTGACCGTCAGTTGCGTGAAAGTCAATACATTGCCCGTAAAGCGCGTGAAATTTTACAAACAATCTGCCACAATGTTTGGAGTACAAGCGGAACGGTAACGGCAGAACTGCGACATCTTTGGGGATGGGACGATGTTACAATGAATTTGCAAATGCCAAAATATAAAGAATTGGGGTTGACCGAAACGGTGGAATGGGAAAGTGAACACGGCACAAATAAACATACAAAAGAAGTTATCACGGGTTGGACAAAGCGCGACGACCATCGCCATCACGCTGTTGATGCGCTCACAATCGCCTGCACAAAACAGGGATTTATTCAGCGTTTCAATACATTAAGCGCAAGCAAAACCCGCAAAGATATGCAAAAAGAAATTGAACAATGCTCGGTAGAATACAAAGAAAAACTTTCGCTGTTGGAAAAATATATCGTTTCGCAATGCCCTATTGATGTTTTCGAAGTTGAAAAATCCGTCTCCGATATTTTGATTTCATTCAAATCAGGCAAAAAAGTGGCGGTTGTCGGCAAACGAAAAGTCGGCAAACGAGGCAATAAAAAAGTTGTACAAGAAGGAATTATTGTGCCGAGAGGCGCATTAAGCGAAGAAAGTATTTATGGAAAAATTAAGACGATTGAAAAAAATAAACCTGTTAAATATCTGTTTGAAAATCCGCATTTGATTTTTAAACCTTATATCAAAACATTGGTTGAACAGCGTTTGGAAAAATATGAAAATGATGTCAAAAAGGCGTTGGCGTCATTAAAAAAACAGCCGATTTATTTGAATAGCGCTAAAACCAAGGTATTGGAATATGGCACTTGTTTCAAAGAGGAATTTGTTATCAAATATACAGTTGATACGAATTTCAATAAGACAGACAAGGTTGTAGATGAGCAAATTAAATATATTCTTAATACTCGTTTGCAAAAATTTGGCGGCAAACCGAAAGAAGCGTTTAAAGATGTGCAGCAAGGCGAAAAAACGATAAAATGGTATGAAGACGAAGGTTTGGAACGTCCGATTCTTACTGTCCGTTGTTTTACAGGACTTTCGGCTGTCGTTCCCGTGAAAAAGGACGAAAATGGAAATGAAATCGGTTTTGTAAAGCCCGGAAATAATCATCATATCGCAATTTACACCGACAAAGACGGAAATAAAACCGAACAGGTTTGTACTTTTTGGCACGCTGTTGAACGCAAGAAATACAAGATACCGGTTGTTATTAGAAATACAAATGAAGTGTGGGACGGGATTTTGCAAAATGCAGAAAACTATCCGCCAAGTTTTTTGGAACAACTGCCGCCCGCTAATTTGGAAATGGTTTTGAGTATGCAGCAAAATGAAATGTTTATTTTGGGAATGACGAGGGACAATATAAAGATTGCTTTTGAAAATAATGATTATAAACGAATTAGTGAACATTTGTATCGGGTGCAGAAAATATCAACTGCAAATTATATGTTTAGACACCATTTTGAGACACAAATTATTGATGACGACAGTTCCAAAAAAAGCAAACGTTTTATAAATATTAGAAGCATTGGTGCATTATTCTCACTCAATCCTTTCAAAGTGAAAATTGATTGTTTGGGAAGTATTACAAAAGCAGACGGTACATTATGAAAAGTAACGAAGACAACATTATCATTTACAACACCGATGACGGCAAAACTTCGGTGTCGCTCTTGGCAATGGATGGGCAGGTTTGGCTCAATCAGCAACTGCTTGCTGAACTTTTTGATACCTCTATTCCAAATATCAGTATGCACATCTCTAATATATTGAATGAAAAAGAATTAGATGCAAATTCAGTTATTAAGGATTACTTAACAACTGCCACTGACGGCAAAAATTATAATGTTACTTTTTACAGTTTGGAAATGATATTGGCGGTTGCGTTTCGCGTACGTAGCCAGCGTGGCACACAGTTTCGCAAGTGGGCAAACCGGACTTTGAAGGAATATTTGCAAAAAGGGTTCGTAATGGATGATGAACGGCTGAAAAACCCGAACGGTCGCTTTGACTATTTTGATGAATTGCTTGCCCGTATTCGTGATATTAGAGCCTCTGAAATGCGGTTTTATCAGAAAGTGCGGGAGTTGTTTGCACTGTCAAGTGATTATGATTCAACCGATAAGGCAACGCAAATGTTTTTTGCCGAGACACAAAATAAACTTTTGTATGCTATTACAGGAAAAACAGCAGATGAAATTATTGTTTCAAGAGCAAATGCTTATCAACCCAATATGGCTTTAACAAGTTGGAAGGGAAAAATTGTTCGCAAACAGGATATTTACATTTCAAAAAATTATATTACCGAAAATGAAATTGACCGATTAAATCGTTTTGTTACAGTATTTTTAGAAATAGCGGAATTGAGAGCAAAAGAACATAAAGATATTACTATGAAGTTTTGGAAAGAAAATGTAGATAAAATTCTATTGCTCAACGATAAACAAATACTTTTGGGCAAAGGCTCTGTAAGTAATTCACAAATGGAAAAATATGTAGATGAAGTTTATGAACAGTTTAATGCGGAACGAAAAAAATTGGATGCTGCTATGGCTGATGAACAGGATTTGAAAGAATTGGAAGAAAAAGTTAAAACAAATAAACCCGTGAAATCCAAAAAACATTGATGAAAATGAAAATAAATTTAATTATATTGAAGAAATGTTTATATTTGGGGAATATTAAAATATAATAAATCATGACAAATCTAACTGCTTTATTGAATCAGATTGATGTTTTGAAGCAGCGTTTGCAGGAAATCAGACCTCTTAACGCTGAAGCATTGAAAAGGATAAAAGCCGCCTTTGAAATGGAATACTCCTACGAAAGCAACCGCATTGAAGGCAACACTCTTACTTTACAGGAAACGGCATTGGTCGTGAATGAAGGCGTAACCATTGGCGGAAAGTCTGTTATGGAACATCTTGAAGCCATAAATCACGCCCAAGCCATTGAATTTATAAAAGAAATTGCAACCGGTGATATTGAAATAACTGAACGGGCAATAAAGGAAATACATGCCATTATTTTGAATGGAATAGATAAAGAAAATGCAGGAAAATACAGAAATGTACCTGTAATGATTGTCGGCAGCAAACATATACCTCCTCAACCGTATCTTATACAGCCTCAAATGGAGCAATTCATTGATAAATACAAGAAAATGGAACAGGAAGGCGTACATTCGGTACTTATTGCGGCGCATTTGCATAAATGCCTTGTTAAAATTCATCCTTTTATTGACGGAAACGGAAGAACGGCTCGCCTGTTAATGAATTTGTATCTGCTTTCCAAAGGATACACAATAACAACGCTTAAAGGAGATAATGCATCCAAAATAGCATATTATACGGCATTGGAACAAAGTCATATTGACAACAATGATGAGCCATTTTACCTTGTTGTTGCAAATGCTGTAAAAACTTCGTTGGAGAATTATTTAAATGTGTTTTAAGCAATGATTAAACGGACATTATATTTTGGCAATCCCGCATATTTGAGCCAGAAGAACAATCAATTAGTAGTCAAGATGCCAGATGTTGAAGAGGTAAAAACTATTCCTATTGAAGACATTGGAGTAATAATTTTAGACAATCAACAAATCACTGTTACGCAATCAACAATGGTGTTACTTTTGGAAAACAATGCAGCAATCATAACTTGTGATAAACGTCATCATCCGCTTGGATTGCAACTCTGTTTGGAAAGTAACACATTGCAAAGTGAGAGATACAAGGCTCAAATTGAAGCAAGCGAAACCCTTAAAAAGAATTTGTGGCAACAAACTATTCAAGCAAAGATATATAATCAGGCTATGGTGTTGAAAGAACTTGATGTGCCGATAGAAAATATGCTTCACTGGTCGAGGGAAGTAACTTCGGGCGACAGCAAAAATCACGAAGCACGAGCCGCTGCTTATTATTGGGAAAACCTTTTGCAACAACACGAAAATTTTAGAAGGGAACGCTTTGGTGAATACCCAAATAACTTTTTCAATTATGCGTATGCAATCCTGCGGGCAATAACAGCACGAAGCCTTGTTGCATCTGGATTGTTGCCAACGCTTGGTATATTTCACAAGAATCGCTATAACGCTTACTGCTTGGCTGATGACGTTATGGAAGTCTATCGTCCGTTTGTAGATATGCTTGTGCTGAAAACTATTAAGCAATATCCTGCTGAAGAGGAATTGACAAAAGAAATCAAGGCTAAACTACTGTCACTACCTGTCATTGATGTAACTATTGACAAGAAAAGAAGCCCCTTACAGATTGCTGTTCAATACACGTCAGCCTCACTTGCACAATGTTTTAATCAAGAGAGGCGAAAGATAAAATATCCTCTTTATCGTGGAACGATTTAATGATTATACAAATTTTTTATTACTTTTGCAGTTCAAAACATCTTATAAAGAATGGACATTACAGGCAAAATAACAGGAATAAAATACGAAAGAACAATATCAGAAAATTACTATGATAGCGTGATAAAGAAATGTAAAGCGGTACTGAAACTAACTTCGGGGAAAATTCTTAACGGACACGGAGTAAATTTTTGGTTGAGAAACAATTTTTCAAAATCTCAAACAGATTTATTAAACTCGCTTTTCAAAGAAGCGGAAGAGAATGGGTTTTATTTAACAATCTGTAAATCAAAATAAAAGATGAATATACTTTTTCTAATATGAAATGGGTTTGACCTAAAAGTTGGTTTAAATACAAGATATAAAGATGCATTGAATTTTTATCTACAAGAGAAAAAAAATGATTCTCGCATAGCGCAATTTCAAATAGATGTAAATGAAAATTTTGAAAATTGGGCTGATTTTGAAAAACAACTTGGTGTTTATACTGAAAAATACGAAAAAGACAAAGTTGACGACTTCTGTTTTTGCGTTAAAGATTTTAAAAGTTCTCTAATTAAACATTTGAAGAACGAAGAAAAAAGAATCAACTATGACTTGCATAAGGAAGAAATAATTACAATATGTGGCACTGCTCTTACTAATTTTTATAAAGATTTGAATCAATACTCGCAAGATTTATTTAGACAAATGATTAATAATGCCGCTAGACAACAATCTATCACTTATAATTTCATAACATTCAATTATACTAATATTTTTGACAATTGTGTTGACTTTGTAAAGAAAACCCCAAAGCAACAAAACTCTATTCACTATAATATTGGAAAAATATTACATATTCACGGCGATATTTCTAAAAATCCATTGATTGGTGTTGATAACGCAGGACAAATAAACAATACGGAACTTGCAAATATCAATAAGATTGATAATCTGATTATCAAACCAATTATAAATAAAAAATTAAAAAAATTCAACGACAGAACAGCAACAGAACTTATTCAAAATGGCGATATTATATGCTTATTCGGGCTTTCATTAGGCGAAACAGATAGAACTTGGTGGCAACAAATAGGACAACGGCTACTGCAACCTAATGTTCAATTAATTATTTTCAATATTGCTGACAATTGGAATCCTATTCACGCAGACGAAGAAATTGAAAATATAGACAATGTGATAAATAAATTTTATGAGGCAGCAAATATTGATAGTAAAAACAGAACTCAATTAAATCCCAGAATACATATTGGACTTAATACGGATTTGTTTAAAATGAATTTAGTAAATGACAATTCTAATAAGAGTGTAACTGTATGATTAAATCTCCACTCCGCTACCCCGGCGGCAAAAGTCGCGCAGTTGAAACAATCGCAAAATTGCTTCCCGATTTTGACGAATTTCGAGAGCCGTTTCTCGGTGGTGGGTCGATGTTTATTTACTTGAAACAGCGTTTTCCTAACAAAAAGTATTGGATAAACGATTTATATGCGGAACTTTACAGGTTTTGGGTTATAGCACAAAAAGATGTCAATGCTTTGATTGCAAAG
>JAISTG010000032.1 GCA_031272705.1 Bacteroidales bacterium | reverse complement strand
TTCTTTTTATCGCCCATGTGATTTGCACCATCAGCCTTATTTGTCTGTGCAGTTACTTATTTTACTCTCTCGGCATATTCGCCTGTACGGGTATCAACTTTTATTCTCTCACCTTGTTCTATGAAGAGCGGAACACGAACAACAGCCCCAGTCTCCACAGTAGCATCTTTCATTGCATTGGTGGCTGTGTTTCCCTTCGCTCCCGGCTCACTGTAAGTAATAAGCATTTCAACAAAAGGCGGAAGTTCGCAAGACAAAGGGGTTTCAGTGTCAGCATGAACAACAATTTCGACCGCCTGACCCTCTTTAAGATATTGAGGAGCATTGATTAACGATTCCTCAATAGGTATTTGTTCAAAGGTTTCGGTGTGCATAAAATTGTAACCCGTATCGTCCTTATACAAAAAGGTGTATGGACGCCGTTCAATCCGAGCCGTGTCTATTCTTGCACCGGAAGGAAAGGTATGTTCTATGGTTCGCCCAGTTTTGAAACTTTTTAGTTTTGTTCTAACGAATGCACTGCCTTTGCCGGGCTTCACATGAAGAAACTCCACTACGGAAAGCAAATCACCATTCATTTCTATACATAATCCATTTTTAATGTCAGCAGTTGTTGCCATAAGTTTGGTGTTTTATTATTATTATTCCTTATTTTTTAATGTCTCAGTAAGAAAATCATTTTCTTCTTTGAGTCGTTTGTATTCTTTTTCAAAAAAATTAGATTTCAGCATTGCTCCTGCGAGTTTCAAAATACAAACTCCCAATAACGCAATAGAAATATATTGAGGTAGCGGTTTGGCAAAGAAATACCACGCAAAAACAGCCACCAATGCTAAATATGCAACCATATCTAACAGTTTTGAAATTCTTATTATTATCATAAATTATTCTTTTAAGAGGCTGCAAAGATACAACTTTTTATTTAATTGACAAATTTTCCGCATTTATTTTGTGTATTAAACTAAAATTTGTTTTGTATTGCTGTCTATATAACTTTACCAAATGAAAATATTAATTGGAGTTTGTATTGTTTTCCGACAAGAGCATAAAATAATCCTCTATTGTTGGGGAAATTTCGGTATAATCGGCGGATACGTTGTTTTTCAATGTAAAATGAATGTTGTCGCCAAAGGAAAAGGCTTTGTCAATGTCGGGATTGCTTCGCAGGGATTTAAGTGTTACAGCAATGTTTTTACTCTGTACGCTGTATAGTTTGCGGGGATATTTCGCTACTATGCCTTTTGGAGTATCGGTATCAAGCATTTTTCCATCCTTAATGAGCATAATCCTATCGCAGAGAGTTGCTTCGTCCATGTAAGGCGTAGAAACAACGGTGGTTATTCCTTGCTTCTGTAATCGTTTAAGCATTACCCAAAATTCCTTGCGACTTACAGGATCAACACCTGTGGTGGGTTCGTCAAGTAGAAGTACGGAAGGCTTATGAATCAAAGCACAGCAGAGGGCAAGTTTTTGTTTCATACCACCGCTTAATGCTCCTGCACGGCGTTTGCGAAAAGGTTCTAATTGTTTGTAAATATCATTCACCAAATACAAATTATCACTTACGTTACACGAAAAGACGGAAGCAAAAAATGAAAGATTTTCCTCAACGCTCAAATCCTGATAAAGAGAAAACCGACCGGGCATATAACCGATATGATTACGTACTTTGCGAAAATCTTTTACTGTATCCAGTCCATTTATATATGCATCTCCTCTGTCAGCGAGCAGTAGGGTGGCAAGAATACGAAAAAGCGTTGTTTTCCCCGCTCCATCAGGACCAATTATACCAAACAATTCTCCTTCTTCTATTTCAAAAGAAACAGGTTCAAGAGCCTTTTTATTGTGATAGGATTTCTCTACATCGGTTACAATGACAGGTTTCATAGAATTACTTCCGCATACATACCTATTTTAAGAAAGCCATCATTGCGTACGTCCGCTTTTACTGCATATACAAGGTTATCTCGGTCTTCTTTTACCTGTATATTTTTGGGCGTAAATTCTGCCTGAGGGCTTATCCACGACACTTTGCCGCTGTATTCCCGTCTTTCCGTACCAAAATCGGCAAAAACCCTTATTGCCTGCCCAAGTTTTATTTTGGTTAATTGTGCAGAGGAAATATAAATACGCAATATCATATTGTCCAAATCAGCCACTTTGAATAGCGGTTTGCCGACTGTGGCAATTTCTCCTGCCTCTGCATATCGTAAAATTACAGTTCCTTCGGCGGTTGATTTAATTTCGCAGTTTTTTAAGCCTGTTTGCGTTGGAGATTCAATATATCCGCATATTTCATCTTTGCTTACGATGTTTCCTTCTTCCGTATTGAGTTGCAAAATCTTGCCTGCATATTCAGCAGACACAATTACCTCTCTGCTTTCAAACATTCCACTTGCATCATAAGCCGTTTCATTCTTTGTACAAGAGACAAAAATACAAGCCAAAGCAGGCAACATTAATTTAAAATACTTCATTGTATCAGGCTTTGTTGGCAGAACCGAGTACGTTCTTTATTTTATGAATGTAGAGTGCTTTAAGATTGTCACGGGCAGGTCCTAAATACTTGCGAGGGTCAAATTCGGCAGGTTTTGTTGCTAAAACCTCTCTAACGGAAGCCGTCATGGCTATTCTGCCATCGGAATCTATATTTATTTTACAAACAGCCGATGTTGCCGCACGCCGTAACTGCTCCTCAGGAATACCTATTGCATCTTTCATTGCACCACCATATTTATTTATGACAGCCACCTGATCCTGCGGAACGGACGAAGAACCGTGCAGAACGATAGGAAAACCGGGTATTCTCTTCTCTATCTCTTCCAAAATATCAAATCTCAATGGCGGAGGGACAAGAATCCCGTTGGCATCTCTTGTACATTGCTCGGGTTTGAACTTGTTTGCTCCGTGCGAAGTGCCTATGGATATTGCCAAAGAATCAACTCCTGTCTTTGAAACAAAGTCTTCCACTTCCGAAGGCTGAGTATAGGTATGGCTTTCAGCCACAACATCATCTTCAACACCTGCAAGAACCCCAAGTTCTCCTTCAACCGTTACATCGTATTTATGAGCGTATTCTACAACTTTTGCAGTCAGTTCAATGTTTTCGCTGTAAGAATGCGATGAACCGTCAATCATAACCGATGAAAAACCATATTCAATGCACGATTTGCAGAGTTCAAAGGTATCACCATGGTCTAAATGCAGCACAACAGGCACATTGAAACCAAGTTCTTTTGCATATTCCACCGCTCCCTGTGCCATATAACGCAACAAAGTCTGATTTGCATACTTCCTTGCACCGGAAGACACCTGCAAAATCACAGGAGAACGAGTTTCAACGCAAGCCTGAATAATAGCCTGCATTTGTTCCATATTGTTGAAATTAAATGCCGGAATGGCATATTCTCCCTTTATTGCTTTGGCAAACAACTCACGTGAATTTACCAAGCCCAAATCTTTATAACTTATCATATTTTATCTTTTTATTTTTTTAATTATTTCCTGTAATTCTTTGAAATGCTGATGGCTTCCCTTAACTAACGGCAGTCTAAGGTTGTTTTGCACCAACCCCAATATCTCAAGAGCCGACTTAATGCCCGTTGGATTGCCCTCATTAAAGATTACGGTAGAGAAATTCAGCAGTTTCTCGTGTATAACTCTTGCTTGTTTGAAGTCCTGTTTTAGACACAGCTTCACCATCTGCGAAACCAAATCGGGGAAAGCATTAGCCGTAACCGATATAACTCCTTTCATTCCCAATGACATCAGAGGCAAAGTAAGTGCATCATCACCAGAAAAGACCGTAAAGTTATTTGGTTTGTTGCGAAGTATTTCCATACATTGAGCAAAGTTGCCAGAAGCCTCCTTTATGCCCATTATGTTGGAATGGTTTTCGGCAAGAGCCAGACAGGTTTCCGCATTGAGATTCACACCTGTACGTCCCGGCACATTATACATTATTATCGGCACGGGCGAACCGTCTGCCACAGCCTTAAAATGCTCATATAATCCTTTTTGATTAGGTTTGCTGTAATAAGGTGTAACGTTCAACACGGCAGAAATATGTTCATTTATATCACAACAAAGTTTCTTTATTTTCTTTATTGTATAAAGTGTATTGTTACCGCCGACTCCAACCACCACAGGCACTTTTCCTTCAATGCAATCAATGGAATACTCCAGCACAGCCAACTGTTCCTGCTCGTCAAGCGTTGCTGACTCCGATGTAGTGCCTAAAAGAACGGCAAAATCGCAACCTCCGTCAATTGTATGGTTTATAACGCGTCCCAGAGATGAAAAATCAATCCCCTTATTCGTGTGAAAAGGGGTTACTAACGCCACTCCGGTTCCCTTTAATTTTGATATTTCTGCCATAAGTTTTTGTTTTAATGAGGCGACAAAATTACATAAATTATTCTAATAAACAAATAATAATTGCAAAATAAATAAAAATACTTCAAAATAGCCTTTGATTTTCAGGCAATTAAATAAGAGAAAATTATAATCAAATTACGGCAAATTAGAATCAAATTATAATCATCCATAATTTGATTCTATTGATATTATGTTGGCAAGATAATGATATTATGTTGCCAACATAGTTGAAGTATGTTGCCAAGATACTTTAATTATGTTGGCAACATAATATCATTATCTTGCCAACATAATATCAACCTTATTTGATTTCAGATTATTATAATTTGATTTTGAGGTGATTATAATTTGATTCTAAATGAATAAAATTTAGGTATAATTTGCTGTAATTTGATTTCGGAAATTTGTAATCAAATTATCAATCCGTAAAACATATTTTTGAGATGTGTCAATAAAGATTCAAGGCAATGAAATGCAGATATTCTAATTTTATTTACTATCTTTGCAGCCTCAAATCTTAAAATAATTTAGCGAAAATGACACTAAACAACGAAAAACAAAAAATCAGTTACATTATCGGTGAGAATATCGGCAGAAGTCTTGTTAAAGACGGCTACGAAGTTGATATTGATATACTTGTATCTGCTATAAAGGATTCCGTAAAGGGCATTGACGAGAGCGGAATGACTCTTGAAGAAAAGCAGGAATGCGTTCGGAACTGGCAAGCAGCAGAAGCCGTAAAGCAAACAGCATCAAGCAGTAAGGCAAAGGAAGAAGGGGAAGCGTTTCTTCAACGAAACAAAGAACAGGATAAAGATGTGGTAGAGACTTCTACGGGTCTGCAATACAAGGTGTTGAAAGAAGGAACGGGAAAGAAACCAAAAGCAACCGATAACGTGCATGTACATTATCATGGTACGCTCATAAACGGCGAAGTCTTTGATAGCAGCGTGGAAAGAAAAGAACCGATTTCGTTTCCTCTAAATCAGGTGATTGCAGGCTGGACAGAAGGATTGCAGATGATGCCCGTAGGCAGCAAATACAGGCTTTTCATTCCGTCTCATCTCGCTTATGGAGACCAGAACGTAGGTTCAATTCCGGCAGGCAGCACTTTGATATTTGATGTTGAACTTTTAGACATTAAATAACAGCGTTTTGGAGTATCGGATTTGCCATATAAAGGAGTGTGAGCAGGAGTTCGGACGTGATAATAGCCTTTCCATTCACCAACAGCGTTCTTTATGGGCGAAGAATCTGATAATGAAGTATTCAGGTTTGCCTTTTGACATTGTTTATGATGTTTTGGGCAAGCCTTTTTTTGATAATGATTCAGCCATAAGGTTTTCCATTTCGCATACATTTGATTATATAGCCATAGCCTTTGATAAAAACGATGTTGGAATTGATATTGAGCATATTAGAACGGGCAAGGAGGCTATTGTAAAGCGATTTTTCACTGACGAAGAAAAGGAATATCTGTTTGCTTTGCCGTATGAGAAATTTGATGCAGCCTTTACGCAACTCTGGACGCTGAAAGAGGCTTATTCTAAATGCGTTGGAACGGGCATAAACGGCTCTTTTGCAACTCAAACCATTGATTTATCAAGCCTTAAAGCAAGAAATAGAGAGACGGAATTTGCTTTTACATCTTTTTTTGAAGCAAAAAGTGAATTGTTTGTTGCTGTTTGTGTTAAGGAATGTTGAAAAAGTATTAACTTTGCGGGCTGAAAGAAACATAATTAGAGCATTTATGAAAGTATTTGTTAATAAAAAAGATACAATAGTGCCGATGGATTGCAGCATAACGGAATTGCTGTCTGCTGTTGGCAAGCAGGATACGTTTGGAATAGCCGTTGCCATCGGTACAAAGGTAATCCAAAGGGATAAATGGCAGGAAACCAAATTGCAGGAAGGCGATGCGGTAACCATAATTGAAGCAACATGTGGCGGTTGATAGGTATTACGCCTGATACAACGCAGGATGTGGAGCGTGAAGTGAAGAAAATAATCCGTTTTCTCAAAGAAGGCGGTTTTGATTATTTTCATATACGCAAGCCGAGTTTCAAAGCAGAGCAGTTAAAGCAATATCTGTCTCTTTTTCCGCAGGATATACGTGAGCGATTGACCCTTCACGACTATTATGAGTTGGCAGAAGAGATGCGGATTGGCGGTATAAACATCAATAAAAGGCATACGGATTACGATTACAACCTTTGGAATGGACGCTTGTCGGTTTCCTGTCACAGCATTGAAAGTTTGGAAAGAGCAGGAGAAAGAGCGGATTATTTATTGCTTTCTCCTGTGTTTGACAGTGTAAGCAAGAGCGGTTACAAATCTACCTTTACGCTGGGCGAATTGCAGAAAGCCAAAGAGCAATCAATCATTAACGACAGGGTTATTGCAATGGGTGGAGTTAAACGTGAGAGATTGGAAGTCATAAAGGCTTTGGGCTTTGGTGGAGCAGCAATGCTGGGGTCGCTATGGAAAGAATAATGTTCATTTCTCATAAAACAGAAAAGTATTCGTACCTTGAAGGCATTCGTTTAGCCTTGAATGGCGGCATAAAACTTATACAACTGCGAATGAAAGAGGCTAAAACCGATGACATTATAAAGACTGCCGAATATGCAAAGGCTGAATGCAGACGGTATAATGCGACTTTGATAATTGATGATTACGTTGAAATGGTGGTTAAATGCGGTTTGGACGGCGTACATCTTGGAAAGAACGATATGCCTGTTGATAAGGCAAGAGCCTTATTGGGAAAAGATAAAATTATAGGGGCAACAGCAAACACTTTAACGGACGTTAAAAGTGCTGCAAATGCCGATGCGGATTATGTTGGTTTGGGTCCATTCGCCTATACTACCACAAAAAAGCAACTCTCTCCAATTCTCGGTCTGTCAGGATATAGAAATATCGTTGCGGAACTAAAAAAGAACAACATCCAAATACCTCTTTACGCCATTGGAGGCATAACCTCAAAAGATATAAAATCCATTTTGGATACGGGTATTCACGGAATAGCGGTCAGTGGGGCTGTTTTATCTTCGGCAAAGCCTATTGAAATGGCAAAAGAATTTTGTAATTTTGCCGCCGATTTTTAATACATAACACTAATGGATAAATTGATAATAGCAAACAGAGAATTTAATTCCCGCCTTATAATGGGAACGGGTAAGTTTCCTTCAAATAAAATAATGGGAGAGGCAATAGAGCAGAGTCATTGCGAAATGGTAACTACTGCCATGAAGCGTATAGATATGGTAGAGAGCCAAAAAGATGATATGTTACAGCATATTAACAGGGATAAAGTAGTGCTTCTGCCCAACACATCAGGCGTTCGTACGGCTGAAGAGGCTGTTTTTGCTGCTCAAATAGCGGCTGAAGCCTTGCAAACCAAGTGGTTGAAACTTGAAATACACCCTGACCCCAAGTATCTCCTACCTGACCCGATTGAAACCTACAAAGCGACCGAATCTTTGGTCAAATTAGGGTTTGTGGTACTTCCTTATGTTAATGCCGACCCTGTTTTGTGCAAACGGTTAGAAGATATTGGAGCGGCTGCTGTTATGCCTCTGGGGGCTGCAATAGGCACTAATAAAGGCTTAAAGACCAAAGATATGCTTGAAATAATCATTTCGCAGAGCAATATCCCCGTAATAATTGACGCAGGTATCGGTTCGCCGTCTCAGGCTGCGGAAGCAATGGAGATGGGAGCGGCTGCCGTGATGGTAAATACCTCTATTGCTATTGCCAATGACCCTGTGGCTATGGCGGTTGCCTATTCCAAAGCGGTTGAAGCGGGCAGGGAAGCCTTTGAAGCGGGGCTTGCCTTAACTATTCCTTTCGCACAGGCTACTTCTCCTTTGACTGCATTTCTTGATGAGCAATAATATCTACCCGTAATTTCAATCCGTAATGATAAAATGTCATTACAACGTTATAGAATTTGCGTATAAAATGCTGTAACTTGATTATATAATCACGAAACTTGATTATGGAACGCTGTAATTTGATTATAGAATCCTGAAACTTGATTATAGCGTTCTGTAATTTGATTATAGAATCCTGAAACTTGATTATAGAATTCTATAATTTGATTTCAGAAATTTTACTTGGTAATCCGTAAATTTATTGTTCGGTTTCCAAAACATCAAAGTTGTCAAACGGCTCGTTATCCATAAGTATATTGCCGCTTTTGAGGTCTATGCCGTAATAATGCCGGTCTTCGCCGTCCGTTTTGTTGAATACGTACTTATTAAGCAGCAGATTGAAAAAACAAATGGCTGATTCTCTGCCTGTTTCCTTAGCAATAACATAAGTATCATTAGGGTTTATCCTCGTCAAAGAATAAGAAACTACGGGTTTGTTTCCTTTTCCCATGGTGATATTGCCTTGAAAATCATCTGTTATAGCCTCGTTGCAGAACAAAGTAAGACTGTTTGCCGTGTCTTTTTCGTTGTAGAAAAACCAAGCATTGAAGCGAACCCCGTTTAACGCCTTTCTATAAACGTATTTTGCGGTATCATTTTCATAATACGAAATACTGTCTTCCGCAATGAACTCTTCTATCTCCAACTGTTTGATATTAAGCGTATGAGAGCGTGCATCCAAACTGTCAGGCAGGCTATCGGCAGGTGTTTGTATGACTTTAATGCCCAGATATTGCAATTTGGATATCAGTTCGTTCTTAAAGGTGGCAATCAAAATTGAATCCAAAGGCTTTTTTCCTATGATTTGGTATTCTTTAAGCAGATTTGCCTGTGTTGAAGAGTCCAAATCGTTGAAGTTTTCTATGAGATTAAGAGATTCATTTGCGTAAAGCACTCTGTCGGTTACGATAAGATAAACTTTATCGCAGGTCGCAGTGTCAAACTGTCTCATTACAAAGTCCTTTGCCGCCTGTTGGGAAAACGCATTGTGAAGACTTAACAGGACTATAATCAAGGTAAATACTTTTATTTTTTTCATCTCAATTTCTTATTGTTGGTTTATGTTTCACCGTTTAGAGTTTCCGTTTAAGGAAATCGGTCATCATCCTGTACAAATGAAGTCGTGTGTTCCCGCCATAAATTCCGTGATTTCTGTTAGGGTAAAAGAACTCTTCAAATTGCTTGTTGGCTTTGATTAAAGCGTTTGTGAAGTCCATAGAATTTTGAAAATGAACATTGTCATCACCGGTCCCATGCACCAAAAGGAAGTTTCCTTTCAGCAAATCGGCGTGATTGATTGGCGAATTGCGGTCGTACCCTTCCGCATTGTCCTGTGGCTTACGCATATAACGCTCTGTGTAAATGTTATCGTAGTAACGCCAAGTCGTAACAGGGGCTACGGCGATTGCAGTCTTAAACCAGTCTGCTCCTTTGGTAATGCAGAGCGATGACATATAGCCTCCGTAACTCCAACCGAAGATACCAATGCGTTCTTTGTCAATATAATCTAACGAACCGAAGTATTTAGCGGCTTGAATCTGATCCTGTGTCTCCAAATCGCCAAGATTCATATATGTACTTTTCTTAAATTTTTCTCCTCTAAAGCCTGTGCCGCGTCCATCCACGCAAGCAATCACGTATCCTTGCTGTGCCAACATTCTAAACCACATATAGTCGTACGGACGGCTGTAAGAATTAAGTACTTCCTGCGAACCGGGTCCTCCATAGACGTAAAACAGAACGGGATATTTAGTTCCGTTGTCCATTTGCGAAGGTTTGATTATCCAGAAGTTCAAAGAGTCGCCGTTTTCGGTCTTAAACTTGCCGAATTCTTTGTGTTCGCTGCCATATTCCGCAAGAGTGGCTTTCAGTTTTGAGTTATCCTCAAGCGTATTTATGATTTCGCCTTTGTTATTGTTGATTGTATAAACGGCAGGCGTGTTTGCATCCGAATAAGAGCAGATATAATACTTGCCATTAGCAGAAAAATCAGCCGTATATGTCCCTTCCTTACCGCTTAATTTCGTTTGCTTTTTACCATCAAAGGTTATGGAAAACAATTCTCTGTTATAAGCCTGACTTTGTGCAGCAGTAAAGTAGATTTTCTTTGCTTTCTCATCAACATAACAAAGGTTATCAACATCGTAATCGCCTTTCGTAATCGCCTTTACGCTCTTATCCTTCATTGAAACAAGATAAAAATGATTGTATCCGCTACGTTCGCTCTTTACAATAAAGTGATCATTATCGGAAAGGAAGTAAAAATCTTCGGGTTGTTCAATCCAGTAAAGGTTTTCATCGTTATAAATCTTTTCAATGCTGTTATTGTTAAGGCAATCCACTATAAAAATTTCGTAAAAGTTTTGAGTACGGTTAAGTTTATGAACACATAATTTATTGTTGTCTTTTGTCCATTGCATACGAGGGTAATACAGGTCGGTATTCCGGTCTATCCGTATTTTATTTGATTGTTTTGCATTAACGTCATAAACAAATATCTCAACCAAAGAGTTATCCTCGCCAGCCTTAGGATATTTGAATTTATATTCATCGGGATAAAGATTTCCCCATTCGGTCATTGAGAACTCCTTAACTTGACTTTCGTCAAAGCGATAGTAGGCTAACCTGTCGCCTGTTACGTTCCAAAAGAAACCTTTGGTGATTGCAAATTCCTCTTCATAGACCCAGTCGGTTGTTCCGTTGATTATCCTGTTTTGTTCGCCGTCTGTGGTGATTTGAGTTGTGATTTCGGTTTTCAGGTCTTTGATATAAAGGTTGTTATCCTTCACATAAGCAATTTTATCGCCTGTTGGAGAAAATTCAGCCAAGCGAATCTTATCCTCACTCACCTTTTGCAACTGCTTGGTCTTTACATCATAAACGTAATAGTCCGCTACATAGGAATGTCTGTAAATATAATCGGGATTGAAACAAAGAAGCAACTTCTGTTCGTCAGCAGAAAAGGAATACTCTGCTATATTATTTTGTTTCAAATCAAGTCCCAACGCTGCAAAATCCAGTATCGCACCTTCCTTTGAGCCTTTTTTATATGCGTATTTATCAATTCCGTTGGCTGTAAGCACGCAATAATGTTCGCCATCAGCCATTGAGCGAGCCTCATATATGTATTTGGCTCTGAAAGTTCCCTTTGCCCAAATATCTTCCAGCGTTATCTGCTTTTGAGCAAAAGAAACAGTGATGGTAAAGAGGGAAAATAAGGTTACTAAAAGTCGTTTCATTTTTATTCAACAATGTTATCAATTATCAATTCCTTATATTTCTCTATCGGGTCTATGTTTTTGCGGTCTTTGGGGAATAGAGAATTTATTACCCAAAGATCTATGTCGTACGAATTGCGATATTTGTTCAGGGCTAATTTGTGTACAAAATCCGTAAAGTACAATCCCCAAGTCGTTTCCGTGTATTTACGATAGTAGGTCTGCAAGGCGTCCTTATACTCCTTTAATATAACGTCTTTTTCGTCATATATGGGGGTGTTTTCCAAGCCTTTGGTAACGCAGAAACATAAATTCTCAATCTCTCTCTGCACAAGGTCATTACGGACGAAATCAGGGTGCTTGTCAAGCAGTACATCACGCCATTCAATCCTTGCCATAATTTCTTTCAAAGGCACATTCAGGGCAGCATGCCAATAAGGCGGCACGTCATACTCTGCAATCCACAAACCACGATAGTAAGCGTAATCTTCAGTAAGATATTTGCTTAAACGCTTGTAAAGGAATGGCGGCTGTACTTCAATACAGTAGGACGTGTCCTCAAAGGACATTATCCTGTAACCATATTTAGTGTATTCATTATCAAACTTTTTCATAGCCGAACGCATCTTTCCCAAAACCGGAATGTCGCCTATCTTCAATGCTCTTATCTCTTCTGGCGAGAAAGTCTTATGAAGCGTTGCTGTTTTGTCATCACAGGTCAGTTGATGATAATAATAAAGGATTTGATACGCCCAATCGGCATTTTCAGGGTCGTTTTTGAAATCTTCTTCAAAGATTTTGCATGCCTTATCAATAACATCGCGTTCGCTGAAAGGCAATTTCACAAGTTTTTGGGCAAATTCCGTCAATTTTTCATCATTCATCATTGCCGTATTCTGTGCTTGCAGATACAAGCCCGCAAGACTTAAAATGACATAAACAAATATCCGTTTCATATTTTGAAGTATTATATTTTGAGGTGCAAAGATACAACTTTTTTTGAAAACAAATACAATTCCAAAATACCGCTTCATATTTCTGAAATCAAATTACAGTTTTTTAGAATCAAATTACAGCGTGCTGAAATCAAATTATAGAAATCTATAATCAAATTCTAGCGTTCTATAATTTGATTTCAGGAAAGCCTTTCTTTATTTACTGATTATTAGATTATTGAGTTAGTATCATTTTCTTTGTATCTATTTCGTGATTATTAACTATTAAGGTGTAGAAATAAATTCCTGCGTTCAGCAATGCCCCACTAATAATCACAGAACCAAAGCCAAAGGTTGCCGACAAAGGATAAGTTGCTATCAAACCGCCTTGCATATTGAATATAAGAATGCTTGCCGATGTCGTTTCGGCAGGAAGAAAGTATTGTATTTCGGTTGTGGCTGTGAATGGGTTCGGTGTATTTTGATAAAGAAACGCATTGTATATCTTTGTTGTGTCTGCAGTTAGTGCCGATGAACTTTTGCTTTGAGAAGAAGACGTTGCTGTTCCCGATAACACATTTCCGGTATCTTTATTCAGTTCGTTAATCTTCTGGCTTTGAGCACGTATAACAAGGGATTGTTCTTTCAACGCCTCAATGATAACAGGTATCAAACCAATATAGTCAATGTAAATTTCGCCATCTGCATTTGTATCAACAAGTTCAGGAAATACAACCGCTAAGTCTTCGGGTAACAAACCTATTTGCAACTTCGACGTATTTAACTGCGTATCCAACTGACTGAAAAATGCCATATCCTGCTGTTCTTTGGGCGAAAGATTTGTGTTATTGGTCGTTGTATTATTTTGATTTACAGGTATAAGAAAATCATATTTCACTCCTTTCAACTCATTTAGTTTATACAGTGATTTTTCCAAAGAAGTGATATTGGTTTTGTAGATAGGCGTTGCAATAGTGCTAAAACCGATTGCTTGAACCCTATGAACAAAAGTAAAATTTGTGCTTTTTGTCAAATCAAAATAAGCAATAATGCCACTATTATCTTTATTTGCATTATTGTATGTGAAATACATTCCATTCTTGCCGTGAAGCCAAAGTTGGTCTGATTCGTTTTGATAATTCGGATAAAGAGTCTGCTCATATTCTCCAATGAAAACATTCGCTCCATTGTGGTCAAAACTTCCAAAGTCGCCAAAAGACAATTTAGAACCTGCGTTAAATGTTCCTTCTTTGCCGAAAATAGTGGCTGAAAGAATGTTATCTCTGTCCTCATTATTGTAAGAAGTGTGCATATTGTTGCCAACAATAAATTTACCGTAATTATTTACCGTTACCTGTGCCAATACATTACACTAAAACCTAATTGCAATGCTATGATTGCTAAAACAATTATTCTTTTCATTTCTTCGTTGTTTTTTATGTTATTGAACTATAAATTTCTTTATTGTTATGCCGTTGTTTGTATTTATTTTTGCAATGTAATTTCCTGATTTGAAATTAGTAATATCTATTTTCACCGTTGTATTTTTAATCTGTGAAGCATAAACCCTTTGTCCCAAAATGTTAAATACTTCTATTGTTTCAATGATTTGAGAACTACTTATGTTTAATTCTGTTGTTGCAGGATTTGGATAAAGATTGAATGTTACTGCTTCAACATTCGCTTCTTCCAAATCAACACAAGGGTCTATCAAATGCTTAAAATCTCTCCAACCATCTGCATTTTGATATGATTCTTTTGTATTGCAAGGCACAACAACTCGTGCATCATTAAAAGTGCCTTCATTGAAAACATCAACACCAAGCATTGGGGCTTCTGTCATACTACAAATTATACTGCCAAGAGGATTTGAATTGAATGCTTTTTGACCAATGTATTTTATTCCGCTGCCAAGAGATATGTGTATTAAATTTGGGCAATCCCTAAATGCTTCGTTTCCTATTGTATCAACATTATCAGGAATGCTTATAGTATTTAACCCTGTACAATTATTTATGAAGTTAGCAGGTATCTTTTTTACACTATCACCGATATTGACTTCAGTTAAAGAATTGCAACCCTTAAAAACAGGCAAAAAACGAATTTCTCCCTCTGTACCTGGACTATGAGGTAATGATACTATGGAATGAAATTCAGCATTTATGGCATTAAAATTCAATGTTGTTAAATTATTGCAGTATCCAAAAGCAAGTTTGTCAATACTTTTAATCATATTAGGAATTGTTATACTTTGGAGTCCATTGCACCAAGCGAATGCACAATATGCAATACCTGTAATATTATATACATTACTATTATAAGAAACATTTGAAGGGATAGTTAAATGTTCGTTGATAATATTTGCATAAGAAGAACCATGAGTTAAATAATAGTCTTGAGATTCATTTGTATCAGTAATATCTACTGTACTATCTGATGTTATTTTATAATAAAGAGTATATCCTTCATTATTAACAGCAGAAAAATCATATATTTGGCATTGTATTCTTTCCATACAGAAAGCACAAACTACTATGATAAATAAAAATACTTTTTTCATATCTAATTATAATTAATTGTTTTATTCATACATACTTGCTCCATGTCCTGCACATTTATATTGCATAAGATATTCTATGTCTTCAACCTTACAACCATCAACATCAATATGAAACTCCACACCGAGAGGAACTTCAAAATTTTCTTTTATTTCTACACTTTCAGATGCTCGCAGTATTGTTCTTGTACTTATGGTTTCATTGCTGTTGCCGTCTCCGATTATAATTTTCTTTTTAATCGTATTGTCATAATTGGAAAAGTCATAATTAATCGCATGAAATATGCTATCACATTCTTTTTTCAAGCCATAAACACGTACATAATCAACATACATTTTTTGGGGAAAAGTCAAATTTGCCAAACTTGTGTCATTTTCAAAATCATTAAGAAAGCCTAATCCGAATGAAAGTGTAAGCGTATCTACTATCCCGTGATTTTCAAGTTGTCTTATAGGTTTGTTGTCAATATACCATATTATTCTTGCCAGGCTCCATTCAATAACGTAAGTATGCCACTCCATATCCCACGAATAATTTGGCACATAAATAGCTTTAAAGTATCGTTGCCACCCTTGCAATTCTCCATTCATATAATCATTGTCATAACATCTGTAAATCCCATTTGTAACATAGTTTTGCGTATTGGGAATAACTGAATAATTTGTTGCACCATTTAAAGTATCTGGATATATAAAGCCATCAGGGTATTTTATTAAATGTCCTTCCAATTCTATATCAATTTCTGCTTCATTTAGAGTTTTAGACATGTTTTGTTCCATACGATACCCCCACATTGCGTGCCAAAAACTTTTGTGATAGGGAAATTTAATTTTTGCTTCTATATAGCCGAAACAACCATACTGGTTAGCCGCTGAGCGTTTTGTATCCACTACTCCTACAGAATACTTGTAATAATAATCTATTCCCAAAGAATCATACATTGTCCATTGCCTTCTACAAGCCCAATATAAATCATTAGAATCTAAATTTGTATTATTATTCCATTCGGGCGGACATTGGCAAGAATCGTTCTCCATTTTTATAACTAAATATCCATCCTCTGCATATACATTTGTATCTATTGCAATTTTAGGTTCTCCGTAATGGTCATTGTAATGTAATCTTGTCCAATATTTATTAGGACTAAATTTACCATAAACAGAATCCCATTTAGCTCCTTTTGCATCAATATCAAAATTTTCCTCAAATTTCAATTCCCAATGAGGGTCATTAGCAGGAGTCAATGGTATGTCTGCACTCTGCGAAAAGCCAATTAGATTAAGGCTTAAAGCAATTAAAAAGATGTATATTTTGTTCATATTGTTATTTAGTTTGATTGTGCAAATGTAAATCTTTTTTCTGACGTGTGTACCTTTTTGTTGTGAAATTTTTTGACAAAAAGTGTGAAAAATTTTACACTTATTCGCTTTTTTTTGATATTATTAAGATTTCATTCAGTTTTGAAAGCAGATTTTCATATTGTTCTTTTGAGTTTATGTTGGTTAAATTGATAGTTATTTTTATTTCATACGTTGTGCTTTCTTTTTGTTTTTGTGACATATAAACCTCATTTATAAAATCATAATTCAAGACTTTTGAAATCAAATTCAGTTTCTCCGTATTTAAGGTTTGTTGTTTGAAAATATAATATACGTCTGTGCGTTCGCAATTTATCTTTCTAGCAAACTCAGTAATACTTAAACCTTGCTCTTCTACCTTTTGGCGAATCAGTTCTCCAATATGAATTAACTTTTCATTCATTTCATTGTTTATTTTACATAAAAACCCAAGTGCAAAATGCTATTGTAAGCAATTTTTCAACGGCAAAAATAATACTAATTATTGAATTGATAATCTTTTTTGAAAGGAAAATGGCATCAAATTTTACAGAACTTCGTTTTAACAAAATGTAAGACTGATTAAGAAAAATAATATCCTGTTACTGCTCGCTGTTTTTTGCTTCAAACTCACGTATGAGTTGCATTTCATCATTCAGTTTCAGCATATTGAGCAGCACAGTAGCATCTTGAGCAAAGGATGATTGAGGATAGTTGTCCAAAAAGAATCCGTATGCTTCCAAAGCCTTGTCCTTGTCGCCGCAAACATCGGCATAGACCGTTCCCTTGTAGAAATAAGCCCATTCAACGTAAGTATTATTGTGGTATTTGTCCGTTATACGTTCCAGAAACTCCAATGCCCTGACGCAATTCTTCGTATTGGCAGCCACATCAACGGCTTTGCTCATCATAAAAGGACACAGGGTATCCTGCGGATAAAGAGTTGTAAATCTGTCATAAAGCCTCATCAAACTGTCTGCAAGAATGGGGTCAATGCTTTTAGTAGCCTGTAAGGCTGTGGCTTCGGTTTGAGAAATTGTTTTCATCAATTCGGCTTTTGCATCCTTGATTTCAACGGGTTTATTGTCGGTTTTATTGCCACAGGACATTGTAACAAGAGTGGCAATGAGCAAAATATATCTTTTCATATTACCTTTTCCTTTGTATATTCTTCATTTTGTAATCGGGTAAGACCTTTCCATTGGCGATTTCATTGAGTTTGCGTTTAAGGAAAGAACGTCTTAACGGGCTGATTCTTTCAACGAACATCTTACCTTGCAGATGGTCGTATTCATGTTGGCAAACCCTGGCACAAATACCTGATAATGTATCGGTATGTTCAACGAAATTCTCGTCCAAATAACGTATGACGATAGTGGATTTACGCTTTACGTCCTCGTGAATTTCGGGTACGGACAGGCATCCTTCGTTAAAAAACCATTCTTCGCCGCTTTCTTCTATTATTTCAGGATTTATGAACACTCGCTTAAAGCCTTCAGCGTCCGGATAGTCCTTTTTGAAAGCATCAACATCAACTACAAAAAGCGAAAACGGCACATCAACCTGCGGAGCGGCTAATCCAATGCCGTGAGCCGCATACATGGTTTCGTACATATTGGCTATGAGTTCGTTGATGTTTATTTTGTCTTTTTCAACGGGCTTTGCCGTCAGGCGAAGTATCGTTTGCCCGTATCTAACTATTGGTAAAATCATATAATTTCCTGTTTTCCTGTGGTGAATTCATAAAAGCCTGCAGTATAAGCACCGCACTGACTTCGTCTATTAAGCCTTTATCCTGTTTAGCCTTGAGTTTGGGTACGCTTTTGGCTATTGTTTGAGATGCAATCTTTGACGTAAATCTTTCATCTTCAAGATATACATCAATATTTGGGAAGTTTCGCTTCAGCCTTTCGCAGAAACGCATCACCGCATCATAGGACTGGCTTGGCGTATTGTCCATCTGCTTCGGCTCTCCAACAACAAAGCAATCTACTTCCTCTCTTTCCATATATACTTTGAGGTAATTCATCACTTCCATGTCGGAAAGAACCTGCATTCTCGTAGCAACAATCTGCATTGTGTCCGTTACCGCAACACCAATTCTCTTTGTACCGTAATCAAAAGCCATTATCCTTCCCATATTTCTTAATTATTACTGTATGAAATGAAAATGCGAACCGTACCTTTCAAATGCTGCCCGCTCCAATTCTTCTCTGTGGTCAGGGTGAGCAACGGAAATGATGAGCCTTGCCCGCTCCTGCATTGTTTTTCCGTAGAGATTGACCGCTCCATATTCGGTTACTATCCAGTGAACGTGATAACGTGAGGTTACAACGCCCGCTCCCGCTGTCAAAACATCACTTATCTTGCTCACTCCTTTATTTGTAACGGACGGCATAGCAATTATGGGCTTGCCTCCCTGACTGTGCGTTGCTCCATAAATGAAATCAATCTGCCCACCCGAGCCCGAATAGAACTTTTTCCCTAAAGAATCCGCACAAACCTGACCTGTGATGTCTATCTGCAAGGCTGAATTTATGGCTGTCATCTTTGGCTGCCGCATAATGTTGAAAGGGCTGTTTGTATAGCCCACATCTTTCATTTCTATCAAAGGATTGTTGTCTATAAAGTCATAAAGATGTTGCGAACCCATAGCAAAGGTTGATACAATCTTACCTCGATTCAGTTTTTTATTCATTCCGTTTATCACACCTTTCTCTACCAACGGCAAAATGCCGTCTGCAAACATTTCGGTATGGATGCCGAGATTTTTATGATTGTATAATTGCGACAGAACGGCGTTTGGTATTGCTCCTATGCCCATCTGCAAACACGCTCCGTCATCTATGAGTTCCGCACAATACTTTCCGATTTGTGCCTCTTGCTCTGTGGGTTCGGAAAAGTGAGCAGGGATTAGCGGAGTGTTATCTTCCACGAATATATCTATCTTTGACATCGGTATCATTGCGTCTCCAAAGGCACGAGGCACGTTTGGATTTACTACTGCTATGACACATTTTGCCATTTCCACCGCTGCCAATGTTGCATCAACGGAAGTGCCGAGCGATACGTAATTATGCTCATCGGGAGGGCAAACCTGTATCATCGCAACATCACAGGGCAGCACGCCATCGCGATATAATTTCTGTGTTTCGCTTAAAAAAATCGGTATATAGTCCGCATAGCCCGTCTGAACATCCTTTCGCACATTGCCTCCCACGAAAAAGGCATCGTGTTGAAACGTTCCCTCAAATTCCTGTGAAGCATAAGGGGCAGGACCCTCAGTATGAAGGTGATGGACTCTTACATTACGAAATTCTTTGTTTCTTCCCCGTTCGCACATTGCCTCTATAAGACATTGAGGGGCTGCCGAAACGGAACTTAAATGTATATGGTCATTGCTTTTTATGACCTTAACCGCCTCTTGCGGTGTAACACTTTGGTATGATTTCATTTTAGTTTATTCTTCTACTCTTTTAGTTTCTTTATCCTTATTTTTAAATTTTTGATATGCTTTTTGCGATATTTTCTTCTAAATACAACGACCCTCAAAATGCCGAAGGCAACTGCCAAAACCAATAACAGCCAAGTAGCCGTTGGAATTATCAATATAGTACTATGCATAAATCAACCATTTATTTGGATTTGCAAAATTACAATTTTTTTTGCAAAGAACAAATTTTTAGTTCATTTTAGGTTTTTCACCCTTAAAGTTTATGGAAATTCGGCTTTATTTTTCGCATCCTAAAATACGCATTCCTAACCCTTTAACTTGACATATCCAAATCAAAGTATAATTCTCCATAATCAAATAATAATCCCACAGAATCAAGTTTCATTCATCTATAATCAAATAAGGTTTGTCTATAATCAAGTTTTAGACAAATATAATTTGATTATAGCATATTGTAATTTGATTTGAATTTTCCGTAATCAAATTTCAGGAAAATACTGTTTGATTGTTGTATGGAGGAAAATGATTTTGAAGGCGTAAAACGTTATTTTTCAACCTTTTTGCCAAAGACGCAAAGCCGTAAAAGGAAAAATGACAAAACCGCATTAGGCAAAGTTACGATTGTTTGCCCGATTACGTCTCCTATCTTATTGGTATTGAGTGGTAAATGTTGAATAAAGTCAAGGTAATGGCTGTTTAATACCCACTCATAAAACCCTGAGCGGTCTAAAAGCCACAACTCGCCAAAATTTATAAAATAAACAACCACATAAACAAGAAAAAATTTGAATATAAGCGTGTTACTGCGAGATTCAAAGACTAAAACGCCCGTTGTTTTGTAATTCCAAGCCACCCCAAGCACGTTTGCAAACAACAGAGCCAAGCCATAATGCAAACCAATCCAGATAAAAAATATAAAAAACAGGTATCCAACTGCCGTATTTAAGACTCCAACGAAAAGAAATCGCAAAAACCTGTTATTTATACGCCAAAACAGCCTCACAGATGATTTTAAGAATCGCATATTTTACAATTTTATAATTTTAAGTCCGCAAAAGTACTAAAATTATACTTTATATCAATAAAATCTCTATTCTTTTTGCATTTCTGAACCTTTGACTCGGCGTAGCCAAATTAAATAATATAAAGACAAAGCCTGATTTTACGATTTCAAAATTACGATATAAGAAAATTAAAAGAAATAAAAACATCGTCAATTAAGAAAAAAATACTATTTTTGCCGCCGAACAGATTGATTTTTTAATACAACAAATAAAAAAATGAGTACTTTACGCAAGCAAGCCCTGAAAGAAATAGGGGGAAGAGAAATTAAAACAATGTTTAAGGAAGAAACAACATTGTCAGAAGAATTTGCCATAAACGTCTTTGACCGAAAGGCTATGCGACATTACCTTTCGCCCGAAGCCTTTAAGGCTGTGGTGAGTGCCATTGACGATGGCGTGAAAATAGAACGAAGAATTGCCGACCAGATTGCTTTGGGTATGAAAACGTGGGCAATGGAACGAGGTGCTACTCATTACACTCATTGGTTTCATCCTTACACCGATGCAACGGCAGAAAAGCATGAGAGTTTCCTTGACAGGGCTTCGGACGGTTCTGTCTTTGAAAACTTTAACGGGAATGCCCTTGTACAGCAAGAACCTGACGCTTCAAGTTTTCCCAATGGAGGTTTGAGAAATACCTTTGAGGCTCGTGGTTACACGGCTTGGGATCCTTCGTCAGCGGCTTTTGTTTTTGACCAAACCTTGTGTATCCCTACCATTTTTGTTTCCTATAACGGAGAAGCCCTTGACCAGAAGACTCCTCTGTTACGTTCTTTGCAGGCATTGGATAAGGCTGCTACACAAGTCGTTCGGTACTTTAACAAGGATACAAATAGGGTTAGTGTGTCGCTTGGTTTGGAACAGGAGTATTTTACGGTGGATAATGCTCTTGTAAAGGCACGTCCCGACCTTCAACTGACGGGTCGTACGCTCATAGGACACATCGCTGCTAAGGATCAGCAGTTGGAAGACCATTATTTCGGTGCTATACCCCGCCGAACGATGTCTTTTATGAAAGAATTTGAGCATGAAGCGTATCGTTTGGGTATTTTGTTAAAGACAAGGCATAATGAGGTTGCGCCGAATCAGTTTGAATGCGCTCCACTGTACGAAGAGGCAAATTTAGCAATAGACCATAACCTTCTGCTAATGACCCTAATGCAGCGTGTAGCGGAGAAACACAATCTGAAAATACTCTTTCACGAGAAGCCTTTTGCGGGAGTAAATGGTTCGGGTAAGCATTGCAACTGGTCAATGATTACAGACCAAGGCGTTAATTTGCTTTCTCCCGGAAAAACACCAAGGAATAATCTGCAGTTTCTTACTTTCTTTGTTGTAACGGTTAGAGCCGTCTTTGAGCATCATTACTTACTGATGGGCAGTGTTATGTCTCTGAGTAATTCTTTGAGGCTTGGTGCAAGCGAAGCTCCGCCCGCCATTATGTCTATTTTCGCCGGTAAAAAGATAACCGACACCTTGCAATCTATTGTAGAGAGAGTGAGCAGTAAGAAAAAGATGAGTCCCGATGAAAAAACAGAACTGAAACTGGATGTGGTAGGTAAGATTCCTGAAATTTTACTTGATAACACGGATAGAAACAGAACATCTCCATTTGCCTTTACCGGAAACCGTTTTGAGTTTCGTGCGGTCGGCTCTTCTTCTAATTGTGCCTTACCGATGACTGTACTGAATACGGCGGTTGCCCAAGCCCTGACACGTTTCAAAGCAGAGGTAGATAAACTTACAAGTAAAAAAATCAAAAAAGACGAAGCCATTTTTCAGGTTCTTCGTATGTTTATAGAGGAAAGTCAAAGTATTCTCTTTGAAGGCAACGGTTACAGCGAGGAATGGTTAAAGGAAGCAACACAAAGAGGTTTGCGGGCTGTGGAAACGCCGATTGAGGGCTTTAAGGCATTTATTGAAAAGGCATCAATAGGGCTTTTTGAACAGTATAACGTTATGAGTGAAGCTGAATTGCGTGCAAGATATGAGATTTTCAACGAAATATACGCCAAGAAAATACAAATAGAAGCACGGGTTATGGGAGATTTGTCCATAAATCATATTGTTCCTACTGCAATAAAATATCAAAATTGCCTGATTAAAAATGTTACAGGCTTAAAGCAAATCCTTACGAAAGAAGAATACGATATGTTAGCCTCGCCTCAACTTCGTTCAATAAAGAAAATAGGTACGTACATCAAAAATTTAAGAGATTTGATGCACGACTTAATTGTAGAAAGGAAAAATGCCATTGCTGCCGAAGAGTTTCCTGCAAGGGCAAAAGCATATATGGATAACGTACTGCCAATTATGCAGGAAATGAGGACAAATACCGATAAATTGGAACGTATAATTGATGATGACCTTTGGTCTTTACCTAAATACAGAGAATTGCTTTTCATGTAAGGAATTACTTCAAATCCTCTTCCTTTACCACAGCACAGGACGGAAAATAATGCTGAATAACTTCCCAGTATTCGTAACCCTGTTCGCACATATTTATAGCACCTTCCTGCGAAAGCCCAACGCCGTGTCCGTAACCTTTTCCGGTGAGTTTTACATCGCTACCCCACTCCTGTACAGAGAAGAACGTACTTTTCAAACCGAAATCCTTGCGAATTTGAACCAAAGGAACTCCCAACAAATCCTTCTTTCGTCCGTCCTTTTGACTGAAAGACATTATTTCAACGAGATTTGCAGAATCCTTTATGTCAATTCCTTTTTCCTTAAAATAGTTTTGCCATTGCCGAATGCGGATTGTTTTTTCCCAAAGGAGATTCCTGCTCGCCAAAGAAAAGGAATCCTGCACCGAAACCAGATAAGGCACGTCCTTTCCCCAGACATCTACCGCTGCAAGCGTCTCTCCGCCTGAGTTTGAATGGAATGGTGTCTCTATGATACTGTTTGAATTATCCACAATCACCTCTCCTTTGGTCTTATACACGGCTTCAATTACTTCAGGCTTGTTTGCACGTCCCTTATAAACCTGACAATGAACGTCATCGCAAAGATTATATCCGTCTTTGGCGTGTTTGTTGAGATTTTTGTACATATAATTACGGCAGCACAGGGCTTGAACCTTAAAGAACTCCACATTGGAAGTAGCACCCCACGTTTCGCTCTGAACAACGGCGGCAATATAATTGTCATACGCCACTTCATTGATGAGAATCAGGGAATTGGAATTGGCATAAACCGTTATATCATCGTCATACATACGTTTCAGTTTCTCGTTGCCGTCAGGGGTTATGCTGAAAAAACATTTCAAACCGGTGGCAACGAGTTTTACTTTTGTATAACGTCCTATTGTGCTGTCGTTAAGGGATATGCGTATGGTATTTCCTTTGGCTGTAAGTTCAATTTTTGAATTCCGTTTCATATCCGCCCGTATCGTGTCATTGAAATAAAGTTCGTACGTGCCGAAAGAGGCTCTCAATTCGGCGTTGTCAAGTTTCGTATCGGCAAAAACCCGTATCCGTACCTTTTGAGCAAGAGTCATTGAGGCGGACAGCAGTAATAATGTGATAATAAGCAGTTTCCGTTTCATATATTAAGCATTTAGATTTTTATAAATATCTTCGGCTATTGCGGAGGACGCTCCTGCGTTGCCAAGCAGTTGTTTTATTTCGTCATAATCTCCTTTGAGTTTTGTTATATACTGATTGTCAAGGGTTATTTTGCGAAATTCGTAATCCAAATTCCCGTAATCACAATCCTTTTGCAGCAGTTCAACAACGGCTTTTCGGTTAAGAATGAGATTGACAAGGGATATGAATTTAACGTTGGCAACAAAGCGTCCGATGAGAAACGAGATTGCGTTAGCCTTATAGCAAACCACCTGAGGCACACCGAATAACGCCGTTTCCAAAGTCGCAGTCCCCGAAGTTACAACGGCGGCTTGAGCTATGTTAAGTAGGGAATAAGTTTGGTTGAATCGGACTTCAACGTTGCGAATACCGATAAAACTGTCGTAAAACTCCTTACCGTGAGTAGGGACGCCCGCTATAACAAACTCATACTGAGGATAATTATCGGCTAATTGCAGTTGTAACGGCAGCATACGGCGTATCTCTTGCGTACGACTGCCGGGCATTAGCACGATGACGGGTTTTGGAGTATCCCAATAGTCTTCCGGTTCTGCATTTGCGGCGTTCGTTGCACGGAAATCACGTATCTCGTCAAGCAAAGGACTTCCAAAATATTCCACTTCCATATTGTGTTTTGCGTAAAACTCCTTTTCAAAGGGCAGAATGACGTATAACCGATACAGAATCCGCTTCATTTGCTTTATTCTCCCCTTTTTCCACGCCCAAACCGAAGGCGAAATATAATGAAACACCTTTATATGGTGCCTCTTTGCGAACTTGGCGATACGAAGATTGAACCCGGGATAATCAACGCTGATAATACAATCGGGATTAAAGTCAAGAATATCCTCCTTGCAGGCTTTGATGTTGCCGAGAACGGTTTTGAGATTGGCAATCACCTCTATAAAACCCATAAACGCCAATTCATTGATATGCTTTGTGATATGGCATCCTTCACGAGCCATTCCGTATCCGCCGAAACCGCGAAAAAACGCCAATTTGTCCCGTTTCCGTATTTCTCTTATGAGGTATGAGGCGTGCAAATCCCCCGAAAGTTCCCCTGCAATTATGTAGTAATTCATTGGAAATTAGATTGGTTCGCAACTTAATGTGTAATCAATGTCCTGCGTCTCCAAAAGATTAACGAGGTTGGTCATTTCCTTTGTCCAAATTTCGCTATCGGCGTTGCTACATTGCTCTTCATCAACGTCTTCCAGCGTTGCGTGATAACCATATCCGTGTGCATCGTCAAAAGGCAGGTAACTGATAAAACAGTCGCAATCAACCTTGCTACAGGATGCGATTCCGATGGTTATTAACGTGATAATCAGTATTCTTTTCATTTGTTTTGTATTTTATGTAAATTGATTTCAACGCTGCAAAAGTACGCAAAATTTTCATATTATGACACCTTATATATATAAGGAGTGATTCCGTGGTTATGGTACGGCGTTTTATTTTCACGAAACCTAGGTTTCATTTTTTTAGAACCTAGGTTTCATTTTTCTGAAACCTAGGTTTCGTGAATTTGGAACCTAGGTTTCACGAGTCACGAAACCTAGGTTTCATTTTTTTAGAACCTAGGTTTCATTTTTCTGAAACCTAGGTTTCGTGAAATTAGAACCTAGGTTTCACGAGTCACGAAACCTAGGTTTTATTTTTTTAGAACCTAGTTTTCATTTTTCTGAAACCTAGGTTTCGTGAAACCGGAAACTCGTTTGGAGTTTTCTTAAACGAAGAGTTGTAATTTTGTTACCTGAAAATAACCTTTTCACCCGAAGAACTGTCTCTACAAGATCCTGTTACAGAGGAAAGAACATTCACTTCGCCACGTTCTCTCAACACTCCAAGAAAAGCAAACACCAAAGCCTCCTTATAATTTATGATTACGGGGTCGGGAAGTATGATACGGTGTTGCGTTTTTGCCATTATACGACTGAGAAGGAACGAGTTATAAGCACCGCCGCCCGTTACCAGCGTGTCATCCCTCAAAGAGCCTGCGATGATATGGGCGATGTGTTCGGTGTAAGTTGAAAGCGTGTCTTCAATACTTATATTGAACTGATTAAGAAGGGGTAACACGTTATCCGTCACCCATTCCCTGCCGAGCGATTTTGCTGTCGTTTCGCTGTAATAGGGCAAGGCGTTAAGTGAATTGAGGAGTGGCGACCGGCAAACGCCGTTCCGTGCCAATAATCCTTCGTTATCGTACTGCAAACCAAGACGTTGTGCCAACATATTGAGAACCGTATTCACCGCAACCACGTCATATGCCAATCGTTTGCCGTTTGACTCAAATGAAACGTTGGCAAAGCCGCCAAGATTCAGGCAATAAGGATATTGAGAGAACAAAAGCCTGTCGCCAATCGGCACAAGAGGCGCACCCTGACCCCCAAGTGCAACGTCCAAAGCCCGAAAGTTGCCAATGACATCGCATTGTGTTTCAGCGGATATTGCGTTCAGGTCGCCGATTTGGCAGGTCATCCCGACGGAAGGCTGATGGAAGATGGTTTGTCCGTGCGAAGAAATAAACATTGGCGAGATGCGATGCCGTGAAATGAAATCCCGTGCCAACGAACCGAAAAAATGCCCCAGCCATACGTGATTCCGTGCCAATGTTTCCGCATTACAGGTCTCGCAAGAGAGGATGCGTTGTTGTGTTTCGTATTCATATTCAATCGTTTCGGCGACCTGTATTGACCATTGCCATTTCCCTTCCGACAATTCAAACTCACAGTACGCCAAATCCAGACCGTCTAATGACGTTCCGCTCATCAATCCTAATACTTTGTACATTGATGCTCAGGGATTAAAGAACCGTTTCAACCAATTCCATTTCCGTAGCACGCGAACCCTTAATCAGTATGGTTGAATCACTGATGGGGTGCTGTAAAAGCCAGTCTCGCAACATTGAAGACGTTGAAAACCATAACATATTGTCATTTCCCTTTGTCCATTCTTCGTATTCCTGCCCTACAAACGCAATCCGTTTCAATCCTTTGTCTTTCAGGTAATTTACAACCGCTTTATGAGCCTCACGAGATATGCTTCCAAGTTCTTTCATTGAGCCGAGAAACACACATTTCCCTGTTGCATTCATAGCAATAAAGGCTTCCAAAGACGCCTTAACGCTTGACGGATTAGCGTTATAACAATCCAAAATAAGGGTATTTGATTCCGTCTTTTTGATTTGCGACCTCCGATTTACAGGAACATAATTCGCTATCGCAGATTGGATTTCCGTCATATCCAAACCGAAATGCAGCCCAACGGAAACGGCGGCTAATATGTTGGAAGCGTTGAAAGCCCCTGTTAGATTGGAGTTTAGCGTTACGCCATTGCACAGAACGGTGGCATAAGGCTTCGTTTTATCCACCTGAGCCGTGATATTGGCAGGATGATGCAGGGAATAGGTAAGTTTATTTGCAAGTTCGGCGGCTCTGTTGCTAATGTTTGTGTCATCGTTATTTACAAAGGCAAATCCGTTATGGGATTGCAGAAAATCAAAAAGTTCATTCTTAGTTTTTATAACGCCCTCCAACGAACCGAAGCCCTCAATGTGAGCCTGTCCGATGTTGGTTATGAGTCCATAATTCGGCTGAGCAATATCACAAAGGAAGGCTATCTCTCCGCAATGGTTCGCTCCCATCTCCACGATAGCCATTTCGTACTCACGGGTTATGGAAAGGATGGTCAGAGGCACACCTATGTGATTGTTTAAATTTCCTTTTGTTGCCTGCGTTTTGTATTTTGTGGCAAGGACAGCGTGTATTAGTTCTTTGGTAGTTGTTTTCCCGTTAGTACCTGTAACACCTATTACCGGTATTTTAAGGGTCTGTCTATGCAAACGAGACAACGCCTGTAAGCATTGAAGAGTGTCAGATACCAAAATCTGTTTCCCCTCTCCCAATTCGGAATTATAGTAAAACGGATTGTCAATTACAACACATCTTGCCCCTTTTTCCAAAGCAATTGCCGCAAATTTATTACCATCGAAGGTCTCTCCATGCATCGAAAAGAAAATATCATTCGGTTGAATGTTGCGACTGTCTGTTGAAATCTTGGGATGAGTACTATATAATTCGTAAAGGTGTTTTATCTTTTCATCATTCATAATCATTGTATGTGCTTAATAATTCTGTAAATACTCTCCTCGTCAAACCGGACATCGCAACCGTATTTCCTAACGATGTATAAAAAGGAATCGGGAACTTTTAATTCAAAAAATTTCATATCTATAAGTAAATTTTTATTTTGCAAAGGTACAAAAAAATCCAATACGGCTATTCATTATTATGAAAGCAAGTTTCCAATTCATAAAAATACCACAATAATAACGCCAAAAAAGCAGCCGATTTTATTACAAACCTTTTCTTCATTTTGCCTTTTCGGCGAATGAGTTTGGGGCTTTCTATAAATGAGTTTCGTTTTTTCGGTGAAATTATGTTCCGATTAAAATAAATTTTCCTCCGATTAAATTTTTTTTTCCTCCGATTTTATTTCAGCGTTTGAGGCAAACATCATCGGAGATATGGGCAAACTCACTCAGTATTAAGCACAAACAGCATAAACAATAAGGGCTAACTCATAACGTAAATTCTTTATGCGTCAGCCCCGATTGCCCGTATGGCTCGTAACGATTAGCCCTTATTCAAACTCCAATTTGGCAAATCTCAACACGAGAGTCTTTTCTCCACTTTGGTCAAAATCAACTATCGCCTTTCGGTTATCGCCTTCTCCGTCAAGCAGTTTGATGGTTCCGCTGCCGAAACGTGAGTGATGTACCCGCTGCCCAATCTCAAATTTCTTCAGGACATTAGCTGGATTTCCACCCACAGGTTTAAGCAATGAAACCAGAGGTTGTTTCTTTTTCTCATTGAGTTTCAGGGAAGGTTTTGAAGAGGAAACGGGAAATGCCTTCTTACTTTCAATGCTTTGCGACAGGTATTTGTCATCAATCTCAGCCAGAAAACGACTGCATTCGGAGTAGAGCAATTCGCCATACTTAAACCGCATTCGTGCGGAAGTGATGAAGAGTTCCTTCTTTGCACGGGTGATGGCTACGTAAAACAGTCGGCGTTCTTCTTCCGTATCCGCCTTGGAAGTAAGCGAAAGCATAGACGGGAAAAGGTTTTCCTCCATCCCCACTATGAAAACATACGGAAACTCTAAGCCCTTTGCAGCATGAACAGTCATAAGAGTTACACGGTCAATATTGTCATTCTCCTCCTCAATATCAGCCATTAAACTCACCTGAGACAGGAAAACATCAAGCGTCCTTTCCTTTTGTGTGATCTCCTCTCCGGTCAATTCGTCAATGAGTATTGCTTCTTCCCGCTTCACAAATGCCTGTAAGGAGTTTATCAATTCGTCAATATTGTTGATACGTTCCTCTGCTTCAAGGGTTTCCTCATTGTGTAATGCGGTTTTTATTCCGGAGAATCGTATTATCTCTTCGCCCAATTCGCAGGCGTTATTGCTTTCAATCCTTTTTGAAAAAGAATAGATATTCTGACAGAATTCCACTAATTTCGTAACGGTAGGTTTATTGATATTGGACGGGATATTGTGCAGATTGGCAGCAACATAAAAGAGAGATGAGTTGTGTTCTTCGGCTAATATCTTCAACCGATTGAGGGTTGTATCGCCGATACCTCTTGAAGGTGTGCGGACAGATCTCAAAAAAGCCTCGTTGTCATTGTTATTACTCACCAACCGAAAATAAGCCAAAACGTCTTTGATTTCCTTGCGAGCATAAAACGACAATCCGCCATACAGTCGGTAAGGAATGTTCCTTAACCGCATGGCTTCCTCTATAACCCGCGACTGCATATTAGTCCTATACAACACGGCAAAGTGGCAATAGTCGGCATCATTATCATAAAATCTGTTTCTAATTTGCTCACATACGTATTCGGCTTCGGCTCTATCGCTGTCAAGCCCTGAGTAATGTATCCTGCTTCCTTCTTCGTTTGATGTCCAGACTATCTTCTTTATTTGGTCTTCATTATTGGCAATTACGCAGTTAGCTGCATTGACTATGTTTTGAGTAGAGCGGTAATTCTGTTCGAGTTTGAAGGTTTTGGCATCGGGATAATCGGTTTTGAAACTCAGTATATTCCTTATAGATGCCCCGCGAAACGAATAAATGCTCTGTGCATCGTCTCCAACCACACATATATTTCGGTGAAAGGCTGCCAGTTTTTTAACAATAAGATATTGCGAAAAGTTGGTATCCTGATACTCATCAACCATAATGTATTTGAACCTTTCCTGATACTTCCGCAACACTTCGGGAAAATCCCTCAAAAGAATGTTCATATTGAAAAGCAAATCATCAAAATCCATTGCCATTGCTCCTCTCAATCTTCGTGCATATTGCTGATAAATGTAACCGATTTTTGGCTTATGAGAGGCTCTGTCTTCCGCTTGAATATCAATACTGTTAAGATAATCGGTTGGCGAAAAGAGACTGTTTTTGGCTTTGGAAATTCTGTCAAGTACAAACGACGTTTGATATGTTTTATCGTCAAGCCCCATATCTTTTATTATGCTTTTTATAAGACTTTTGGAATCGTCCGTATCGTAAATTGTGAATCGGGAAACATAACCTAACTTATCTGATTCCTGCCTTAAAATTCTTGCAAAAATAGAATGGAATGTCCCCATGAGGATATATTTTGCAGGTGTTCCAACCAAATCGGTTATTCGTTCCTTCATTTCTGCTGCGGCTTTATTGGTAAAGGTCAGAGCGAGAATGTTGTATGGAGAAATCCCTTGTTGCAGATCATAAGCAATTTTACAAGTTAGTGTTTTTGTCTTTCCCGACCCTGCACCTGCAATAATCATTATTGGTCCGTCAATTTGACAGACTGCTTCTTTCTGTTGCGGATTTAATTCATCTAAATACATTATTTATTTAGTTTTTTCCATTAAGAAAAGGTATTCTTTATGTGAGTCATTACTGTTTATCCATTGATTTGTCCAACACATATTACCCATAACGTTCTTTTTATAATCTATTTCCATTGCTTTCAACAGTTTGCCATTAGCAGATACGATATTCATCAATTCATTTTTAGTTGCTCTTCCACCGGAACTGTATGACAGAAGAATATAACGGGAATCTGTTTGAGATACTAATTTATTCAAAGCCTCCATCGCGATGAAATTACCCTGCTCATTCTTTCTAAATTCTTCAAATACAGATGCTGCTATCTCATCTCTTGTGTCTTCTCTTCTATTGGCTTTACCAAACAAAACAGGCTTATCATTAAGTATAATCGTTTTCCAAATATGATAATATGAAGCATACCGAACTCTGCTTGGGGGCATTTTTTCATTATTTGAACCATAAGGCGGGTCATAATAAACAAAATCATACTGATTATCACTTATTGTGTCAAATATATCTGCACGTTTAACTTCATTATCTCCTCTTTGTTCAAAACGTTTAGGCAATTTCAAATACAAATTATTGTAAGAACGTGGCGACCATTGGGCTAAATAGGATACATAATGCCCAAGAGTGCTATCCACAGCATCAAGTGCGTAAATTAAACTTGTCAAAAGAACACATTTATCTTCCCATTTGAGATTTAATTTGTCTATTTCATCTCTAATAATATCTAATTTCTGTGTATTTTTACGTTGAAAAGGCTTTTTAGCATTTGCTTCATCTGCTCCGTAATGTTTGGTAAACCAGCCGTCATAGCCTTTCAAACCGTTTAAATAGTCAATTATTTCCTGATAAAAAGCGTCTGTGTTTGTTGATTTGAGATAACAGGTAGCAAAAACCTCCGACCACACAGATATATCATTGGAAGTTATGTTGTAACCGCATTGAGAAAGGGCTTGAGAAACCCTTGTCGTTCCGCTGAATCCGTCAAGAACATTTTTTATTCCGTCAAGTTCTGATACCAAATTCAATATATATGGAATTATTTTGAGTTTAGACCCGGCATATTTTATGCCTTCGGTCTTCACATCACTAATATCTATCTTCCCAAATATATCAACAGTCATTACTTTATTGCTTTTAATCTGTCAATATCTTTTTGCAAAATTTCATTTGCCTGTTTATGTCCTTCTGCCGAACTATTTAAAGTAAGTCTAAACAATTCTACAAGAGTTAAATTATGAGAATAATCTATCCAACCATTAGTAAGACTGTCAAAATAAGACAACGCATTTTTTGTATGTGTCCAAAAACCACGCTGTAAAGCATTTGCAGTAGCCCCACCATAACGAACTTCACAAATATAACAGCCATTTGCATCAACAAATAAATAAATGGGATGTTCTCTGCCTTTACCTGAAATTACGATTTGTTTATTATGGTCAAATTTTTTGTCCTTATCTATAAATATGATTTTGCTTGTATTTTGTCTGCACTTTTCATAATTAAATATCATAATATTGCAGATTTGTTTTTTTTCATCATAAATTAATGGCATTATGTTTAAGTTATTAATCTCCGCAAAAGCATCAGATGCAAATATGCCTTCAATTACTTTTTTATCATTTATAATTTTCCCTTTTCCTTCCAAATAAAGAAACATTTTTTTGTTTTTATCTGTTGAAAGTTGTAAAGGACCATCCCCATACGCTTTGAGACTTACAGGTATTTTTGTGTGAGTTAATTCATTTATTATTACAATATCTTCTTCATGCTCTTTTGCTCTAAATAAATCCTTACCAACGTGTTCGCTGTGAAAATCATACATGAATTGATTTATAAATTCTGCAATACCTATTTCTGCTAAATCACCATGAGTTTTGTTTCCAATTAGCCGCATCGTAAATATATTTGACAGAGTATTCACAATCAAATGTTTATTCTTGCTTGTCAGCAACTTAAATCGTTTTTTAAAGTCTTCGAAATCTTTCATTATAACAACATTGTTATTTTTTGCACTGCAAAAGTACTAAAATATTACAATTTGACAACTATTCCATTTTTACTTATCAAACTTCACCCAAAACAAAAAAATTCCATTTTCCTATAATCAGTGCCGCTGCCGTGTCGGCAGAGACGAGGAGGGCTGACGCGTAAAAAAAATCGCAAAAAAAATGAAAATAATTTGGTGGTATTAATATTTTTTGTACCTTTGCAGCCGATTAAAATACTAAAAAAGTATAAATAATGATACGGACAATAACTCAAAATAATGTGAAAAATAATTCGCAAAAAACTTGCGAAAGTCATTTATTTTTCGTATCTACACACACACACACACACACACACACACACACCTTCCACTAACTTCACCCTCCCGCCCTCTCAAAGTTTTTTTCATAGAAAACGCACAGAGTATCAATTTATTTTGTCAGCCACAACTTTTTTTCAAATGGGAATTGGTAAATGGCATTTTGTAACTTGTGCAGCAGACTTTTGCACAGGTGTTGAAAACTTTTTCACGGGTGAAAAAAACTGTCGCTCAGGTGCGGAAATCAGTTTCACAAGTGCAATAACCACAAGGACTTGTGCAGAAATCTATT
>JAISTG010000074.1 GCA_031272705.1 Bacteroidales bacterium | reverse complement strand
GGAAACTTTCCGAGCAGTCGGAATCCTTCCTCCATTTTGGGGGAAACTTTCCGAGCAGTCGGAATCCTTCCTCCATTTTGGGGGAAACTTTCCGAGCAGTCGGAATCCTTCCTCCATTTTGGGAGAAACTTTCCGAGCAATAGGAAAGTCCGCCAAAGGATATTTCTTGAAAAATTTTTTTAGTATATATAGAGAGATGTATTGTGTATTGTGCGGCGGGTCGCCGAGACAATGTTGGCTGACGCATAGCAAATTTGATAACACTCTGCATGCAGGGATTGACTCTCTCAACCCTTCCCTGCCCTTGCGACTACTGCTTTTAGAAATGTTATTACTATACATTTTTGTATGATTTTGAGGCTGCAAATATACAACTAATTTTTTAATCTACTAATTATTTTTATTTTTTTGTACTTTTTTGTGCAAACAAAGTTTGTTTGCCTCAGCCCTTCTCGTGAGTGCGACACGCACCGGCTCGCAGAGGTACGCACCACAGGTGTTGCTAACACTCGTAATTTTGACTTTGTGGATTAAGAATGAAAAAAATAAGGCTTTGAGTATTTCATCAAAGCCTTTGAGTGTGCGGATAGAGGGACTCGAACCCACACGTCTTTCGACACCAGATCCTAAGTCTGGCACGGCTACCAATTACGCCATATCCGCTTGTTTGGAAATTAAAAAAATTCCTATTTTAAGTTGAGTTTCTTAACCAATTTAGGTGTAATATCATACTCTTCTTTTGCAAACCAGGTAACTCCACTACTGCTTTCAAGCACATAGTCCAAACCTTCTTCTTTTGCAATCTCTGCTACAACCAAACGAACTTTCTCATACATACCGTTCATCAGTTCTGTTTGCTTGCCTTGAATGGAATCCTGCATACTTTGATATGTATCCTGTAAGTTCTTTTGTGCGGCAGCAAGTTCCTTTTGCTTGCTTTGCTTTAACATATCGGACAACTGCGATTCCTTTGCCTGATAATCCTGCAATGATTTTTGATACTCGGCTTGAAGAGATTGAAAATCTGCTTCCATAGCACTAATGTAGTTTGTTAAAACCTGCTTTACCGAGTCTGCTTCAGGCATTCTTTTTACCAATTCGGTAGAATTAAAATGACCTATTTTAAGGGCTTTTTGTGCATAGATATTTCCTGCAAATGTCAAAGAGACAGCAAGTAATATGATTTGAAATGTTTTATTCATCTTTCCGTTATTTTATTTTAAGAGTTTGCAAAGGTACAATTTTTTTGTGAAACACCAAATTATTTTTTATTTAATTTGTATCCGAGTTCGCCAAGTACCAAATCACTAATGTCTGTTTTGCTATCTACATAAAGGATTGCACCTTCACCGGACTTATCAAAAACAACAGCATAATTTTTCTCCTTGGCTATCTTTTCAATAGCGTTATAAACCTTATCCTGTATAGGTTTTACGAGTTCGGCACGCTTTTTCATTAAATCACCTTCGTTTCCAAAACGTTGCTTTTGAAGGTTCTTTGCTTCCTTTTCAGCAGCAATGATTTCGTTTTCCTTCTTTGTTTTAAGGTCATCGGGCAATAACACCGATTCTGCTTGAAAAGCCTTGTACATTTGGTCTATTTGCTTAAATTTTGCCTCAACCTCGTTCTGCCATTGCAAAGAAAGGTCATCTAATTCCTTTTGTGCCTGCTTGTATTCAGGCATATTGGACAAAATTAACTCCGTATCAACACAAGCAAACTTCTGTCCAAAAGTCAATGTTGAACAAAACAACATTGTAACCGTTAATAATGTGAATTTTTTCATTTTAATTATCTGTTTTATATCTTAATTATTTGTTTTTATTCTATTGACTGCCCTATGGAAAACATAAGTTTAGAGCCACTAACCACACCGTTAATCTTGTCAAAACCATATCCCCAATCTATACCGAGTTGTCCTAGCATCGGCATAAATAACCTAATACCTACACCTGCTGCACGATACATTTTGAAAGGAGAAAACTGACTGAAATCAGCCCAAGAATTTCCCGCTTCAAAGAAACCAAGTACATAAATAGATGCCGTAGGATTTAAAGTTACTGGATAACGCAATTCCGCTGTAAATTTATCATACACGGTGGCACCCGTTGATGGTGAAATAACATCCGTATTTGCATCATAACCCCTCATTGCTACAATCTCCCGTCCGTCCATTCCATTATAAGCGTTCAAACCATCACCACCAAGATAAAAGCGTTCAAAAGGAGAATAACCTACTTTCTTATTGTATTGCCCCAAAAAGCCGAACTTTGCTCTCGTATTAAGAACCAAATCTCCTGCTATGTTGAAGAACCAGTTTGCTTTCAAGTGAATTTTATAGTATTCTATCCATTTATATATCTCTGTATATTTCTCTTCTTTTTGTAATGTTTCATAGTCTTTACCATTAAATCGCGAATAAGGAAGAGTAAATTGCCCACTTATTGAAAACTCCGACCCCATACGAGGATATATAGGCTGATCTACGGAATTTCTTGCCAAAGTTATATTATAATTTATGTTATTTGCTGTTCCGTTTTCAAAATATGCAATATAAGGTGAATTTTTATTGTTGTACTGAAGAAAAGAAATCCCTTGCACAAGCGTAAAATAATCATCAGGAAAGGTAAGTCGTTTGCCCAAAGAAACAGATGCTCCATATACACCAAAACTCCATATAACCGTGTCGGAAGTACCCCAATAGCCATAACTCGGATCTGTTGTATTGGAATAAAATATGCTAACAGATAAAGCAGTAGGTTTTTTACCTCCAAGCCACGGCTCAGTGAAAGAAACACTTAATGAAGAATAGTATCTTCCATTTGTTGCTACCTGCAATCCAAGTCTTTGACCGTCTCCTGCCGGGAATGGTCGCCAGGCATCTTTTTTGAAAAATTTGCGAGCAGAAAAATTTGTTAGAGTAATGCCACCCGAAAACATAAATTTGGCATATTCACTCCAACCTCCGGATACATTAAACTCACTGCTTGATTTTTCAACTACCTGATAAGTTATATCTACTACGCCTTTATCAACGTCATCTTTAACCAGAGGATTTATCTTTTCAGCATCAAAATAACTCAACTGCTGTATTTCTCTCACCGAACGGATAATAGCATCTCTGCTAAACATATCTCCCGGCAATGTTCTCAACTCACGCATAACCACATAGTCATTTGTCAGCGTGTTTCCTTCTAATCCAACATTGCGAATCTTTGCCTGCTTACCTTCAAAAACTCTCATTTCTATATCAATGGAATCTCCAATGATATTAACTTCAACAGGACGAACATTGAACCACAAATAGCCATCATCCATATACAATGACGATATATCCGTACCCGTAGGGTCATAGGTCATATTGTCGTTAAGTAATTTTTTGTTATATATTTCACCCGATTTTATTCTTAAACGTTTTGATAACTCTTCCGATGAGTATTTGGTATTACCTATCCATGTTATGTTACGAAAATAAAATTTCTGTCCTTCGTGTATTTTCATCTCCACAACAAGCCTTTGCTTGGTGTTTTCTTTAACAAACCAAAGTTTATTCCAAAATCCTATCCAATACTTAGGCACGGTAACCGAATAAACAGTATCTGATATTATAGTAGCATCACGGAACCCTTTATTATTATATCTGTCTATTATTGCTGTTTTATCACTTTCAAAATCATTTGCCACATAACGAGACGACTTCCATACTCTCCACCAGTGATAAACTTTTGTCTCTTTCATTTTTGAACGTATAAAACCATCACTCATTGGACTTTTACCGGCAATCCGATTAAATACTTGTTTGAAAAAAACTGTATTTTCGTAAATAGAATCCGATGTTTCGTTACCCGTAATAATAATATCTTTTATCTTTATTTTCTTTCCTTTTTTTATGTTAAAAGTAAGATTCACATCATTTCTTGTAGTAGAAGTATCCTTAGTTTCTTCTATTTCACTTGTAACATCATAATATCCTCGCTCTACAAAAAAATCGTGAATGGTATTTTGACAATTAAGTTTTAGATTTTCAGTAACTACATCCCCCATACCTATTTTCATCTTTTCCTTTACCTTTGTTTCTTCACTGCGAGTTATTCCTGCAAATCGATAAGTAGCCAGACGAGGCTTGCATACAAATTCATACTTCAAAAAGATAGTCTTTGCAACAATTTTATCCACAACTATTTTAACATCATCAAATATACCCTGTTGCCAAAGATTGTCTATTGCTTCAGCAATTTTATCTCCAGGAATAACTATCTTGTCTCCAACTGCTATGCCTGCAAGTTGAATCACCGCAGGATGATCTAAATGGTCTGCTCCAGTGATAGTAATACCACCTACTTCGTATTCTTTTGGTGTATAATAATCTAACTCTAAAGTTTGTTGAGAAAACAGGGTTAATGCACTCAAACAACATCCCAAAAGTATGGTAAGATTTCTATATAATTTCATTAAGTTTTTTTTATTTCTGCGTTTTTTATTACCAATTAACAATTATAAACGAATATATTTATATTTTATTTTAATTGCTCGCTTATTTTTCCAAATCTTCGTTCTCTTTGTTGAAAATTAACTATGGCTTCATATAGGTTTTCCTTTGAAAAATCAGGCCAAAGTACATCTGTAAAATACAATTCGGTATAAGCCATTTGCCAAAGTAAAAAATTACTCAACCTGTATTCCCCGGATGTTCGTATGAGTAAATCCGGATCAGGATAATCTTTTGTTGCAAGATAGCGACTTATGATTTGCTGGTCTATGTCGTTGCTTTGTAGTTTGCCTTCACGAACATCGTTTGCCATGAGTTTCATTGCCTGCGTTATTTCCCAACGGGAACTGTAATTAAGAGCCAAAACTAGAGTCATTCTTGTATTTTGAGACGTTTTCTCTATTATGTTAAGGAGTGCTATTCGCGTTTCTTCGGGCAGAGCCTCTGTATCACCAATGGTTTTCAGTGCGATATTATTATTCATTAGTGTTTTCTCCTCTTGTGCAATGGTATGAACAAGCATAGACATCAAAGCATCTATTTCCTGCTTTGGTCTGTTCCAATTTTCTGTGGAAAACGTATATAGAGTTAATACTTTAACGCCAATTTCTGCTGCTGCCTCAGTTGCATTTCGTACCGCCGTAACTCCATTCTGATGTCCAAAAATACGTTCTGCTCCTTTTTGTTTAGCCCATCGCCCATTGCCATCCATAATTATTGCAATGTGTGTTGGAATTAAATCTTTTATTATCCTGTCCTTAATGTTCATTTGAATTGAAGGTTAGTCTTTTTAGTCTTCTACTGCTTCGCCTACAGGAGGTTTAAGCATTGCTTTCATTTCCTTCTTTAGAACATATGCACCACGTTTATTTAATTTGTATGCTTTCAACCAACTGCCCATAGCCTCAAAAGAACCAGCATCCGATTGTTGAGCAGGATAAAAATAATTGGAAAGTTCTTCCTCTGGCACTCGCTTTCCCAAATAAATAGTATCCATTTGGAATGGCGTTATCTCCGTAGTCAAATATGTATTACCCGAATTACGATCTTTATCTTTTTTCGTAGGCAAGGCTTTGTAGGCATAACTTCCATCCGGTTTGAAAACCTTTGCATAAAATTTCAATTTCGCCGTTGCCTGTTCAGGAGTAACAGCAACTTTTATGCTGATAGATGGAGAAAACATATCTCTGCGAGGACAATTATTGTAATCCGGTTTATGGTCAGTGTTAATTGTAATATAACCTGCACTTACTATGTATTGCTTTTCGGATGGGACAAAGCGATAATCCTTCATCAATTCCTCAAAAAGAAAAACTTCATTATAAGAAATTGAATAATTTACATCAAATGTATCTTTTGTATTGGTTATACTGCCCAAAGAACCACGTGGAATACTAATCATACCGTATGAACCATTCAAAGTTGTATCCTGTTGCGGATAATAATAATTATAAAATTCACCGACACATCCTTCCAAATCATCTTCTATTAAAATATACGCCTTACCTTTTAAAGATATACCATTGAACATTTTTTCATTATCAGACTTGCCATTTAATGTAACCCATTTGAAGTCTATCGGCATTTTATATTTTATAAAATAATCCACTTCACCCTCACAAGAAGAAAAATACTTGCTTGGCGTACGTTTTATAATAAAGTCCTTCACATCTTCGCGAGAAAGGAAATAATTAAAAACAAGCACTGCTCTTTCCCGAGCAAGATTTGTTGTTTTTTCTGTAAGAGATTCTGCATCATCATAACCGATTATTGTCATTTTGTAAAATCTGTCATTATTATTTGCAAATGCTAATAAATAAAGACTGTCCAACACATTTAATGCTTCATCATTATAAAAAGCAGTTCCGGTTTCAAAACAAATCAGTGCCTCCATTTTATTAAGTGAAGGGATAACCGCCTTTTCACCTTTTTTAGTTTTAGTTTTTTTCACAGCAGGCAAAATAAGCATACTGCAACTCTCAGAAACCTTATACTGAGAATTTATATTATTTACATTTGTAACATTATTACTATTATTTTGAGCATAAATCCCCTCAAAACAAAACATTACAATCAGCAGAAAAACTATTTTTCTCATAAAATTGATTATTATAACAGGGTGCAAAGATATAAAAAGTTTTTAAATGAGAAAAATTGAATAAAATTTAAAACAAAATTTTCATTCAAATCTTTACTTTTCCTTTTTATTCATGTATTCAATTCATTGCAGAACAATACTGTTATAATTTTACGACTTTGTTATTTTATTTCAGCACAACCTTCTTCGTTATTGCACCTTCTTACAAAGTAATTAAACTTAAAGAGTTATTTCTAATATGCAAATAGCAACAATACAAATATCAATAATTATACCGCAGATGAGAATAATTTTTGATTGCACAGGTTTTTCTTTTCTGCAAGCATGAGCAACCTGATAAGGTTTTATAATAAATGCTACAACAAACAATAAAGGAGCTAATACATAAACTACAATCTTTGGCAAAAACTTAAAAGTATTCAATGACTTTAATATCAAAAAAATCATACCTATTGAAATTGTTACAATCCCTTCAAATAGCAGATATAACCCGCCAATTATTAAAATTGAAAATAAAATAATCCAAAAAATCATAGTGCAAAGTTAGCATAAATTTTTCAATTATTAAACAAGGAATTCTCTTAAAGTATCTTGCCCCAAAATTATAATCAAATTTTAGTATGCAGTTATAAGTATTCACAAAAAATTATTACCTTTGCGACCCAAAATTTGAATAAAATGGATATACAAAAAACTAATAGAAAGTCTGCAATGAGTTATGACCAAGCCTTCGCTCTCAATGGCAAAATCCCGCCACAAGCGATTGATATTGAGGAAAGTGTTCTTGGTGCTTTGCTGCTTGACCAAGACGCTTTGGCAAACGTAATTGACGTTATAAAGCCCGAATACTTTTATTTGGCTGAACATAAAGAGATTTTTATAGCAATTTATACGCTTTTTAAGGACAATAAACCTATTGATATTCTGACACTCGTTGAACAGATGAAGAAATTAGGAACGTTGGAAGCTGCGGGTGGTGCTTACAAGATAGCAACTCTTACAAACAGAGTAACATCTGCGGCTCACGTGGAATATTACGCAAGAATCCTTAGCGAGAAATTCATTCAGCGAGAACTGATACGGCTTTCCACCGAAACCATAACGGAGGCTTACGATGAAACAACTGACGTTCTGGGACTTTTAGATAAGACAGAAACCAAGTTTTTGGAGATTAACGACAGCAACTTCAACACAGGCTACAAAGATATGCCCGTTCTATGGACTCAGACCATCAAAGAAATTGAAGAATTAAAGCAGTCGGAAAACAGTACTTTGGGAATATCCTCCGGATTCATAGAGTTGGACAGACAGATTGGTGGTTTCCAGAACGGAACGCTTATTATTCTTGCCGCCAGACCCTCTATGGGTAAAACATCTCTTGCCTTGAACATAGCGAGAAACGTAGCCATTGATTTCAAAAAGCCTGTTGCTGTCTTTTCTTTGGAGATGTCGGGAACAGAATTGATGAAACGACTGATTTCAAGCGAAGCAGAAATATCCGCAACGAAGTTTACACGTGCCGATCAGTTGGAATTTCATGAGATAGAGCAGTTAAAAATCAAATCGGAAAGCCTTTACAACGCACCAATATACATAGATGATACGCCAGCCCTTACTATTTTTGAATTGAGAGCAAAGTGCCGAAGGCTGAAACAGAAACATGATATACAGATGGTTTTCATTGATTACTTACAACTTATGAGCGGTGGCGACTTTAAGGGGATGGGTAACAGGGAACAGGAAATCAGTACAATATCTCGTCAGTTGAAGGCATTGAGTAAGGAATTGAGCATACCCGTTTTGGCTCTTTCGCAGTTGAGTCGTGCGGTTGAAACACGTGGAGGCACAAAGGAACCAGTCCTTTCGGATTTGCGTGAGTCGGGAGCCATAGAACAGGACGCAGATATTGTAATGTTTATCTACAGACCCGACTATTACGGGCAGATAGGGGCTGACCAGTACGGCGAAACAGAAGGTATGGCGGACGTAATCGTATCTAAACATCGTGCCGGCTCAACCGGCAGAGTCAGATTAAGATTTGTGAAGGAATTTACCAAGTTTAAAAATGTTAATCTTGCGGGAGCGGGCTACCCGTCTTTGATTATGGGTAATTCGGGCTTTGAAAGCGGAGGGTCAAACGTCGTCATTCAATCAAAGATGAACAGCCAATCGTCTGATTTTACTGACATTCCAACGGAAGATGTAGGCGATGCACCATTCTAAAGCTTGTTATTTCACTATTTTTGTGTCATAAACAATTTTTCCATCAAGGAATAAACGTATATTATATGTGCCGTTTGGCAGGGAAGAAACGTCAATAACTTTTTCATCTCCGCCAATTGAAATAATTTTCCGCCCCAAAACATCATAAATAACAAGACTATTGAAATTTCCTCCTTCTATAAAAAGTTGTTTTCGTGCAGGATTGGGATAGATATTAAAGGTATTTTCATTTTCAATCTGCGTATCTAACGAATTACAAGTGATAAAATTAGATTCTTCTCCGTAAACACAGGTGTTGTCCGCCTTTTTCGCATAAACATTGTAGTAATATTGCGTACCGACAGCAAGATTTGTTGCAGTGGCTGTCAGTGTTGAGCCTGAAAGTGTGGCGATTGTGTGCATATCCGCCGCATAATCAACATTCGGACTCGTCCCATAAACAAAACCAAACTCCACAGCCGCCAAATCTCCGCTGCCCGAATTTATTTTTGTACCGTTAAAATCCGCTGCTGTGCAAGAGTTATCCACTGAAACCGAACCATTTATAACTTCAGGTTCCGCATCCGGCTGAGTGAAAGCCAAGCGAAAACCAATCCGTCCCGTCCTTGCGTCATTTGTTGCTTGCCCTCGATAGGATACGGATGCCGCATAATCAATTATAAACCAGTCTCCGCCCCTGATTATGACGTGATTATCAGTACCAATCTGCCCTTGCATCGGGTCAGTCTGCGGAGCGGCAGTGTAAGGAGCGTAATAATCGCTAACAAATTCCGAGATATTTCCGGTCATGTCGTAGATTCCGAGTTCGTTTGGCAGTTTTTGTTTGACGGGATAGGAAGTTTGTGGGATAGAACCGTCATTTACACCCAGATACGCCCCTATCCAGCCGACATCTGCCACATTATCGCTGCCGCTATACGTGGTTCCGTTGCTATAAATCCCGCCTCGTGCGGCAAATTCCCATTCTGCCTCTGTCGGAAGCCGAAAATTCATACCTGTTAAGCCGTTAAGAATTGAACAGAAAGAGTTTATGTCGTTGAAATTGCAGTAATACATTGGATACAAATCCCCCAATCCGAACTCAAAAACGTAAGTTTCCGGCAGTTTGTCTTTAATACTTACCCACAAACCCTGCGTAACTTCGGTCTCTCCAATCCAATAATCTCTTGATAATGAGACTTGATGAGCGGGAGCGGCATTATTGTTGGGCGAATTGTTGTCTCCCATTTGGAAAGTTCCGTGTTCAACCTTTATCATCTTGAAATTCACTCCATTAACCACAAAAGTTGTATCAATAACTTGGGCATAAATTTTTGGCATCAGGCATATCAAGGTAAAAATTGCCGTTGTTGTAAAAACTTTTTTCATATCTTTTCTGTTTTTAAGTTATTTATAATTATTTATTTTTTGCATTTTCGTTTTAAAGACGCTGCAAAAATATAAATTTTTTTTGACATACAAAAATTTATTTTTGTAGTTCGTGAAAAAAGTCCCGATATAAATTTATTCATCTCCGGACTTTTTTTATAATTCGGCGAGTTATTTTTATAACTTTGGGGATTGTTTTTTATAATTCGGCGAATTGTTTTTATAACTATGGGACTTATTTTTTATAATTCGGCGAGTTATTTTTATAACGTTGGGGATTATTGGAATAACTCTGGGAGTTGTTGGAATAAGTCTGGGAGTTATTCGAATAAGTCAGGGAGTTGTTCGAATAAGTCTGGGAGTTATTCGAATAAGTCTTGGAGTTATTCGAATAAGTCTGGGAGTTATTCTAATAACTCTGGGACTTTTTCAAATAACTCTGGGAGTTATTCCAACAACTCCCAGAGTTATTTGAAAAAGTACGGCGATAAAAAAAAATTATCGCCGTGCTTTCATGAATAAATCACGGCGATAAATTAAAAAAGTACGGCGATAAATATATTTATCGCCGTACTTTTTTTACGAACTGCGGGAGTTCTGGAAATCAATCGGTTACAAAAGCGATTTTTCCCCCATTTTTACTCCTCGTCCTTTGTGGCTTCCTCGTATGCTTTGAGCAATGAGTTTTGTACATCGGTCGGTACAGCCTGATATTCGTTGAAACGCATTGAATAAGTGCCTCTTCCCGAAGTTAAAGAACTCAAAGAAGTTGAATATCTGTTCATTTCAGCCAGCGGAACCTGAGCCTTGATGACGGAATTTCTGCCTTCGCTGTCCATTCCCATTACAATGGCACGGCGACCCTGCAAGTCTGTCATCACACCGCCCATAAGGTCGGAAGGAACAGTTACTTCCATATCGTAAATCGGCTCAAGAATCTTCGGAGCGGCTGCTTTGAATGCCTCCTTAAAAGCGTTACGTCCGGCAAGTTTGAATGCCATTTCATTAGAATCAACGGGGTGCATCTTGCCGTCAAAGACATTCACCACAATATCCCTCGCATACGAACCCGTAAGAGGACCTTCCTCCATCTTTTCCATAATTCCCTTCAAAATAGCGGGCATAAAGCGAGCGTCAATGGCACCTCCTACTATACAGTTGTTGAATATCAACTTGCCACCCCACGAAAGGTCAATGGTTTCCGTCCCCCTGATTGGATAAGTCTTTTGAGGCGTCATTCCTTCGTAGTAAGGTTCTATCAGCATATAGACTTCGCCGAATTGACCCGCACCTCCAGACTGTTTTTTATGACGATATGATGCTTCGGCACTTTTAGTTATTGTTTCGCGATAAGGAATCTTCGGTGCAAAAAGTTCAACCGCTATCTTCATTGCGTCCAAATACCATTTTACTGTGTTGATATGGAATTCTCCCATCCCTTTTAAGATAGTCTGTTTCAACTCTCTGGCAAGTTCAACCCTCAAACTGCGGTCGTGATTAGCGAAATCGTTCAACGCAGCCCCCAGTTTCTCATCGTCAGCCGAATTAACAGCCTTAATAGCCGTTGTATAAATTGGTTCAGGGAAAACGATAGGATTAAATTTCAAGCCTGCGTTCTTTGCAGAAGTGAGAGTGGCATTGGTTTTGACGTCTTTCAGTTTGATAGTACTTATGATGTCGCCCGCCATTGCCTTTTCTATCTTCGTACGAGTTTTACCTAAATTGACAAACAACTGACTTATGCGTTCCTTTGAGTCGTTAGCGGAATTTATTACGTCAAGCCCTTCACTCAATTCTCCCTGCATTATTTTAATATAAGCGATCTCGCCGATATGACTTTCGTTGGCTGTCTTGAAAACAAAGGCTAATGTAGGCAAAGAAGCATCATAGGTAGCCTTTTCACCTGTTGTCAAAGTCTTTGTGTTTATTGCGTCCTGTGGAGAAGGAATGTTGTAGGTTATAAACTCCAACAGGCGTCCAATACCTATGTTTTCCTTTGCCGAAACGCACATTACAGGAAACAAAGCACGGGAAGCAATACCCAATTTCATACCTCTGCGAACCTCTTCTATTGCAAGGTCGCCTTCTTCGAAGTATTTCTCCATCAAATCGTCCGCTCCCGAAGCCGCATTCTCCACAAGAGCAAGCCGTAATGCCTCCGACTTTTCCTTTTCGCTCGCAGGAATATCGGTTATCTCCGGTTTGCCGCCGCCTTTTGGATACTTGTACATCTTTTGTGTTATCAAATCTACAAAAGAATCAAAACCCACACCTGCATTTACAGGATACTGAACAACGGTTATCTTTTCCCCGAAGAAATCTTTAAGTTCGCGTACCTGTTCGTCAAAGTTGGCTTTTTCGGTATCAAGTTGATTCATCGCAAAAATGATAGGTGTGTTGATTTTGTCCGTGTAACGAAAAGCAAGTTCGGTACCTACTTCAACGCCTATCTGCGAATTGATAACCACCACCGCAGCCTCAACGGCATGAAATGCAGCAACCATTTCGCCTTGAAAGTCCGCAAAGCCCGGAACATCAATAATGTTAATTTTGTTGTTGTTATACTCAACGTGCATAACGCTTGAGACTACAGAATTTTTTCGTTCCATTTCAATTTCTCTGTAATCGGAAATGGTACTTTTTTCTTCTATTGAGCCTTTTCTTGTGATTAAACCTCCTTCAAAAGCAATGGCTTCCGCAAGAGTAGTTTTCCCTGATTTTGCACCGCCTACCAAAGCGATGTTTTTAATCTCTGAAGTGTTGTATACTTTCATTTGTGTATATGTTTGTTATTACAATTTCTTAAAATTAGCGGCTGCAAAGATATGAAAACATTTGAAATTGACAAATAAAACTTACAAAAAAAATATTCACAATAAAAAAACAGGCTACATTTTCTTTGAATGCAACCTGTTTTTATTCCTTATATATTATGTTATTGTTTTACTAATTTATTATTGCCAATCACCTTGCCATCAGCAAAAATTCGCACATTATAAATGCCTTTTACAAGATTTTCAATGCAGATTTCTTTATCTTTTCCCCTACTCAAAACCTCTCTTCCAAACAAATCATATATTTTCACATAATCATAATCAATGCCTTCCAAATAAAATTTATCTATTGCAGGATTTGGATATACGGATACCTGATTTTGCAAAACGGAATAAAGCGAATTTTCTTCTGTAACGAAGATTTTGGTTGCCAAACCATTATATAATGTTTGTGCTTGATTGTTTTCCCACAGCGTTGCTTGATAACAAGAAATATCTTCCACATTTTGAGAAACTACACCCGTTATGTAAGGTATGTGATTGAAGACTGTAATATCCATAGCCACTGATGCATAAGTCGTATCGGCAAGAAAAGTCATATTTCCATTAGACCACAGACAAGCCTTAGGCATAACATCATTCCCCGGTTCTGCATTCTGATCTTTGCCTCCTACCATATAGACATTGTTTCCATCAACATAGCCCGCAAAAACATCAAAATCACCTTCTTCTTCTATTATTTGTGTTTCATATTGCGGCGTTTCGGTAGTGGCATTCAGTACTTTACAAAATGCAGGCTTATATCCATTGGTTTTATACACTCCAAAGAGATATACCTCTCCGTCTTTTACAAAAATATCATTTGCTTCCGAATTTCTATAAGGCAGAATGTGATAATATATATTGTTGTTTTCTACTATCCAAAGGCTTGCATACATTCCTCCTGTATCAATATCGTTTATGCTTGTACTGCCTGCAATGTACGCAATGTCATTTTCCACAAATACAGCATTTACAGAGCATTCCAAAGCACTGCTAACATCTCTTGGAAGCCCAATTGGGTTATCGTTTATGAGCAAAACAGCGTCTAAACCCGTAAATCCAGCCATCATACCACAGACATACACATTGTCATTGGAAATATAAATTCCTGTTGCAGTCGTATAATTACCCGCAATATCAATAGGATGTGATACTCCGTTTATCCACATCATTGCTGCATTATTTAAATATCCTACGGCATACACATCTCCTCCTGAAACAAAGATGTCATTTAATGTACCGCCTGTTTCAAAAGGTTGAAATTGCCCATTGTGCCATACACCCGGACTTATGGACACTCCTATTCCTGAACCGGTTAATTCCAAGCCACCTACGTATATTTCAGGTGTTTGTCCCATTGTAGCAAAAGCCCCAAAGGCTAATGCAATAACTAATAATGTCTTTTTCATATTATGTTTTATTTTTATGATTAGAGGTTGCAAAGTTACAAAAATAATCATAATGAATAGTAAATGAGTATTTTTTCTGCTGCAAAAGTCTTATATCATTCCGTAATGCCGAAATGACACATACAAACTTATATTTTGATTAAATTTTATTACTTTTGCGTCAATTTTAATACCCCAAAACAAGATGGAAAAGATAAAAAATGCAATTGTAATAGGTTCTACGTCAGGTATTGGCAAGGAAGTGGCGAGGCTTTTGGTACATGACGGATACAAAGTCGGAATAACGGGCAGAAGAGAGGCTCTTTTGATGGACTTAAAGGCTGAAAAACCAAATTCTTATACGGTAAAAGCCTTTGATATTACCGATTTGGCACTCACAATCCAAAAAATGGAAGAATTTGTAAGCGAAATGCAACACATAGATTTGATTTTTCTGTGTTCAGGCATTGGAAAAGTGAATCAGAAACTTGATTTTGAAGTGGAAAAACAAACTATTATGACTAATGTTTTAGGTTTCACGAACATTATAGACTGGTCTTTCAATTTTTTTAACAGACAGGGATACGGTCATCTTGCATCTGTAACTTCCATTGCTTCGTTACGTGGTAATCGTTATGCTCCATCGTATTTTGCATCAAAGGCTTACAACAAGAGTTATTTGGAAGCAATGAGAGGCAAAGCCCGTAAAACCAAATCAAAAATAAGTATTACCGATATAAGACCGGGTTTTGTGGATACGGATTTGATAAAAGGACAGGGAAATTATCCGTTTGTAAGCCCGTTAAACAAGGCTTCACGTCAGATTTACAAAGCAATACGCCATAGAAAGAAAGTTGTATATATAACTAAACGTTGGAACATTATAGCCTTTTTAATGAAGATTGCACCAAGATTTATTTACGACAGGATATAAATTTGTTTTACATTTCAAAATACGAAAAAACAACCTCAATGAATACGTTATATAAACTTAATGAATACGCTCAACGTTATAATGTTAAGGAATTTATTTTTGAAGACCCGATACAGTTTCCACATCGTTACAAAAACAAATGTGATATTGAAATTTCAGCCTTCATAAGTGCGTGGTTAGCGTATGGAAGTCGTAAAGCATTTCTTCAAGTTTTGGAAAAATTACATCAGGACTTTATTCCGTCTCCTCATGAGTACATTTTGAACAGGACATATCTTCCTTATAAAGATGATTTTACCTCCTTATATCGTTTCTATAAAAGGAATGATTTTTATGTTCTTTGCCAAACGTTAAATGACATTTACACACAAAGCAATGATATGGAGGAAGACATAGCCAAAACCTTGCAACAAAATGATTTTGAGAACGTTTTAGCATATTTCAATCGGCGTTTTGCGGCTGTGAATGGCATACCCAAAGATACAAAATCGGCTTGCAAGCGACTGTGTATGCTTTTGCGATGGCTGATACGTAATGATGGCATAGTAGATCTGGGATTATGGCATATCCTTTCGCCTTCTCAACTTATTGTTCCTGTGGATACACACGTTTATCAAACGGCTTGCAGCCTGCAAATCACCAATCGCAAAATCGCAGATATGATTTGTGCAAGGGAAATAACGGAATACCTTCGCCAAATCTTCCCGGATGACCCCTGTAAAGGTGATTTTGCTCTCTATGGTTATGGAATAAATTGCTGAATTAAAACAAAACCAAGTAATAAAGGCGATTCCGTCAATTCAAATTGCAAGATAATTGTAACAAAGCAACGATATAATAATCAATATTTTAGTTTCGGATTTCTGAAACTTGATTATAGAATGCTGGAATTTGATTATAGAATGCTAGAATTTGATTATAGAACTCTATAATTTGATTATAGAACTCTGTAATTTGATTACAGAATTCTGAAACTTGATTACAGAAAAGCAAAATACCAAACAAACAAATCAACATTGCTTATTAGACTACAATAATTATGTATGGCTATTCCACCACGAACTTTTTCGTTATTATGTCTTTATCTGTTTAGATTTTAGACAGGTAAGCAAATAGCATTGCTCTTTTATTCGTTTTCAATACGGTATTTAATGTGAATGTAAATACTGTAATGTTTCGCTTAGTGTTTCAGGTTCAACAGCCATTACAGTATCTATTTTGTCGTTTTTCACAATAATAACCTTTGATGTCTCAAATTTGTAACCTTCGGCTACAAAAAACTTTGTTTTTCTGTCATTGTAACAATTTTTTGCTTCCAACAAATCACTTATATCATACATTGCTCCCGACGAATAATTGATTATAAAACAATTAGGCTTATCTATAACATACTCTTTCAAAAAGTTCATAAAACTTTTGTTACAGGCAGGACAGGTTATTTTTGAGTCTGCAAAAACAAAAATTTTATAGTTTTTCCCTATTGTTTGATTTGGGAA